>JBEGOD010000159.1:0-20149 GCA_041182185.1 Pseudomonadota bacterium
TGCCGGCAGCTGGTCGGTGCGGCTGGCGGGAGCGGGCTTCCATTCGAGCCATACCCATGTCCGCGGCTGGATCAGCTCGGCCTGCTATGTCAGCCTGCCCGAACCGGACGAGCTGGGCGCGCCGCCGGCCGGTTGGCTCTCGCTTGGCAATCCGCCGCCCGAGCTGGGGTTGGACCTGCCCCCGCTCAGGCAGATCGAGCCCAGGCCCGGCCGGCTCGCGCTGTTCGGCTCGACCCTGTGGCACGCCACCGAACCTTTCGCCGCCGGCGAGCGGCTGACCTTCGCTTTCGATGTGGCCCCGCCGCGCTAAATCTTTGAATTGGCGCGCCAGCCTGCCATAGTGGCGCGATGGACGAGGACGAGCTTGACCTTACCCCGCCGCGCCGGGTCAAGCTGGGCGTGATCGTGCTGGTCGCGCTGCTGCATGTGCTGGCGATCCTGGCGCTGATCCGCGCCTTTGCGCCGGACTTTACCGCCCAGGCGGTCGAGACAATCGCTCGCACACTGACCGTCACCATCACCGCGCCGCCCCCGCCTGAACCAAAGCCGGAACCAGAACCGGCCGGTGCCTCGGGCGAAACAGGCAAGAAGGCCGTGCCGCGCGAAGTCAAAGCCGAAAAGCCCAAGGTAGAGATTGCGCAGGCCCCCGCTCCCAAGGCCTCGAGCAGCGGCAGTGCCGATACCTCCGGCGCGCGCGATGCGGGCAGCGGCACCGGTGCGGGCGGCAGCGGATCGGGCACGGGCAGCGGCGCCGGAGGCAGCGGGCAGGGCGGCGGGGCGAGCAAGCCGGTCCACATTTCTGGCCGGATCGACAAGGCTTCCGACTTCCCGATCCCGCCAGGCGGACGCGAGGCGCGGATCGGCAAGACGGTGATCCTGGCGCTGACGATCAGCCCCGAAGGGCGCGCAACGGCTTGCCGGATCTACAAGCCGAGCGGCCTGCCCGAGACCGATGAAGTCACGTGCCGCCTGGCCAAGGATCGCCTGCGCTTCAAGCCAGCGCTCAACGCAGCGGGCGAACCGGTGACCGGCACCTTTTACTGGCAGCAGAAATTCTTCTTCTGACCCGCTTGATCGCGAACCGCTGGGGCGGCAAGGGATAGGGCAAAGGGAGAGCACAAGATGGCTACCGTCCACCCCGTCCCCGCCGAATGGGCCGCTCGCGCGCAGATCACCGCCGAGGTCTATGCCGAGAAGTATCGCGCCGCGCTGGAGCAGCCCGAAGCCTTCTGGCGCGCGGAATCGGCACGGATCGACTGGATCAAGCCCTGGACCAGGCTCGGCAACTGTTCCTTCGATGAGGCAGATTTCGGGATCGAATGGTTCTCTGACGGCACGCTCAATGTTTCGGCCAACTGCCTTGACCGTCACCTGGCCGAGCGCGGCGATGTCACCGCGATCATCTGGGAGGGTGACGACGCCAGCCAGCAGCGCCGGCTGACTTACCGCGAACTGCACGAAGACGTTTGCCGCATGGCCAATGCGCTGAAGGCACTGGGGGCGGGGCGCGGCGACCGGATCACGATCTACATGCCGATGGTGCCCGAAGCGGCGATGGCCATGCTGGCCTGTTCGCGGATCGGGGCGATCCATTCGGTCGTCTTCGGTGGATTCAGCCCGGAGGCACTGGCGGGCCGGATCCAGGACTGCGACAGCAGTATCGTCATCACCGCCGATGCCGGGATGCGCGGCGGCAAGCTGGTGCCGCTCAAGGCCAATGTCGATGAGGCGCTGATGCAGTGTCCCGGAGTCTCGGCCGTGCTGGTGGTCCGGCATGTCGGCAATGCGATCGCCATGGCCGAAGGCCGCGATCACTGGTGGCACGAACAGCGCGCGGCCGTCTCTCCCGACTGCCCGTACGAGGAAATGGGCGCGGAAGACCCGCTGTTCATCCTCTATACCTCAGGCTCGACCGGCAAGCCAAAGGGCGTGCTCCACACCACCGGCGGCTACCTGACCTGGGCGGCGATGACTCACCAGTACGTGTTCGATTATCGCCCCGGCGAGATCTACTGGTGTGCGGCGGATGTGGGCTGGGTCACCGGGCATAGCTATGTCGTCTATGGTCCGCTCGCCAATGGCGCGACCACGGTGATGTTCGAGGGCGTGCCGAACTATCCCACCCACAGCCGGTTCTGGGAAATCGTCGATCGCCACAAGGTCGAGATCTTCTACGGTGCCCCGACCGCGCTGCGCGCCTTGATGCGCGAGGGCGACGATTGGGTGAAGGCGACCAGCCGCAAGAGCCTGCGCCTGCTTGGCTCGGTTGGCGAACCAATCAACCCCGAGGCCTGGGAATGGTACTGGCGCGTGGTCGGCGATGAGCGCTGCCCGATTGTCGACACCTATTGGCAGACCGAAACCGGCGCCTGCATGATGACCCCGCTGCCCGGCGCCCATGCGCTCAAGCCCGGCGCGGCCAGCTTCCCGATGTTCGGCGTGGTGCCGCAGATCGTCGATGGCGAGGGCCAGGTACTGGAAGGTGCGACCGAAGGCAACCTCTGCATCACCCAGTCGTGGCCGGGGCAGATGCGCACCGTCTGGGGCGATCACGAGCGGTTCTTCCAGACCTATTTCACCACCTATCGCGGCAAGTACTTTACTGGTGATGGCTGCAAGCGCGACGCGGACGGCTATTACTGGATCACCGGCCGGGTCGATGACGTGATCAACGTCTCGGGCCACCGGATGGGCACGGCCGAGGTCGAGTCCGCGCTGGTCGCCCATGCCAGGGTCGCGGAAGCCGCCGTGGTCGGCATGCCGCACGAGATCAAGGGCCAGGGCATCTACGCCTATGTCACGCTCAATGCCGGCGAGGAGCCGGACGACGCGGTGCGCAAGGAGCTGGTCCAGTGGGTGCGGCGCGAGATCGGCCCGATCGCCACGCCCGATGTGATCCACTTCGCCCCCGCCTTGCCCAAGACGCGTTCGGGCAAGATCATGCGCCGGATCTTGCGCAAGATCGCCGAAGGAGACGTCTCGAACCTGGGCGACACCTCGACCCTGGCCGATCCCGGCGTGGTCGACAGCCTGCTGACCAGCGGGCGGGGGTAATCGGCGCTCAGGGCTGGCGGGTGCGGATCAGCATCGCGGTATCGTAACCCAGCGCGCGGGCCCGGGCGATCTGTACTTCGATCTTGCCCGGGGCGGGGGTGGCTTCGCGCGCCAGCAGCCAGAGGTAGCGGCCGGACGGTTCGCCGACGATGGCCCAGGAGTAATCGTCCGCCCGGTCGAGCACCCAGTAATCGCCATAGAACGGGCCGAAGAAACTGACCTTGAGCTTGGCGTTGGTCGCCGGGTCGACGACCTTGGCCTTGCCATTGGCCACCGAGACCTTGCCGTCCGGCTTGCGGCAGGCATTGCGGACGCTGATCATGCCATCTTCGCGCAGCGCATAATCGGCGCTGACGCCCTCGCAGCCCTTCTGGAAGGACTGCTCATAGCGGGCGATCTCATACCAGCGGCCGAGGTACTGCGACAGCTCGACCGGCTTGGCCGGCTGCGGCACGGCGGTATTTCCGATCGGGTGCTTGGGGCCAAGTACGGCGCAGCCCGACAGCAGCGCGGCACTTGAAGCAAGGGCGAGGACGGCGATCTTGATCGGGCAGCGCGTGGTCATGGGGGCGATCCGTCCGGCGTCATTGCCAGCCATTGAATCTGGGGGGTGAACGCCTCTATGCAAGGGGCATGATCGCACAGACTATCCAGCTCGCCCTTGCGCCGGTCTTCGTACTGGTGGCGATCGGCAACATGATGAACCTGCTTTCGGCCCGGCTGGGCCGGATCGTCGATCGTTCGCGGCACCTGCAGGAACGGCACACGGCCACCAGCGGCCCGGATCACGATGCCGTGGTGATCGAAATGCGGGCGATTGCGCAGCGGATCCACCTGATCAACCGGGCCATTTTCGTGATGGTGCTGAGCGGCCTGTCCATCGGGGTGACGGTCGCCGTGCTGTTCCTGGAAGAGATGGTGGCCGTGCGCCTGCAATTCGTGGCGGCGGGGCTGTTTCTCGTCGCTATCGGCCTCTTGATGTGGGGCCTGCTGCTGTTCCTGCGCGAAACCCGGGTCGCTTCGGCGCAATTGCGCATTCCCAAAAGCCTGCTGGAACTGGAACGCGAAATCTAGCTCAGCAGCTTGCGGCCCTTGGCCTCGATCTGGCTGCGGATCATCGGTTCGACAAAGCTGAGTGCGGCCGGCAGTTCGACGGAAAAGGCCACTTCGCTTTCACTCACTTCGATCGCGCCGGTCATTTCCTGGCCCATTGCGCCGACGGTCAGGTTCATTAGATCGTCGCTGGCCCAGGCGGTGCTGACTCTGGCGAAGCCGGGCACGAAGTCGGCGATCTCGCCCGAGCGTTCGCGCACCCGGCGGCGGGCTTCGTCCTTGCCGATGCTGTGCGGGATCGCGATCCTCACTGGGCACTCTCTCCTTCGGGGCCGGCGCCGTACTTGTAATCGAGATAGCGGGTCTTGATCGCCAGGTTGTCGATCGCTCCGCTGGCCAGCTGGCGGGTGACGCTGTCGATCTCGGTGCTGATCTTGCCCAGGCTGTCGACCAGATGCTGGTCCGGGCTGCCGCCGCCCTGGGCTTCGCCGCGCAGGTGGCGGGGGATCGACGTGTAGGTGCTGATCAGCTCGGGCAGGTGATCGCCGACCAGCTTGCGCACTTCGAGCGCGGCCGGGGCATTGTCGGTCAGTCCGTCAAGCTGGCTGCCCAGCGCATCGAGTTGCAGCCCGATCGTATCGACCAGTTGCACGGCGGGGGCGGGCAGGGCCGGACGCTGCTGTTCCAGCCACAGCTCGGTCCGCCCGACCAGCGACTTCACATCGCTGCCGCGCAACGCCTCGCGCGTCGGCACCTTCAGCTTGGGCACCGCCGCAAAGAACGACACGGCGGCGAAAATCGCCAGCATCGTTATCAGTACTCCGGTGATCCCGATGCCATCGACGATCAGGCCGGCGACCATCGCGGCAAACACGATTCCGCCAATTGTTGCCAGGGCCCGCTTGGTCTGGCGCATGGCGTGCTCGCGCTTCAGCGCGGCCGAGCGGCGACCGATCGAATTGCGCCGCCCGCCAAAATCGCGGTTGTTGACCAACGATTGCTTGGCCTGACGCAGGATCAGGTCCGAATTTTGCGCCTCGCCGGGCAAGTCAGCCCTCCAGGCTCAGCAGGCTGGGCGCGTCTGCGGCCTTGGCGGCCTGGGCGGCCCCTTCGGCGCGGGCAATGTAGCCCTTGGACTTCTCCACCTCGGCCGTCAGCGTGGTGACGGTTTGCTTCATGTTTTCAAGCGCCTTCACCTTGAAGGTGTCGATGTTGTCCATCGTGTCATAGATGTTCTGGAAGGCGCGCTGCAGCGTTTCGAGCGGGATCGTGCTCGATGCCGCCATCTCGTGAATCTTGCCGGTCTGGTCGCGCAGCAGCGTGCCGGTCGAATCGATCAGGCCCGCGGTCGTTTCATTGAGCGCGGTGACCTGCTGCAAGACCAGCCGCTGGTTCGACATCGCCTGGGCTACGGTCACAGCCGTGCGCAATGCGGCGACGGTGGTGGTGCTGGCACGGTCCACGCCCTTGACCAGTTCGACGTTGTTCTTCTTGACCAGGTCGAGCGCCAGGTAACCCTGCACGGTCACGGCCATCTGCGTCAGCAGGTCCTGGGTGCGCTGGCGGACATAGAACAGCGCGGTTTCGCGGATCGCCTTGGCCTTGGCCGGGTCGGTCGCGTCGAGATCGGCGGCCTTTTCCTCGAGCTTGGTGTCAAGCGCGCGGCTGATGTGGATCATCTGCTCCAGCGCGCCCATGGCTTCCCACAGCTTCTGGCGTTCCACGTCGATCGCGGCATTGTCCATCAGCAGCTCGTCCTTGCCGGACGAGAGGTGGCCGAGCACGGCCTGGATGTGACCCTGCGCAGATTCATAGGATTGGAAATAGCGCTTCATCGAATTGCCGAAGGGGATGATGCCCAGGATCTTGCGCCCCTTCGAGAGCTTGCCCTGCTTGCCCGGATCGAGCTGTTCGACCGTGCGGCGCAGTTCGGCCAGGTTCGCGCCGACGCCCGAATCCTTGTCCATCGCGCGGACCGGCCGGTCGAGGAAGCGGTTGCTCATCCCCGCCGCGGTCATGATTTCCTTGCGGCCCATGTTGGTAATCTGATCGACCTTCTTGCCGAATTCGGGCGAATTGGCATCCGAGGCGAGCAGATCGGCAACAAACGACTCGACCCGCTGGTCCAGCTTGGACTTGGCATCATCCGCCACTGGAACCAGCCCGACGGCCTGTTCGGGCGCAACCACCGGCACCGGATCGGGCGGGGTCAGGGTGATGGTTGGGGCAGCGGTCTCGGTCGTGGTCGGCGTGGTGGCCATGGGGCTAATCCCGTGATTGCAAAAGCTATCGGCAACATGGGGCCGAATGCCGATCAGTTCAAGCTGTGTTGTAACTATAATACACAAAGGGCGGCCTCGCGGAATCCGCGGGGCCGCCCCTGGCGTGAGAATCAATGGCTTCAGAGCGCCTTGATGGTGATCATCGCGCCCACGCCATAGTCCGGCGCGCCCTTGCTGAGGCCAGCCGAGCCATAGAGCGTGAAGTCCAGCTTCTTCGACACCGGCGTGGTGAAGGCGCCGAACAGTTCCTGGCTGTCCTCGCTCAGCAGGCTGGGGCTTTCGCGGTAGTCATAGGACAGCAGCACGACCGAACGGCCCGTCGCGACGGAGAGCCCAGCCGAGCCGACGAAGCCGTCCTGCAGGTCGATCCCGGCGGGATCGCCCGGCATCCGGTAGCCGAGGCTGACGAACGGCGTGACCGGGCCATAAGTCTTCGACAGTTCGACCGTGCCGCTGAAATCGGCCTTTCCGGTCCCCAGGCCTTTGGTCTGCGAGGCGGTGGGCAACTTGACCCGGCCCGAAAACTGGACGCCAAGGCCAAAGTCCTGTTCCGGAATGTCATAGGCCAAGCCCAGCGAGACATCGCCGAAGCCTTCGCGGACACTGCGCGGGGCGTTGGGATCGATCACGATCGGGCCGTTACTCCCGCCGACCACGTTGGCCCCGTCGATCCGCAGCCACGGAATGCTGGCAGTGATCCGCCAATTACCGGTCCGCAGCCGCGCCGAGAGCGGCACGACGACCATCGAGGTGTCGACGGCGGTGCCATAGTCACCCTTGGAATAATCGACGCCGGTGGTGAAGGACAGCTGGGTGTTGGCTGCGGCATCCGCATCGCCATCCTGGGCGAGGGCCGGAGCAGCGGTGGCGGCCAGCGCGAAGGCGATAGCCAGCGAAGTGCTCGTGGACATGTGTGCTTCCCTGTTACGGAGGCAGGGCGGGATCGCCGCTTGGCACCCGCCCTGCCAGTTCTGTTCGTACTGCGGCTTAGCCACCCTTGCCCGGACGGGCGGCCGCAACGGTGTCGCGGATCGCACGCGCCTGGGCGCGGGCATTGCTGGCCGATGCCCGCGCGTCAGCGGCGTTCTGGCGGGCCAGCGCTGCCGTTTCACGGGCCGTGCTGCTATTGCCGCGAGCCTCGGCTGCGGCCGAGCGGGCTGCAACAAGATCGGCAACCGGGCCGGTGTGGTCCTTGATCGAGCGGTTGGCGCCCTTGTTGGCGGCAACCTCGGCGGCAAGAGCCTTGGCCGACTTGTCCGACGCTTCGGCCTTCACCTCGGCTGTTGCGGTTGCATCGGCAGTGTTCGTGGTGGTCGCGGCATCATCATCGTTGTCGTCGGCATCATCGCCGCGGGCAGCTGCCCGGTCGGCATTGCGTTGCTTGGCCATGGCCGAGACTTCGGCCCCGATGCCCTTGGTTTCGGCATCCTTCTGTTCCTTGGCCATGACGCTCACCTGGGCACCGAAGTTCTTGGGTGCTTCGGCTTCTTGGGCGAGCAGAGCGGCCGGGGCAGCACTGGCCAGCAGCAGGGCCGGGGTGACGATTTTCAGGATCGACATAGGATACTCCAATCTTGTCTGGACCAGGCTTGGCAAAACGGAGTGAAACTCCGCACCAGCGATGCAGCAGTTGCGCTGCACTGGTTGACCTGGCCTTTCGCTGGGTGGTTAACCCGGGACTTACCGTGTCGGCGGGGGCACTGCCTGCGCCGGCCACGGCTAGATGGCGATCCATAGCGGTAGCGGGAACCCGTAAAGCGGCGAACCGCTCTGTCCGGACGATGGCTGAAAATCGGCTGCGGCGAGCCGTTTTGAGCGGGCGGTCAGCCGCCGAACAGGCGCGTCAGCACACCCGGCTTGCGGGGGGGATTCTGGCCAGTGATCTGGAACAGGTAGTTGGCGAGCAGGACGGCCTGGCTGGCGGTCATCACGATGTGATGGTTGTCCAGCTCGTCGCTCTTGAGCTGGCGGGTCGACTGCACGGTCTGGAGCTTGAGATCGATCTTGTCGGCAAAGCCGGCATGCGACCAGCCCACCAGGATCCCATAATCGTTACGATCGGTCGGATCGCGATTCATCGCGGCGTTCCTCTTCCCCCTGCGCGACCTGATCGTAAGCCTAAACCGGCGGGCGCGAAATGGAAAGCGCCGCGCCGCCCCGAAACGGGACAGCGCGGCATTGCAAGGGCGGGAAATCAGGCTGCCAGCTGGATCGGCGCGATTTCGCCCGACAGGTATTGCTTCTTGGCCTTGGCGCGGCTGAGCTTGCCCGAGCTGGTGCGCGGCAGGGTGCGCGGCGGGACCAGTTCGACAATCGCCGGGTGGCCCAGGATCGAGCGGACCTTGTCGCGGATCGTGTCGTGCAGGCGCTGGCGTTCGACCGGATCGGAGACGCGGCAGTGGACCAGCACGGCCACCTCTTCCTCGCCCGTCTCGCTTTCGACCGAGAAGGCCGCGATATCGCCGTGGTTGAAGCCCGGCAGCTGTTCCACGGCCCATTCGATGTCCTGGGGCCAGTGGTTCTTGCCGTTGATGATGATCATGTCCTTGGCGCGGCCGACGATGAACAGATAGCCATCGACCATGTAGCCCATGTCACCGGTGTCGAGCCACCCATCGACCAGGCAGGCGGCGGTCGATTCGGGATCGCGGAAGTAGGAGTGCATCACCGACGGGCCCTTGCACCAGACCTTGCCGATGTGATGATCGGGCAGGGCCTCGCCGCTCTCGCCGCGGATCGCCAGGTCCATGTCCTTCACCGCCTTGCCGCAGTTGACGATGGCGCGGTAGCGGGCCGGGCGGCTGAGATCGCGCGGGGTGCCCGAGAGGCGCTCTTCCTCGACCAGTTCGACCCGAATCCCTTCGCCCGGCGGCATCAGCGTGACCGCCAGGGTCGCTTCGGCCAGGCCATAGGAGGGCAGGAAGGCCGAGGCCCGGAAGCCCGCCGGGGCAAAGGCGTTGACGAAGTTCTGCATCACGTCGGGCCGGATCATGTCGGCACCGTTGCCGGCGATCCGCCAGCGCGACAGGTCAAAACGTTCGGTCACGTTGCTCTGGCTGGAAATGCGGCGGGCGCAGATGTCATAGCCAAAGGTTGGCGAATAGCTGCAGGAATTGCCCGGATTTCGGGTGACCAGATCGAGCCAGGCAAGTGGGCGGCGGGCAAAATCCTCGGTCTTGAGGTAGTCGGCCGAAACCTGGTTGGCGATCATCGAGAGGAAGCAGCCGACCAGCCCCATGTCGTGATACCACGGCAGCCAGCTGATGCAGCGGTCGTCCTGGGTAAAGCCCATGCCGTGCGCATGGCCGCTGAGGTTGTTGAGCAGGGCCTCGTGTGTCACCGCCACACCGTGCGGGAAGCGGGTCGAGCCGCTGGAATACTGGAGATAGCAGATGTCGTCGGGGCTTGCGGCAGGCAAGTCGCAGACCACGGCCGGCTGCTGGGCGAAGTCTTCCCAGGCGATGCCATCGCACTGGCCTGTCAGGGCCTGCTGGCGGGCAGCGGCGGCACCGGCCATCTCGGCGATTTCGGCCGGATAGAACAGCATCTTGGGGTCGCTCGATTGCAACTGGACGGCCAACTGGTCGATATAGCTTTCCTTGCCGCCAAAGCTGGTCGGCAGCGGCAGCGGCACCGGCCAGGCCCCGGCATAGACCGCGCCGCAGAACAATGCGGCGAATTCGGGTCCGGTTTCGGCGATCAGGGCAACCCGGTCACCCTTGCCGATGCCGAGCGCGATCAGGCGATAGGCCATGGCCAGTGCATCGGCGCGTAACTCGCTGAAAGGATAGACCCGGATCAGCGTGCCGCGCGGATCGTGAAAGTTCATGCCGCGCAGCCCTTGCGCGGCATAGTCCAGCGCCTCGCCAAAGGTGGCAAAGTCGGAAAAGCGGCGCGGGTGCGCGTCATAATTGGGCGTGGGCACCAGCCCGGCCGGCACGGCACTCACCAGAGTGGCGGCTTCAGTCATGCAAATAACCCGTCTTTCCAATCGGATGCGCCGTTTTTCGGCGTCATGCGCGTCCCCAGTTACCTGGATGGGTCCCTGAAAGCCCACCCGTACCCTTTCCCAATCGCGGCACAGTGTGGCACGAATAGGGCAATGCCGCCCCGTTTCCCCTCCGGAACTGCCTCAAGATCGCGCGAGCGCCGCGTCCCGCGCCCGCTTGACGCGCAGCGGCTCAACGAGCTGGCGCTGTCCTATCTGGCGCGGTTTTCGACCTCGGCGGCCAAGCTGGAGGCCTATCTGCGGCGCAAGCTGCGCGAGCGCGGCTGGGAGGGCGAAGGGGCCGCCCCGGTCGATAGCATCGTCGAACGCTGCATCGGGGCCGGCTATGTCGACGATGCCGCTTACGCCCGGACCAAGGCCGGCAGCTTGCGCCGCCGCGGCTACGGTGACCGGCGGGTCGACCAGTCGCTGGGGGCCGCCGGGATCTCCACCGAGCTGCGTGAAGAGGTGCGCGGCACCCCGGCCGACGCGCGCCAGGCGGCCGTGATCCTGGCCCGCAAGCGGCGACTGGGGCCATTTGGGCCCGAGCGGGCCGACCGGCAGGCCCGCGAAAAACAGATCGCCGTGCTGCTGCGGGCCGGGCACCGGCTGGACATCGCGCGGCAGGTGGTGGAAGCTGAAACCATCCCCGGGCTTGAGGCCTGGGCCGAGGAGGAAGATTGATGCGTCACCTGCTGTTCGCCCTGCTGGCTGCAACCCTGGTGGCCTGTTCGCCAGGTGCTGGAGGTGCCGCGCCGGCGGCTTCGAAGGCAGTGCATCCCGAATCCGGGCTGGAGGTCATCCCGCTGACCGTCACCAGCGCCAGCGGCACCCACCGCTTCAAGGTTGAAGCCGCCCGTTCGGCCATGGAGCAGGCCAAGGGCCTGATGTTTCGCACCAAGCTGGGCCCGGACGAGGGCATGATCTTTCCGATGTCCCCGCCGCGCGGCGCGAGCTTCTGGATGAAGAACACGGTCATTCCGCTCGACCTGATCTTCATCGCGCCCGATGGCCGGATCAGCAATATTGCCGCCAATGCCATACCCTATGACCTGAACCCGCTGAGCTCGATCGGCCAGGTCAAGGGCGTGCTGGAAATCCCCGGGGGGCGCGCGGCCGAACTCGGCATCGCCCCGGGGGACAAGGTGGCATGGTAGTGCTTGCCCGTCCCGCCATCCGAGGCTAACGCCGCGCCCATGGGAATCCTTGGCAAGATCTTCACCTGGTGGGACGGCGCGACGATCGGGACGCTGTTCAATTCCGCGCTGACCGGCGAACAGGTCGGCACCGATGCGCAGGGCAACAAGTATTACCGGACCAGGAAAGTCCGCAAGGACGGGCCCTTTGCCGGGACCGAACGTCGCTGGGTAATCTACAACGGGGCCAACGATGCCAGCCGGGTGCCGGCCGAATGGCATGGCTGGCTGCACCATTCCTATGACGGTGTGCCCGAAAGCCATCTGCCCCCGCCGCGGATCTGGGAAGTGGATTACACCCCCAATGCCACTGGCACGGCGCAGGCCTATCGTCCGCAGGGCGCGCTCGAGCGGGGCGGCAAGCGCGCGGCGGCGACCGGCGATTACGAGGCCTGGAGCCCGGACGCCTGATCATGCGGCGGGCATTCGCGCCTGGCTTGGTGCTGCTGCTGGCGGCTTGCGGCAGCGGCGAGGATCCCGATGCCGTGGCGACCGAGATTCCGCAGGCGGTTGGCACCCTGGCCGCCGCGCCCGCAGTGGAAAGCGAATATGGCACCCCGGTGAAGGACCGCGTCGCGACGCTGGGCCTGCTCAACAAGCGCAACAACATCACCCAGGACATCGTCCTGAAATCGGGCGAGGCCCGGCGGATCGGCAATGTCGTTGTCCGGCTTGCCACCTGCGAGCGGACCCTGCCGTGGGAACGGCCGGCCGAGACGGGCGCCTTCGTTCAGGTCTTTGTCGAGGAGCGCGCCGAGGCCGAAAGCCCGCTGGCCTGGCGCAAGGTCTTTTCAGGCTGGCTGTTCAAGAACGCCCCGTCGCTCAGCGTGGTCGAGCACCCGGTCTACGATGTCTGGGTCAAGGACTGCGCGATGAAGTTCCCGGGCGAGGAAGACAGTCCGGCTGCTGCCGCATCGCCCAGCAGCGCGCCAAAGGCGGCTGGCAGCGCCAGTCCGTCGCCCGCGCCATCCGCCTCGGCCTCGCCGGCTGCCACGCCATCGCCCAAGGCTGCGGCACCCAAGGCTGCCACAGGGCCCTCGGTCGATCTCTGAGCGGCCTTAAGCCGCTTGAGGTATTGCGCCTGGCTGATTTCAACTGCCCCCAGCGAGGCCAGGTGCTCGGTCATGAATTGGCAGTCGAGCAATTCCGCGCCGCCGCGCCGCAGCGCCGCCACCAGCCAGGCCAGCGCAACCTTCGAAGCGTCGGGGACCCGGCTGAACATCGATTCGCCGCAGAACACCCGGTCGAAACCCACGCCGTAAAGTCCGCCAACCAGCTCGCCGTCCTGCCAGCACTCGATCGAATGGGCCAGGCCAAGCAGGTGGAGGATCCAGTAGCTCGCCTCGATCCGGTTGCTGATCCAGGTTTCCTGCGATTCGCGGCGCGGCGCGGCGCAGGCCTGCATCACCCGGTCGAAGCTGGCGTTGCAGGTCACGGT
Source organism: Pseudomonadota bacterium (assembly GCA_041182185.1). GTDB lineage: Bacteria > Pseudomonadota > Alphaproteobacteria > Sphingomonadales > Sphingomonadaceae > Novosphingobium. The sequence continues at coordinate 13,012 of JBEGOD010000159.1, forward strand.
AAAGCGTCCGCGCCGCAGGGTGCGGGCCAGCGAGCGCGAACAGCGGAAGCCATCGAGCGGCAGGATCGCGCGGCGGCGCGGCTCGACCCAGAAGATTTCCGCATCGTCCCGCGCATCGGCCATCGGGAAAATCCCGTTGCGATAGGCCAGCATCAACAGGTCGGGCTCGATCGGGGCATGGGGCACCGGTGCGTGCATGGCGCCACCATAGCAGAATGCGCGCGGCAAGAGGACAAGTTCCTTGCCATCCGCCTTTCCCTGACCTAAGGGCCAGCGCGCCTGCAGGAGTGTAGCTCAGCTGGTAGAGCATCGGTCTCCAAAACCGAGGGCCGCGGGTTCGAATCCTGCCACTCCTGCCACCGCCTCTTCCGCCAACAAGCTGAGCCCAGAAAAGCTAGCCGATGCCCGCCGAGCTTTCTTTCGCGCGATCTGCGCCGCGTGGCCCGGGCCTTGGCGCCCGCCTGCTTGCCAGGCCGACTGCGCGCGAAGGGCTGCTGCTGGGGCTGGTGCTGGCCGTGCTGGCCTGCCTGCCGGTGCTGGTCGCGACCTATCCGCAAATGGTCGACTATCCGGCGCACCTGGCCCGCTATTACGTGATGCTGGAGCGGGGCGAGAACGCCTTCCTGCAACGCTATTACGAATTCGACTGGAAGTGGTCGGGCAACCTCGGGGCAGACCTGCTGATCCAGCCGCTCGCCGCGCTGTTCGGGCTGGAAACGGCCGGCCGGATCATTGCCGGGCTGGTGCCGCTGAGCACGGCCCTGGGGATCCTGGCGGTCGAATGGAGCCTGCGCCGGCGGATCGGCGTCGCCTCGCTGCTGGCGCTGTGCTTTGTCTGGTCGCCCGGCCTGATCCTGGGTTTCCTCAATTTCGGCCTGGCTCAAGCCGCCGCGCTGTTCGCGTTCGCCGGCTGGGTCGGGCTGGAAGGCAGGCGCTGGCGGCCGCTGGTGTTCATGCCGGTCGGCGTGCTGGTCTGGCTGCTGCACGTTTCGGGCTGGGGGATGCTGGGAATCCTGGTGTTCGGTTACGAGTGGCACCGCCACAAGGGACTGTCGGCCTTCCTGGCGCCCTGGCCACTATTCCTGCCCTTTGCAGCGCTGCTGGGGGGCGATAACCCGAGCGGCCTGCCCAGCTATGGCCCCAACATCTGGATCTTCAAATGGGCGATCTGGAAGCAGGCGATGCGGGATGGCATCGTCTGGCTGGACCATGCCAGCCTGCTGCTGGTCAGCGCAGTGCTGCTGGGCTCGCTGATGCTGCGGCGGATCGACGGGCGGCTCGGCTGGGCCGCGGCGATCTTGCTGATCGGTTCGATCGCCATGCCGCGCCACATCTTCGGCGGCGACCTGGCCGATGCGCGGATGATCTATTCGGGCCTGCTGATCGGCTGCCTGGCCCTCAGTTGGCAGGCGCCGCGCTGGCTGCTGTGGCTGGCCCCGGCGCTGTTCCTGACGCGGATCGCGGTCACGACCGACAACTGGCAGCGCGGCTCGGCCGAAACCGAGCGGCTGCTGGCGGCGATCGATGACCTGCCGCAGGGCGCGCGGGTGGCCAACCTGGTCGTCACCAATGGCGGGGTCTGGGGCTACAACACCCAGGAACACATCGGCGGCTATGCCGTGCTGCGCAAGAACGCGCTGATCAACGCCCATTTCGCCGTGCCGGGGATCCACATGATCCGGCTGAAGCAGGGCGGGCCGGGCTTCCGCGATCCCAGCCAGCGGCTGCTGTGGCGGCCGGGCAAGCCGATCGATCTCTCCAACTGGCAGCCTGCCAAGGGCATGGACTGGCTGTGGTATGTCGGCCCGCGCGAACCCGATGCCCTGCCGGCCGGGGCGGTCGTGGTCTACCGCGCGCCGGGCACCCTTGTGGCGCGGCTTGCAAAAGTTCCGGGCGATAGCTAAGTGCGGCGGTGTCTTCCGACATAGGAGTACACATCGCCCTTCCCGGCCACCGCGGCCGGGGCGGCGATGAGCCCTTGGCGGAAGGCAGGAACGAAACTCAAGTGACAGGCTAGGAAGCCATGGCCAAGATCAATCCCGGCGAATTCATGCGTCAGGTCCAAGCGGAAGCACGCAAGGTTGTGTGGCCGACCCGCCAGGAAACCACGACCACCGCGATTTTCGTGGGAATCATGATGGTGATTCTGGCGCTGTTCTTCCTGAGCGTGGACACGATCTTCGGGGCCATCGTCAGCTGGCTGCTGTCGCTCGCCTGACCCCAAGCATCATCCAGATACGGAAATACAACATGGCTCGCTGGTACATCATCCACGCCTACTCGGGCTTCGAGAACAAGGTGCGCGAATCGATCCTGTCCGAGGCGGAGCGCCTGGGCCTGTCGGCACTGGTCGAAGCGGTTGAGGTTCCTTCGGAAACCGTCACCGAAGTGAAGCGGGGCAAGAAGGTTCAGGTCGAACGCAAGACCATGCCGGGCTATGTCCTGGCCAAGCTGGCGATGAACGACGATGTCTACCACCTCGTCAAGAACACCCCCAAGGTGACCGGGTTCCTGGGCAACAACAGCAAGCCCCAGCCAATTTCCGACCGCGAAGCCGCCCGCTATTTCGGTGCGCGCGATGCCGCGGCGGCCGAACCCAAGAAGCACATCAGCGTCGATTACGAGATCGGCGATTCGGTCAAGGTGCTCGACGGCCCGTTCAACTCGTTTACCGGCATCGTCGAAGAGCTCGATTTCGACAAGAGCCGGGTCAAGGTCTCGGTCTCGATCTTTGGCCGCGCCACCCCGGTGGAGCTGGACTTCGAGCACGTCGAACTGGTCAAGTAAGCCCGTAAAGTCTGCGGCCGCCCGCTAGCGGCTGCAGACCGCCGAGTTGCCCTTTTCCGCGCCGATGCGGCTGGTCGACCGCTGGGTTGAAATCGTGATTCCCTGCCCGCCGCAGCTGCGCAGCTGGAAGCGGACCTTGCGGGCCTTGAAATCCAGGCTGACCTTGCGGAAGTTTTCCATCAGGTCGGTGCCGAGCAGCAGCGCTGGCTTGGTATCCAGCCCGAAGACCGCAAACGGCGGGACGTCGGCAAAGGCAACGGGCACGTTGCTGAGGACCACGCCGCCCAGCCGCAAGTCCTTGATGATTGCCAGTTCGAGCATGATCGACTTGCCGGTCACTCCGATTACCTCGATCTTCTGCAATTCGGCCTGACGCCGCCGGACGATCTGGTTGCGCAGCGCCATGTTGCCGATGGTGATCTCGGAGCCGGTATCGACCACGGCATCCAGTGGCAGGCGATTGGCGGTCACCTGGGTCAGGATCAGCTGCCCACGCTTCAGCCGTGCGGTCACGACAATCTCTCCGTCAAGCCGCGGGGCCGGCTTCTTGGCATCGTCGACGCTGATCCGGCGCTTTTCGAAATCCAGCATCAGCCGCTGTTCGACCAGCGCATCAAGCCCGATCATCCCGGTTGCGCCAAGGTCGCGCTCATCCAGCCGCGGCAGTTCAAGGTCGCGGAAGACCGAGGGGCCAAGCTGCAGGGCATCGACCAGTACCCGCTCGACCCGGCGGCTCTCGGTAATACCGTTAAGCAGGGCCGGCCGACCCGGCGGGAGCTGGAGCGCCGAAGCCAGGCGTGAGCCGACCACCGAGGTATCGGCACCGCTGTCGACGACGAAGCGATAGGGCCCGGTCCCGTTGACCCCGACCTCGACCGTCAGGCGCGAACGAACCTTGCGCGCCGCGATCTCTTCGCCGCCGATCGCCAGGCTGTCATCGATCACCGCCGGGGCCAGCGGCGGCATCTTGTAGGCCGGATCGATCGGCTTGCGCTCACGCGCGGGGCTGGCCGAGACCAACAGCAGGGCTGCCCCAAGCGCCAGGGTGCGGGTAACGGTTCTGATCAATGGCTGGCCCATGCAGAAGCACCTGATCCGGCAATCGCCGCCCGGGCGCCAGCGTTCATCGACGAAGGTTGCATTCGTGCCGACTTTCGCCTAGGCGCGCGCCTTCGCCTGGGGGTTCTCCGGGTGATTCCATGCGGGAGAAGGGCCTGGCCCTTCGCTTGACCGCTTACTCTGCGGTCCGGTGTTCCGGGCCAACAGGAAGAAAGGAGGCCCATCGTGGCCAAGAAGATTGAAGGCTATATCAAGCTGCAGGTTCCTGCAGGCAAGGCGACCCCGTCGCCGCCGATCGGTCCGGCCCTGGGCCAGCGCGGCGTCAACATCATGGAATTCTGCAAGGCGTTCAACGCCGCGACGCAGGACCTTGAAACCGCCATGCCGATCCCGACCATCATCACGGTCTATGCCGATCGCAGCTTCACCTTTGTCACCAAGACCCCGCCTGCCACCTTCCTGATCAAGAAGGCGCTGGGACTGAAGTCGGGCTCGAAGGAGCCGGGCAAGGTTTCCGCCGGAACGATCCTGCGCTCGCAGCTGGCCGAGATTGCCCAGACCAAGATGGTCGATCTCAACGCCAACGACATCGAAGCAGCAACGAAGATCATCGAAGGCTCCGCTCGCGCGATGGGCCTGCAGGTTGTGGAGGGCTAAGATCATGGCACAGACCAAGAAGGCCAAGATGCTGGCCGAAAAGCTGGGCGACAACCAGACCGTGCACGGTTTTGACAATGCGCTGAAGCTGCTGCGCGAACTCAAGACCACCAAGTTCGACGAAACCCTCGAAGTTTCGCTCAACCTCGGCGTCGATCCGCGCCACGCTGACCAGATGGTCCGCGGCATGGTCGTGCTGCCCTCGGGCACCGGCAAGGACGTCAAGGTTGCGGTCTTCGCCCGCGGCGACAAGGCTGACGCGGCGCTGGCCGCCGGCGCCGACAAGGTTGGCGCCGAAGACCTGCTGGAAGACATGCAGAACGGCAACCTCGATTATGGCCGCGTGATCGCCACGCCGGACATGATGGGCCTGGTCGGCCGCCTCGGCAAGGTGCTGGGTCCCAAGGGCCTGATGCCGAACCCGAAGCTGGGCACCGTCACCCCGAACGTCGCCGAAGCGGTCAAGGCTGCCAAGGGTGGCCAGATCGAATTCCGCGTCGAAAAGGCCGGGATCATCCACGGCGGCATCGGCAAGATGAGCTTCAGCGATGAAGCCTTGAAGGCCAACTTCGACGCCTTCGTCGATGCCGTGGTCAAGGCCAAGCCGGCTGGCGCCAAGGGCAAGTACCTGCGCAAGGCCGGCCTGTCCTCGTCGATGGGGCCGGGCCTCAAGCTCGACGTGGCGGAGGTCTACGGCGCCTGAGCCGAGACCAAAGCCTGAAATAGCAGAGGGCCGGGAGGGGAAACCTTTCCGGCCCTTTTGTATTGTGTCATCCTGCCCGGCGAAGGGGATGAAGCAATGCGCCAGGTAGTGCCGTTGATGCCAATATTGCTGGCCCTGGCCGCCGGAGCTGCTGCTGCGCCGCCCGCCTCGGCGCCGCAGACCCATGCCCAGATCGACGTGCCGCGGGCCCGCGCGCAGCAGGTGATCGTGCAGAGCCGCGATTTTCCAGTCGGCGGAGAGAGCGGCTGGCATGTCCATCCGGGAACCGAGGTGGCCTATGTCACCGCCGGGCGGCTGGAATTGCGGATCAAGGGCAAGACCACCCTGCTTGAGCCGGGCGACAGCTTCACCATGCCGCGCGGGGTGCCCCATAATGGCGTAAACCACGGCGCGGAGCCCGCGCGCGTGGTCATTACCCTGGTGGTCGATGCCGGCAAGCCGCCACGCCAGAGCGTGGCGGCGCCGTAGGGCTTAGTCCGCGTCGAACAGTTCGATGGTGTGCGGGGGCAGGCTGATGCCCAGCTCGGTCTGGTTCATCCAGACGACCCGGCCCTCGATCGGATCGAAACCGGCAAAGGAAACGGCAACCTTATCGCCGATTTCGTGATCGAGGACTTGCGGCATGAAGGCGCGCAGGCCGCTGGGCGACACATCACGGACCGAGCCAGAAACGCCGTCGATCACCACTTGGCGCGGGCCGTGGTCAAGGTTGTCGCCGTAGCGGGTTTCAAAGCGGTGATCGGCGGTGCGGACGCTGACGCGGTTGATCTTGCCGAACAGGCCGAGGCCGCTGGGCTGCTTGCGGCGCTGCAGCGGCGAGGCGTCCGAAGCGGCGATGCCGGCCATGATCTGCTCGCGGCGCGACAAAAGCTGGTCATTCGCACCGGGGTGGCTGGCGGCATAGTTTGCCGCATGGCTGCCGGCTGCCGGCAGATAGCGGGCGGCGACGCTGGGGTGCAGCGGGCGTTCGAATTCCAGGCCCAGGCTGGTGCCGCTGTTCCAGACCACGGTCACGCACTGGCTTTCAAGCCCGGGAAGCTTAAGCCAGGCCTGTCCGTCGCTCGAAGTGGGCAGAAAACCGCTGACCTGGCAGCCAAAGGCGGAGAAGGTCAGCACCTTTACCTCGAATGCCGTGTGGCCACGCTCGCGCATCGACGCGTCGATACCAAGGGGTGCACGCGGGGCGCGGCGCTTTTCGACGATGCCGGTGTTGCGGGCGAAATTGATGGCCACGGTGACAGCTCCTTGCTTGATCCAGACAGGCGCGACCCCGACTGGGTTAGCAGTTATCACGTGGGCGAAACGGCTCAACCGCGCTCTCGGCGCTGTCCCGCTTTGGGGTTAAGGACCGTGGTTAAGTTAACGTGAAGATGGGCCGAGCGCGCTGGCCGCATAGCATTCCAGCACGTGGGCCAGCGGTCGGCCATCGGGCAGGCGCAGCACGGCGCGCTGGAACAGCACGGTATCGGCCGGGCAGTCGGGGCCGGCGCCGTGCCGGGTTTCGATCAATTCACGCCGGAAGCCGAGCGGGGCGGCAACCTTGCCGAACGGGGTGGTAGTGCTGGCCAGCACGGCATTCATTTCAGCCGTCAACCGGGCGGGAACGTACCAGTTCTGTGCCTGGCTGAGCAGGCGGTTGCCGCAGGTCAGGCGGACATGGCGCAGGCCCAGCGGCTCGTCCGCGGCAATGCCCAGCATTTCGCGCAGGTCGGCCGGCGCGGCGGCGAGCTGGCCCGGCGCAGGTTCGGCAATCACGCGGGCGGGATTGGCCAGGCCTTGCTGCTCGCACCATTGCTCCAGCGCGGCGGTGGCACTGTCATGGCTGGCGAGCATGCGTTCAAGCCCGTCGACGGGGGCGACCGGCTGGACCGCACAGGCGGTCAGCCCGGCGAGCGCCGCCGAAGGAATGAG
>JBEGOD010000160.1:0-4110 GCA_041182185.1 Pseudomonadota bacterium
TCTTCCACCGTGATCCCGTGCAGGCCCAGCTCGCCCATCGCCGGCCACAGCTCGGCGCGCGGGAACCAGTCCTCGGCATCGGCTCTGGTTGCCAATGGCGCGATCTGCTCGTCGGCAAAGCGGGCCGTGACCTCGCGGATCATCTGGGCGCTTTCGGTCAGGGCGAAATCGAAATCGGGGGTGGCGCGCATGCTCTCTCCTCTTGCGGCAAGCGCATAGCAAGCTGCGGGCCGCGCGCAAACCGGTTACGCCTGAAATCAACCTGTGAAGCCGGCTCCGCCCGGCCAGTTCGGCGCAGCCAGGCCCATGACCTTGAACAGCAGGCCCATCTGTCCCTCGCCGATCAGGCGGTCCTTGGCGGCATGGAGCGCGGCGGCATGTTCCGGTGCGGCCTGGGCAAGAGCGGCCGCGCGCGCTTCGATCCCCAGCTCGCGCAGCCAGCGGCCCTGCGGCACCGTGCCGATCCAGCGCACTCCGCGCGACTGGGCAATCGGGGCGAGCGCGGCAAAGTCGACATGGGCGGTCAGGTCCGCCTCGCCCGGCCCGACGAAGGGATCGACCTTGAGGTGCGCGCGCACCGCCTGCAGCGTTGAGCCATCGCGCGGCACGTCGTGGCCATAGTCGATGAACAGCGCCGCGCCGCCCTGCTCTTTCAGCCGTCCGGCCACTTCATAAACGGTAGCCGCCGCGCCGGGGCACAGCTCGTAGATCGTGCCCTCGGGCGCATCGCGGCGGCTTTCCGGCACCGCTGGGTCCATTGGCTGCGGCCCCGCGACGCAGACGAAGCGCCCATCACCCTTGGCCACATCGGGCACCACCATCCGTTCGCGCCAGCCATCGGGGGTCTTGACCAGCTGCCGCACCGGCAGGGCATCGAGGAACTCGTTGGCAATGACCAGGACCGGGCCATAGGCCGGCACGGTCGAAAGATCGTGATGCCACTGCGCGCCGGGCACCGTGGCGAGCTGGACATCGCGCAGCGCAGTCGATCCCTCGACCAGGTGGATCGAGGGCTCCAGCCCGTAACGCTTTGCCGCGCGCAGGGCATCGCGCGCCAGGGTGCCGCGCCCGGGGCCAAGCTCGACATAGTGGATCGGCTCCTCGCGCCCGGCGTTGATCCACATGTCGGCCAGCCACAGTCCGATCAACTCGCCGAACATCTGGCTGATTTCCGGCGCGGTCACGAAATCGCCGGCGCTGCCCAGCGGGTCGCGGCTGGCATAGTAGCGAGCGTTCGCCTCACCCATGTAGTGCATCAGGCTGATCGGCCCGGTGCTGGCGATCAGGCGGCGAAAGATCGCCGCCAGGCCTTCGCCCCCCGCATCATGCATCGCTTCAGGCCTTGGCCGCGCCCAGCGGCGGACGGACCAGCGCGCGGACCAGGAACACCACGCCCACCAGCACCAGCGGGATAGTCAGCCACTGGCCCATCGAAAGGCCGGTGCGCGCGGCAAATTCGCTTAACTGCGCATCGGGTTCGCGGAAATATTCGGCCACGAAGCGCGACAGGCCCAGGCCCACCGCAAAGACCGAACCGAGCAGGCCCGGCCGGAAGCGCGCCTTGGTTTTCCAGAACAGCAGCAGCATGACGATCATCATCAGCAGGCCTTCAAGGCCCGCCTGGTAAAGCTGGCTGGGATGGCGCGCATAGGGCCCGGCATCGGGGAAGACCATCGCCCAGGCGATCGGGCTTTCGGCCACGCGGCCCCACAGCTCGCCGTTGATGAAGTTGGCAAGCCGGCCGAAGAACATGCCGAACGGCACGACCACGCAGACATAATCGGCAACGCGCAGGAAATTCAGTCCGCCGCGCCAGGCCACCCAGGCCATGGCCACCGCCGTGCCGAGCAGCCCGCCGTGGAAGCTCATCCCCCCGTTCCACAGCTTGAGCAGATCGAGCGGGTTGGCCCACAGTTCGGGCGCATAGAAGGTGGCGTAACCCAGCCGCCCGCCCAGGATGATGCCCAGGGTGCAATAGAAGAACAGGTCATCGAGATGCCGCTGCGCCATCGGCGCGCCAGGGGTCTTGATCATCTTCGCAAGCTGCCAGTACCCCAGCAGGATCCCGGCCAGATAGGCCAGGCTGTACCACCTGAGCTGGAACGAACCGATCTCGAACAGGTAGGGCTTCAGCCCCAGGTCTACCCAGTGAATCGGTTCGGCTCCGGCCGCGGCGGCGAGCGCTAGTGACAGCACGCGATGAACTCCCTAAATGGGTGCTGTCAGAGGAGATTCCGGCGCACCCGCTGCGAGGCCTTCTGGCACAGACGAAGCCGGGAAACAAACCCGGCGCGGACGCCAGGACGGGGGGCGTCTCTCAACATGAGGATAAGGATCTCGCATGCCGAGTGAACTCGACAATGCCCTGAACAGTGTCATCGCCGCGCTGACTGCCCCCGGAGCTCCGCTGGAAACGGTCGAGATCGAACGGTTCGGCCGGCACCTGCCGATGCTGAAAAACGCACCGCCTTCGCTGGCGCACTACTTCGAGCATTACTGTGCGCAGCACGGCACGGCCGAATTCGTAGTCGATGGCGAACTGCGCCTGACATTTCTTGACGTCTTCGCGGCCGCACGCACCGTTGCCGGCGGCCTGGTTGCTGGTCACGGCGTGCAGAAGGGTGACCGGATCGGGATTGCCGCGCGCAATTCGGCCAACTGGATCATTGCCTATATGGCCGTGCTGATGGCCGGCGGCTGCGTCACCCTGCTCAACGGCTGGTGGACAGGCGAAGAACTGGCCGGCGGGATCGAGCTGGCCGGCTGCACCATCACCCTGGTCGATCACCAGCGCGGTGAGCGGCTGAGCGGCCAGTCCTATCCCGGCAAGCTGGTCACCATCGGCCACGATTGCGCCTGGCAGGAAGGCCTCGCCGAACTGCTCGCCCATGGCGGCGGCGCGGATACGGCGCTGCCGGAACTGGCCGGCGATGACCTGGCAACGATCCTCTACACCTCCGGATCGACCGGCCAGTCGAAGGGGGCCTATTCGGACCACCGCGGTGTCGTCCAGGCAACGATGAACTATGCCGCCCAGACGCTGATGGTGTTCACCTACCTCGGTTCCAAGGGCGAGGCCCCCAGCAGCCAGCCCTGCAGCCTGGTCAACGTGCCGCTGTTCCACGTGACCGGCGAAGTCCCGCTGTTCCTGCAGTCCTTCGCGATCGGCCGCAAGCTGGTGCTGATGCCCAAGTGGAACGCCGAAGAGGCGATGCGCCTGATCGAAAAGGAAAAGGTCAGCTACTTCGTCGGCGTGCCGCTGATGAGCTTCGAGATCGCGACGCACCCCAACCGGCACAAGTATGACCTGTCCAGCTGCACCGCCTTTGCCGCTGGCGGCGCGCCGCGTCCGGTCGATCACGTCAAGAAGATCCGCGACGAATTGCCCAATGCCTTCCCGCTGCTCGGCTATGGCCTGACCGAGACGAATGGCGTGGGCTGCGGGAACTTCAACGAAAACTACATCGCCAAGCCGGGTTCGACCGGCACGGCATCGAAGCCGCTGGTCGAGATCGGAATCCTCAACGATGCCGGCGAATGCCTGCCTGCGGGTGAGATCGGCGAAGTGTCGATCCGCACGATCTGCAACTTCCTGGGCTACTGGAACAACACCGAGGCAACCCAGGCGGCGATCATGCCCGACGGGTTCTTCCGCTCTGGCGATCTCGGCTATCTCGACGAGGACGGCTATCTGTACATCGTCGACCGCAAGAAGGACATTATCATCCGCGGCGGCGAAAACATCAGCTGCATCGAAGTGGAACAGGCGATCTACGCCCATCCCAAGGTGTCCGAGTGCAGCGTCTTCGGCATGCCGGACGAGCGCTTCGGCGAACTGCCGACCGGTGTGTTCCTGGCCAAGGACGGCGAAACCCTGACCGAGGATGAACTGCGCGAATTCCTGAAAGCCAATATGGCCGCCTTCAAGGTGCCGGTGCGGCTGTGGCAGGAAAACGAAACCCTGCCCCGGCTCGGCACCGAAAAGGTTGACAAGCGCACGCTCAAGGCCCGTTACCTGACGGTGTGGGAAAGCGAGCAGAAGAGCACGGCTTGAGCCGGACCAGCATCCCCGACCAGCGCGCGATCATTGACCGCCGCGCGCTGGTCGGG
>JBEGOD010000161.1:0-6004 GCA_041182185.1 Pseudomonadota bacterium
GCGCAGCAGGCCCTTGAGTTGCTCAAGGCTTTCCAGACCCAGGTTCTTGGCGAAATCGTCATCGATCTTGGTTTCGCCAGCAACCTTCACCGCCTTGACGGTGATGTCGAACTGGGCGTCCTTGCCCTTGAGGTTCTCGGCCGGATAGTCGGCCGGGAAGGTCACGGTGATGGTCTTCTCGTCACCGACCTTGGCGCCGACGAGCTGCTCTTCGAAGCCCGGGATGAACCGGCCCGAACCGATTTCCAGCGCCGCGTCCTCGGCCTTGCCGCCTTCGAATTCCACGCCGTCGAGCTTGCCGACGAAATCGATGATCAGCTGATCGCCGGTTTCGGCCTTCTTGCCCTTCTTGGCATCGGTGAAGCTCTTGGCACCCGAAGCGAGGCGGGTAACCTGCTCGTCCACTTCGGCTTCGGCCACTTCGACCACCAGCTTTTCAAGCGCCAGGCCATCGAACGAGGGCACGGTAATGGCGGGCAGCACTTCGACCGCAACCGACAGCTGCGCGTCCTTGCCTTCTTCATAGCCTTCGCCAAGCGAGACTTCCGGCTGCATCGCCGGGCGCAGCTTGTGCTCGACCAGCAGCTTGTCCATCGCTTCGCGCACGCTGGTGTTCAGCGCTTCCTGGTGAATCGCCGGGCCGTGCATCTTGCGGACCAGGTTGGCGGGCACCTTGCCGGGGCGGAAGCCGGGCATGCGGACCTGCGGGGTGATCTTGGCAACTTCGCCATCGATCTTCGCGGCGATATCCTTCGCCGGGATCGTCACCGTGTAGGCGCGCTTCAAACCTTCGTTGCTGGTCTCGACAATCTGCATGACAAAAGAAGCCTTCTCAAACACCTCGGCCGTATCGGCGCTGCTGCAGGGCGGAAACTGGTGCGGGCGAAGGGACTCGAACCCCCACATCTTGCGATACTGGTACCTAAAACCAGCGCGTCTACCAATTCCGCCACGCCCGCATTCCGACGAAGCCTAATCCTTCGGCCAATCGGGTTTGGCCAGAATCAAGCGCTGGCCCTTAGTCACCGTCGCGGCAAAGGGCAAGCGCGCTAGCGCGCGAAAGCCGCGACCAACCGTGCCAGCCACCCGGCATCGGCCCGGCCAGTCGGCTTGGCCGCCACCGGAACCGGGCAATCGAGTCACAGCGCCTGCGCGCCGCGGGCGTCGAACAGGTGGCCGAGATCGCCCAGCAGACTGTCGAAGCGGGCCTGCTGGCGGACTGCGACCAGGCCGGTGAAGTCCAGGCCGGCGGCCGGACCATCCGCCTCGTCATCGCCGCGAAACTGCTCGATCAGCGAGGCATAAGGATCAGCTTCGTCGCCGTACCAAGCAGCATGCCAGTCCGCGCCCAGCTTGGCGCGCTGCGCGGCATCGGCCAGCGCTGCATCAAGCCCGCCGAACTGATCGACCAGCCCCTTCTGCCGCGCGGTGCCGCCATCCCAGACGCGGCCTTCGGCAACGGCTTCGACTTCCTGCGGGGTCTTCTTGCGTGCGGTGCCGACCAGGCCCAGGAACCGGCCATAACCGCTTTCGATATTGGCCTGGAGCATGTCCTTCACTTCGGGCGTCAGACCGGTCAGGATATCGGGCTGGCCCGACAGCGGCGTGCTGCGCACCCCGTCCGACTTGACGCCATAGTCCGCCAGCGCCCGCTCGAACGAGGGGATCATCGCGAAGATGCCGATCGAACCGGTGATCGTGCCGGGTTCGGCAAAGATCTTGTCGGCCGGGGTCGAGACCCAGTAACCGCCACTCGCCGCCAGGTTGGCCATCGACACCACGATCGGGCGGCGACCGGTGTCCTTGTTGCCCGCCTTGAACCGTTCCAGAGCGGTGCGAATCTCTTCCGAGGCCATCACCGAGCCGCCGGGCGAATCGACCCGCAGCACCAGTGCCTTGGCGCCATCGACACTGGCTTCATCGATCAGCTTGGCGATGCGGTTGCCGCCGGCCGTGCCGGGACCAGCCTTGCCATCGACGATTTCGCCAGCGACGTTGACCACGGCAACCGCTGCGCCATCGGTCTTGGCCGGATGGGCGGCCAGCAGCGTAGCGGGCGCGGTGTGGATGAAGCTGCCGGGCGTCTTGTCGGCGGGATCCTCGCCCACCAGGGCGCGGATCCGCTCCTTGTACTGGGTGTAAGTGCCCAGCTTGTCGACCAGGCCGGCCGCCAGCGAGGCCTTGGCCGCATCGCCGCCGCTGGCCTTGATCCAGCCGACGGGATCGGTCGTGACACGGGCAATGTCAGCCTTGGGCCGGGCGGCCTTGACGTGGGCCTGCCAGTCTTCCCAAACCGCCGAAATCAACGCGTTGCGGGCCTCCTTCGAGGCCGGCGAGGCCTGGCTCTGGGTAAAGGGTTCAACGAAATCCTTGTAGGTGCCGACCTTGAAGACGTGCGGCGTCACCTTGTAGCGGGCCAGTGCCTCACCATAGTAGAGCCGCATCCCGCCCGGCCCCATCACGAAGGCGCCGCCCAGCGGATCGACCCAGATCTCGCTGGCGTGGGCGGCCAGCAGCAGCCCGTCATCGGTATAGGCATGGGCAAAGGCGATAACCGGCTTGTTCGCCTTGCGCACCTGGTCGAGCGCCTGGCCAACATCCTGCAGCGTCACCTGCCCGCCGCCAGTGAAGCGCGACAGATCGAGTGCAACGGCCTTGATCCGCTCATCCTTGGCCGCCGCCGCCAGCGAGGCAATCACATCGCGGGCACGATGTTCCTTGATCGGTGCCTCGTTCGACATCAGCAGATCGAACGGATCGACCTTGGCCGGCTCTTCGACCACGCTGCCATCAAGCTTCAGCAGCAGCGCGCCTTCGCGCACCTGGCCCGGCGAAGGACGGGCCGTCAGCAGGCCATACAGCCCCATGAAGAACAGCAGCAGAAGCAACAGCACCAGGGCATCCTTGATGCCGACCAGCAAGGCCCAGACTTTGCGCGCGAAGATCATAGAACCGCAATTCCCCGAAGAAGCAGCCCCGGACATAGGAAGCTGGCGGTCAAATGGCGAGTCCATGATCGATCAAGTGGCGATTGGCACCGTCCGGCGCTTGCCACCCTGCCACAAGCCAGCTAGGGAACTGGCTTCAATGACATCGCCGAACCCAACCGCTGCGGGCCGCTATCCAGCTGGCTCCGCCGCCTTTCCGCACCGCAGCCTCACGGGCCTTGCGGGTCTGGCCCCATGGGAGATCCTGTTCCTGCTCGACGAAGCGGAACAATGGGTCGAACTCAACCGCCAGCCGCAGAAGCGCGATGACCGGCTGGCTGGCCTGACCATCATCAACGCCTTCTTCGAAAACTCGACCCGAACGCTGCTGTCGTTTGAGATCGCCGGCAAGCGGCTGGGCGCCGACGTGGTCAACATGCACGCCGCCCAATCGAGCGTGAAGAAGGGCGAAACGCTGATCGACACGGCGATGACGCTCAACGCCATGCGCGCCGACGCGATCGTGATCCGCCACGCCAGTTCGGGCGCGGTGCAGCTGATCGCGGGCAAGGTCGACTGTCCGGTACTCAACGCTGGAGACGGCCAGCACGAACACCCCACCCAAGGCCTGCTCGATGCGCTGACCATCCGCCGCGCGAAAGGCGATTTCGGCAAGCTGACGGTGACGATCTGCGGCGATATCCTGCACAGCCGCGTTGCCCGCTCCAACATCCACTGCCTGACCACGCTGGGCGCCGACGTGCGCGTCTGCGCGCCGCCAGCGCTGATGCCGGCCGGGATCGAGGCGATGAAGGTTACGCCGTTCAACGATTTCGACGCCGCGCTGGACGGGGCCGACGTGGTGATGATGCTGCGGCTGCAGCAGGAGCGGATGAGCGGGCAATTCATCCCCTCCCCGCGCGAATACCGCCACCTCTATGGCCTGACGCTGGAACGGCTGGCCATGGCCAAGCCCGATGCCCTGGTGATGCACCCCGGGCCGATGAACCGCGGGATCGAGATCGACAGCGTGGTAGCCGACCTGGCGGGCCGATCGGCAATCACCACCCAGGTCGAAATGGGCGTGGCGATCCGTATGGCCTGCCTGGACGTGCTGACCCGAAAAAGTCGCAGCGTGGAGGGTTGGGCATGAGCAATCCTGCGCCCATTACCCTGGTCAACGGCCGACTGGTCCTGCCGACTGGCGAGCCCCAGATCGGCGCGCTGCGCTGCGCCGATGGCCGAATTGCCGCTTTGGGCGGCATTAGCCCGCACGATGGCGACACAATCATCGATGCCAAGGGCAAATTGATCGCACCGGGGTTGGTCGATCTAGGCGTCTTCGCCATCGACAAGCCAGCCTTCCACTTTGGCGGGATCACCCGCGCGGCGCTGATGCCCGACCAGGGCGTGGTGCTGGACAAGCCTTCGGCCGCCCGCTTCGCCGCGCAATCGGGCAAGCCCGACCTGTGGGTCCATCCGCTCGCCGCGGCGACCAAGGACCTGGCCGGCAGCGAACTTGCCGAACTGGCGCTGATGCGCGACGCCGGTGCCCGCGCAGTCAGCACCGGGCGGCGCTGGATCGGCGACAGCGGAGTGATGCACCGCCTGCTGTCCTATTGCGCCATGCTGGGTCTGGTCTTGGTGACCCATGCCGAAGACGCCGGCCTTACCGGCATGGCCGTGGCAACGGCTGGCGAAATGGCGACCCGGCTGGGCCTGCCCTCTGCCCCGGCCGAGGCGGAGGCCCTGGCCGTGGCGCGCGACATTGCCCTGGCTGAAATGACCGGCGCGCGGCTGCACTTCCGGCAGGTTACGACTGCAACCGCCTTGAACCTGGTCCGTGCGGCCAAGGCACGCGGGGTCGCGGTGACCGCCGGCGTTACGCCGGCCCATGCACTGCTGTCAGACCTTGCGATGGGCGATTTCCGCACCTTTACGCGGCTCTCTCCGCCGCTGCGCTGTGAAGCTGATCGGCAGGCCGTCCTTGCCGCCCTGGCCGATGGGACGATCGACGTGATTGCATCGGGTCACGATCCGCGCGGGCCTGAAGACAAGCGGCTGCCCTTTGCCGATGCCGAACCCGGCATGGCCGGGGCGGAAACCCTGCTGCCGCTGACGCTGGGACTGGTGCGCGATGGCGTTATCGACACGGCCCGCGCCTTCGCCCTGCTGGCAAGCAATCCGGCGGCGCTGCTGGGCGTCAATGCCGGTGTCCTGGCGGTCGGAGCCGAGGCTGACGTTGCCGTGATCGACCCGGACAAGCCGTGGATTGTCGATTCGGACAAGATGGCCGCCGCCGCCGGTAATACCCCGTTCGACAAGCAGGGCGTCCAGGGCCGTGCGCTGACCCTGCTCAAGGGCGGCACGATCATCGGCCAATAAGGCAAAGGCCCCTCCCCGCCTGGCGGGAAGAGGCCTTGCCCAATCTCTCGGGATAATTGCGGCTTAGCGCTTGCGCGCCAGTGCCAGCGCGCCTGGCACCGGAGCGGCCTTGGGCACTGCGACCGGAGCCTTGGCACGGGCCATCTGCGTTGCGGCAGGGGCCTTGGCACCCGGCACGCCGGTCCGAGCGGCATAGGCGAAGCAGCCCATCCCGCGCGCCTTGACCGTGGAGCACAGGCCCCAGGCACTTTGGCTGCCCTTGATTCCGGCGGCGGCGACACGGAAGTAGGTCTTCCCGCGCACCTGGGCCTGGGCGATAGTCATGCGAAAACCGCGCAGTTCAGGGTTCTTGGCGGTGTAGATGCCCCAGGCACGGCGGGCGCCCTGTTCCGTAAAGAAGCTGCCGAGTTGCACCATGTGCGTACCCGGAGCGCTGGTTGGCGCCGGTGCGGCAAACGCAACGCGAAACGGAGTCATGCGACGCGGAGCGGCAGCAGCCAGGGCGCGCGGCGCGCCAAGCTGGCGGGCCGGGATTGCCTGGACCACCGGCTGCGAGATGAAGGCCATGCCCGAGGAATCGACCACCGGAACCGGAGCGGGCGCGGCAACCGGTTCGGCAAAGGCCGCAGCGAATTTGCTGGGCTCTGGCGCGGGAGCAGGCGCGGCGACTGGAGCGCTGACCGGCGTATAGC
>JBEGOD010000162.1:0-5232 GCA_041182185.1 Pseudomonadota bacterium
GTTCTGGGCTTCCTGCTGAAGCTGGGCCCAGATCTGGCCGAACTCGGCTTCGACCATGCTCGGCGGCACGTCGAAATCATGACCGGCGGCCAGCTGGAGCAGGAAACTGCCGGCCTGACCCGCACCCAGATGAAGCGCGCGCTGCTCGATCAGCTGGCCGCCGGTCATGATTTCGACGTGCCGCCGAGCATGGTCGAAGCCGAGTTCGGCCAGATCTGGGCCCAGCTTCAGCAGGAAGCCCAGAACGAGGCCGATCCTGCCGCTGCCATGGCCGAGATCGAAGCCGAGAAGGACGATTACCGCAGCATTGCCGTGCGCCGTGTGCGCCTGGGCCTGCTCCTTTCGGAAATCGGCCAGGCCAACGGCGTCGAAGTGAGCCAGCAGGAAATGCAGATGCTGCTGGCCCAGGCGGCTCAGCAGTATCGCCCGGAAGATCGCCAGCGCTTTGCCGAATACATCCAGCAGGACCCGCTTGCCGCGGCCCAGCTGCGCGCGCCGCTGTTCCGAGGACAAGGTCGTCGACTTCCTGTTCGACAAGGCCGAAGTGACCGAGCGCACGGTCAGCCGCGAAGAGTTGCAGGCTGCGATCGAAGCGGAAGAAACCGCCGCTCCGGCCGAAAAGCCGGCCAAGAAGGCTGCGCCGAAGAAGGCCGCCAAGAAGGACGATGCGCCGGCTGAAGAAAAGCCGGCCAAGGCCGCCAAGGCTGAAAAGCCCGCCAAGAAGGAAGCCGCTCCCAAGGCCGAAAAGGCCGAGAAGAAGCCAGCTGCCAAGAAGGCGGCTGCCAAGAAGTAATCCGGGCCTCTGGTCCGAACGCAACGGGGCGGCGCCATGGGCGACCGCCCCGTTTGCTTATCCGGCTATTGCGGGGTGAAAGCGCGCCGCACGTAGAGCGGCATCTGTTCGGCAATCTCGTCGAACGGCATGACGGTCATGCCGATCCGGCACATCCGGCCCGTCCACTGCGCCGCGCCCGAGGCCAGCGCGACGAAGACATCGGGCGGCACCGGCGGCTGCCGGCCGGCGGCAATGTGCGGTGCGGGCCAGGCCTGGCCCCGCCCGCTGACCACGTCGTGCACTTCCTGCGATTCGGCGGCGAAGTTCTCGATCCACTTCGATCCCGACACGTCAAACATGAAGGCCGCGCCGCCCGGCTCGTCGCGCTGAAAGGCAAAGGCGGCGCGCACTGCGGCCTCGACCCCGTCCAGCGGATCCAGCGGTTCGGCCATCGCCGCCATCACTCGGTTCCAGAAATCGCGCCGGACCAGCGTGTATACGGCAAAGCCCAGGTCTTCCTTGGTGGGAAACTGATGGAACAGCGCGCCGTTGGAGACCCCGGCCTCGCGGCAGACTTCCGCGACCGACGTGCCATCGAACCCTTTGACAAGGAATAGTTCGCGCGCAGCGGCAACGATACGGTTGCGGGTTCCTGAAGAGCGGGTCTGCTTCACAGCCCTGTCTTTGCAATAGTTTGCAGGGCCGCGCAATGCTCCGGAGCCTTACTCCCCCCAGCGCTTGAAACTGGGTTTGGGCAGGGCTGCCGTGCGCGCCCGTTCATAGGCTGCGCCAGCCTGCAAGACCGTATGGTCCTGCCACTTGGCCCCCATCAGCGAGAGACCCAGTGGCAACCCCTCGACCGCGCCCATCGGCACGGTAAGGTGCGGATAGCCGGCAATCGCCGCCAGGCTGCCGGCGCCGATGCCCAGGAAGCGGTCCCCGGTCACCAGGTCGGTCGTCCAGGCGGGGCCGCCAGTTGGCGCGATCAGCAGGCTGACCTGGTTGTCGGCCAGCAGCTTGTCGATTCCCAGCTCGCCCGCCAGTTTAAGCGAGTTGGCGCGCGCCTTGGCGTGGGCTTCGGCATCGGTCAGCTTGTCGGCGGCAATGAAGGTGTCCTGGCCGAACCAGCGCAGTTCCTTGGCGGCATTGGCTTGGTTGAATTCGATCAGCTCGGTCAGGCTGCGAGGCATGCCGGGGCTGGGCAGGGTCTTGAGATAGGCGTTCATGTCGCGGCGCAATTCATAGCGCAGCACGAAGCCCTCATCGCGGCCCATGCCGGGGTCCGGCTGGAAATCGATCTCGACGATCTCGGCGCCCGCCGCCTTCAGGTCGGCCACGGCCTGATCGAACACCTTGCGCACGCCCGGATGATTGCCCACCGCGCGGCGCAGCAGGCCGATCCGCAGCCCCTTGAGCGCGGCGTTGGCGAGCCCCTGGGTGAAGTCGGTCTTGCGAGCGTCAGCCTCAGCCGTTGCGGCATCGGCCGGATCGCTTCCGGCGATCGCGTTTAGCAGCAGGGCGGCATCGGCCACGGTGCGGGTCATCGGTCCGGCCGTATCCTGGCTGGTGCTGATCGGCACGACATGGGTGCGGCTGACCATGCCGACCGTCGGCTTGAACCCGACAATGCCGTTGACGCTGGCCGGGCAGGTGATCGACCCGTCGGTCTCGGTGCCGATCGCCGCCCAGGCCATGCCCGCGGCAATCGCCGCGCCGCTGCCCGACGAGGAGCCGCAGGTGTTGCGATCGATCGCGTGGGGATTCCTGGTCAGCCCGCCAACGCCGCTCCACCCCGAGGTGCTGGGCGAGTGGCGGATGTTGGCCCATTCGGACAGGTTGGTCTTGCCCAGCACCACGCCGCCGGCGACGCGCAGCCGGGCCACCAGCGGTGCATCGCGGGCCGTGCGGTTGGCGACCAGAGCCAGCGAGCCGGCCGTGGTCGGCCATTCGCGCGTTTCGACATTATCCTTGATCAGCACGGTCCGCCCGTCGAGCGGACCGGTTCCCGCCAAACGGGCAGCTTCCTGCGGGGCGGCGGGATTGGCCACGATCACGGCATTGAGCTGCGGACCTTTTTCGGCATCGTCCAGCCGGGCGATCGCCGCCAGATAGGCCCTGGCCTCGGCCGCGCGCTGCGCCGGCGTCTCCGCGGCGGCGGGCGATCCGGCCAGGGCTATGGCCAGCACAGCGGCGGAGGCGGCGAAAGCTTTCGGCGTGGCAGGCATTCATCATCTCCGGACTGGAAGAATTAACTGGCCGCAATCTTATGGTCACGGCGGGGTAAACATCAATCGGTTAACGCCCTTGAACATCGCGCGGCCAGCGCCGACATAGGGCGACCAATCACATGAGGATTCCCATGCTCGACCTGTTCAATCAGCCCGGCGCCCAGGGCAAATTCACGCAAGATCCCATCACCGGCGCGCTGATTCCGGTCGTGGTCGAACAGTCGAGCCGCGGTGAACGCAGCTTCGACATCTATTCGCGCCTGCTGCGCGAGCGGATCATTTTCCTGACCGGCGAGGTCGAGGATCACATGGCCTCGGTCATCGTTGCCCAGCTGCTGTTCCTGGAGAGCGAGAATCCCTCGAAGGATATCTCGATGTACATCAACTCGCCGGGCGGCGTGGTGACGGCGGGTCTCGCGATCCACGATACCATGCAGTACATCCGCCCGCGGGTTTCCACGGTTTGCATCGGCCAGGCCTGCTCGATGGGATCGTTCCTGCTCGCCGCCGGTGAGCCAGGCATGCGAATTGCCCTGCCCAACGCGCGGGTGATGATCCATCAGCCGTCCGGCGGCACGCGCGGCATGGCCACCGATATCGAGATCCAGGCCCGCGAAATCCTGCGCCTGCGCCAGCGGCTCAACGAATGCTACGTGAAATATACCGGCAAGACGCTTGAAGCGATCGAGACCGCGCTGGACCGCGATACCTGGCTTGATGCCCGCGAAGCGCTGGAGTTCGGCCTGGTCGACAAGGTCTTCGAAAGCCGGCCCAGCTCCGAATCCGATACCAGCGGATCGGGCGGCGCACCGGAATAGGCTGGAAGGCTTTGCTAACCTTGCCGCTTCAGCCGGGGGCAAGCTCCCCTGTGCTAAGCGCTAGGATTGATTAATGCACTCGCCCGGTTAGGATTGGGCGAGTCCCCGCCTTTGCGGGCAACAGGAACGAGCATGACGAAATTGAGCGGATCCGACGCGAAGAGCACCCTCTACTGCAGCTTCTGCGGGAAATCGCAGCATGAGGTGCGCAAGCTGATTGCCGGGCCAACCGTGTTCATCTGCGATGAATGCGTGGAGCTGTGCAACGACATCATCCGCGAAGAAACCAAGGCCGGCATCGCCGGCAAGAAGGACGGCGGCGTTCCCAGCCCGAAGGACATCTTCGAGACGCTGAACGATTACGTGATCGGCCAGGACCGGGCCAAGCGGGTCCTCTCGGTCGCGGTTCACAACCACTACAAGCGGCTCAAGCACAGCGGCAAGGGCGGCGAAGTAGAACTGTCGAAGTCGAACATCCTGCTGGTCGGGCCGACCGGTTCGGGCAAGACCCTGCTCGCCCAGACCCTCGCCAAGACCTTCGACGTGCCCTTCACCATGGCCGATGCAACCACGCTGACCGAAGCCGGTTACGTGGGCGAGGATGTCGAAAACATCATCCTCAAGCTGCTCCAGGCCAGCGACTACAACGTCGAGAAGGCCCAGCACGGGATCGTCTACATCGACGAGATCGACAAGATCAGTCGCAAGGCCGAAAATCCGTCGATCACCCGCGACGTCTCGGGCGAGGGCGTGCAGCAGGCCCTGCTCAAGCTGATGGAAGGCACCACCGCCTCCGTGCCGCCGCAGGGCGGGCGCAAGCATCCGCAGCAGGAATTCCTGCAGGTCGATACCACCAACATCCTGTTCATCTGCGGCGGGGCCTTTGCCGGCCTGGAAAAGATCATTGCCGACCGCCTGCAGAAGCGCTCGATCGGCTTTGGCGCGCACGTGGCCGATCCGGACAAGCGCAAGGTGGGTGAACTGCTCCAGAAGGCTGAGCCGGAAGACCTGCTGAAGTTCGGGCTGATCCCCGAATTCGTCGGCCGCCTGCCGGTGATCGCCACGCTGGAAGACCTTGATGTCGAGGCGCTGGTCAAGATCCTGCGTGAACCCAAGAATGCGCTGATCAAGCAGTATTCCAAGCTGTTCGAGCTGGAAGACGTGACCCTGACCTTCACTGAAGATGCGCTGGAAGCGATCGCCAAGCGGGCGATTGAGCGCAAGACCGGCGCGCGCGGGCTGCGCTCGATCGTGGAAGGGCTGCTGCTCGACACGATGTTCGATATCCCCAGCGAATCGGAGATCGCCGAAGTGGTGGTGGACAAGGACGTGGTCGAAGGCCGCAAGGAGCCGGTGCGCGTGCTCAAGGCCAAGGAAGAGGCGGCCTGACCCTTTCGGCCCGGGGCCGAGC
>JBEGOD010000163.1:0-16113 GCA_041182185.1 Pseudomonadota bacterium
GTCCAGACCTTTGCCGCCGATGGACTTCCCGTCGCCGAGCTCGCCTCGCTGTCCCCCGATGCAGCGGCCGCCGTGGCGTCCGAACTTGTCGCCGGCAGCCAGGCCGAAGCCTTGGTCGCGCGGCGCGGATCGGGCCAGGCCCGGCCGCGCTGGCCGGCTGCCCGCTGCCTGGCGGTGTTGCCCGCAGTGCTGCTCGGCCCGGCCGACCAGCCGCTCTATGGCCGGGCCCCGGACGCCCGCCTGCCTGCGGCATGATCGCGCCGAGCGACGACATCGACCGGAGCATGGAGGTGATGCAGGCCGCGTTCGATCCGGCCTATGGCGAGGCCTGGACCCGGCGCCAGGTCGAAGACGCGCTGATGATCGGCAATTGTTACTATCGCCTGGCCGAAGTTCTTGGCGAGGCAGCCGGTTTTACCCTGACCCGCCATGGCTTCGAGGAAGAGGAATTGCTGCTGATCGCGGTTTCACCCGATTTCCGCCGTCGCGGAATTGGCGAGAAGTTGCTGCAGGATTGCAAGGCCGACGCCCGGCTGCGCGGGGCAAAGCAACTGCTGCTTGAGATGCGCAGTGATAACCCGGCCGTGCAGCTCTATCGCCAGAATGGCTTCATGCAGATTGGCACCCGCAAGAATTACTATCGCACACCTTCGGGCGATCGACTTGATGCGATTACTTTTTCCTGCCCGCTATAGTTAATTTCCGTCTTACCGCTGGGCTGATTACAGCCATTTTTTGCATGTTTCTGCTTGCGATAGCAGCCTAACCGGCTTAGCCATCAACTGTGGCTAGTCAGCGAACTCGCTACAAAAAAACAAAAAACAAGTGGTCGCACAGATACGAAAGGTAGCGGGCAATGGATACTCCGCAGGCTGATATGAATGAAACCCTGATCACCCTAACTTCCGATATTGTTGCCGCGCATGTCAGCAATAACAGCGTTTCGGTTGATGATGTCCCGGCACTGATCACCAAGGTCTACGGCGCGCTTGCCAGCCTCGGCCAGGCTCCCGCTCCGGTGGCGGAAGAAGCGCCCAAGCCCGCGGTTTCGATCCGCGCCTCGATCAAGCCCGATCACATCGTCTGCCTGGAAGACGGCGCGAAGCTGAAGATGCTCAAGCGCCATCTGATGACGCATTACAACCTGACCCCGGATCAGTACCGCGCGCGCTGGAACCTGCCCGCCGACTATCCGATGGTTGCCCCCGAATATGCTGAAAAGCGCCGCGAACTCGCGAAGAAGATCGGCCTGGGGCGCAAGCCCGGCCAAAAGCGTGGCCGCAAGCCCAAGCCAAAAGTTTGAAGCCGGATAAGTCCGCCACGCGCGGTTGAAGAATCGTCCCGCCGGGTTCATATCCGGCGGGACGTTTCATTTACGGATCCCTCGTGCACCAGACGATCGACATCGAAGCGCTTTGTGCGGAACGCGGCCTGCGGATCACCGATCAGCGGCGCGTGATCGCCAAGGTGCTGTCCGAAAGCACCGATCACCCGGACGTGGAAAAGCTCCACGAACGCGCGGTGGCGGTCGATCCGCGCATCTCGATCGCCACGGTCTATCGCACCGTGCGGCTGTTCGAAGAGGCAGGAATTCTCGATCGCCACGATTTCGGCGATGGCCGCGCCCGCTATGAAGCGGCGCCCGAAGCCCACCATGATCACCTGATCGATGTCGAAACCGGCAAGGTGATCGAATTCGTCGACCCCGAGCTTGAGGCGCTGCAGCGCCAGATCGCGGAGAAGCTGGGCTACCGCCTGGTCGACCACCGCATGGAGCTTTACGGGGTGCGACTGGGCCGGGAAGGCCAGTAAGCTTCCGTGGCGATCGCGCTCAGCCAGCCGCGCCGCCTGTCGATCTTCGGCTGGATTCGGGTCACCCTGCGGCTGACCGCGATGCTGCTGCTCCTGCTGGTCTGTGTGCCGCTCTACTACATCGCCAGACTGGTTACCCGCCACAACCCTGTGCCGCGCCGGTTCCTGGCCGGGATCGGGGCGATTGCGGGAATGCGGCTGCGCACCCGCGGCGAAAAGGTGCACCGCGGCGCCTTCCTGCTGGCCAACCATGTTTCCTGGCTCGATATCCCGGCCATCGCCGCGACCACTGGCAGTGCCTTTGTCGGCCATGACGGGCTGGCCTCGATGCCGCTGCTGAAATGGCTGTGCAAGATGAACGACACGGTCTTCGTCGCCCGGCATGACCGCAAGAGCGTTGCGGCCCAGGTCGAAGCGGTGCGCACCGCGATTCGCGATACCGGCGCGCTGACGATCTTTCCCGAAGGCACGACCAGCGACGGCACTGGCCTGTTGCCGTTCAAGAGCTCGCTGCTTTCCGCGCTGGAGCCGCTGCCCGATGGCATCGCGGTCCAGCCGGTACTGCTGCACTTCGGACCCGAGGCGGCGGACATCGCCTGGGTGGGCGATCAGCATGGGCTGGACAATTTCCTGCGCCTGCTCGCCCGCCGGCGGCCGATCGAGCTGACGGTCCATTTTCTGCCGGTGCTGACCGGGCCGGAGCTAGCCAGCCGCAAGACCATCGCCCAGGCCGCGCGCGAGGCGATGCTGGCGCGGCTCGGCGGTTAACACTTCAAAAAACCCGCCACTTGGCGTATCGGCGCGGCCCATGCACCCCGCCCCGCCCCCCAGGACCTACCGGGTCAAGAGCTTCGGCTGCCAGATGAACGTCTATGACGGCGAACGCATGGCCGAGCTGCTGGGCGAGGAGGGGATCACGCCGGCGGCCGAGGGGGAAGAGGCCGATCTCGTCGTCCTCAACACCTGCCACATTCGCGAAAAGGCGGCGGAGAAGGTCTATTCCGACATCGGCCGCCTGCGCCGCGCGGATGGCACCAGCCCCCTGATCGCGGTGGCCGGTTGCGTCGCCCAGGCCGAGGGCAAGGAAATCATGCGGCGCGCGCCGGCAGTCAGCATGGTGGTCGGCCCGCAGGCCTATCACCGCTTGCCGGGCATGATCGCCGAGGCAATCGAAGGCCGCCGCGCGGTCGATGTCGACATGCCGGCCGAGACCAAGTTCGCTGCCCTGCCGGCGCGCCGCAAGGTTGGCCCCAGCGCTTTCCTGACCGTGCAGGAAGGCTGCGACAAGTTCTGCACCTATTGCGTGGTGCCCT
Organism: Pseudomonadota bacterium; assembly: GCA_041182185.1. GTDB lineage: Bacteria > Pseudomonadota > Alphaproteobacteria > Sphingomonadales > Sphingomonadaceae > Novosphingobium. The sequence goes on from JBEGOD010000163.1 coordinate 3,126, forward strand.
ATACCCGCGGCGCCGAAGTCTCGCGCCCCTTCGCTGACCTGGTCGAGGAAGCCCGGCGGCTGGTCGAAGCCGGTGCGCGGGAAATCACGCTGCTTGGCCAAAATGTGAACGCCTGGCGGGATGCGGACGGGCGCGGGCTGGAGCGGCTGATCGAAACACTCGCCACCATCCCCGGCCTCGCCCGGATTCGCTATACCACCAGCCACCCCAACGACATGACCGCGGGGCTGATCGCCGCGCACCGCGACGTGCCGCAGCTGATGCCGTTCCTGCACCTGCCGGTCCAGGCCGGGAATGATCGGGTGCTGAAGGCAATGAACCGCAGCCACACGGCAGCCAGCTACCTGCGCGTGCTGGACCAGGTCCGCGCAGCGCGGCCGGACATTGCCTTGTCGGGCGATTTCATCGTCGGTTTCCCCGGCGAGACCGAGGCCGAGTTCGAAGATACGCTGCGGCTGGTTGAACAGGTCGGTTATGCCCAGTGCTTCAGCTTCAAGTATTCGGCCCGGCCCGGCACCCCGGCCGCAACCATGGACGGGCAGGTCCCCGCCGCCGTGATGGCCGAACGGCTGCAGCGCCTGCAGGCTGCGCTGGGGGTCAGCCAGCTTGCCTTCAATCAGGCCTCGGTCGGCCAGCGCTGCACGGTGCTGGTCGAGCGCCGCGGCCGGGACCCGGGCCAATGGCTGGGCAAGTCCCCCTGGCTGCAATCGGTCCACTTCACCGGCGATGCCGCGATTGGCGACCTGGTCGAAGTCGAGCTTGTCGCGGCGGGTCCGATTTCACTCGGCGCCCGGCTGGTCTAGTCTGGCCGTCCTTTGACGCTGAGCCGGGTCGCGGTCCCGTCCAGCATGGCCCGTTCGGTCGCGTCCGAAGTGGCCAGGCTGCGCGCACCGCGCTCCATCCGATAGAAGCCCGCCAGATAGGCCCAATCGAACTCGGTCAAGCCATCGGGCGCTGTCTCAGCCTGTTCGGCGAACAGGGTCAGGATCGAAGGCAGGGTTTGCGGCGCGACCTGCGGCAGATCCTGGACCTGGGCAAGGATGCGGAAGGTGGCGTAGTCGGCCAGTTGCAGCAGGCTCTTGCCGCCGACCCGGGCCATGTCAAAGATCACGATCGAGCCGAGGATATCCGAACGGATCGGCGAACCCAGCCGACCGGGCTGGTACAGCGAGGTCGATTTGACCGTCGTATCCCCGATCTGCAGGTTGGTCAGCGCCCGGCCGTCGATCGTACGCTGCTCGGTCGTGTGCCAGACCTGCGCCGCGCCCGAGCCGCCGAAGATCCGGTCGATCTCGGTCTTCTGCAAGGTCCCGAACATTTCCGGCTGGGTCTTGCGCAACTGCACCACCGCTGCCTTGCTGTTGCGGACGAAGCCGATCCAGGCATTGGGCTTGCAGCCTTTGCCGCCGGTCCTGAGGCCCAGAACCTGGGCATTCGCGGTGATGCGTTCGGCCAGCACTTCGCCGGCTTCGCGGTTGATCCCGAAGGTATAAAGGCACAGCGGGGCATAACGCCGGGCAAGCGGATAGTCTTCCAGTGGGCGCTGGGTGATCGCCTGGCCCTGCTTGCCGGCAGCCTTGGCCTGCTCGGCCCGCTCACCGGTCACGACAATCGGTTCCGGCGCCGAGTCCGCCACGGGCTGCGCCTGGCCAAGGGCCGGTGCCGCCAGGGGAACCGACAGGCTGGCTGCGGCCATGAACGCAATGATCCTGTACACGTAGATGCCCCTCTGCATGGTATTCATTGCTTTGGAAAACTCTGCACCCCTCGACCCAGTCCAGCCAGTCGCTATCGACGATGGTAGCGCTGGCCACGGCCAAATGCATGGCACGGCATGGTTCTGCCGGTGAAGCGCCGACCAGGGCCGGACGGGGAGCGCAGAACACCCATCCACAACGCCGCGTCGCATGGCCCTTGCCACCGGCTGGACGCAGCCTAAGCTTCGACTCGGCCACAACCGGCTGCACTGAAAGGAGCGCCCTGCCCACTTTATGGCTCGCAAACCCGCACGCGCCCATGACGATCACGACGTCTTCGGGCAGACCCGCACCCAGCCCCGCCGCGCACGGACGGAGATGGAGTTTGAGGAAGCCACTATCCTGGGGGCGCTGTTCGGACAGTTCGACGCCAACCTGGTGCAGATCGAGAATCGCCTCGGCGTGTTCATCTCCGCCCGCGGCAATCGTGCCCAGATCGAAGGCCCGGAAGACAGCGTGGCCCGCGCCCGCGACGTGCTGAAGGCCATGCACCAGCGGCTGCTCAGCGGGCAGGAACTGGATGCCGGCGCGGTCGAATCGATCATCATGATGTCGGCCGAACCGACGCTCGAAGGAATCGTCACCGGCGATGGCGGCACCCCTTCGGTGATGATCCGCACGCGCAAGAAAACCATCGTGCCGCGCAGCGCGACCCAGATCGAGTACATGAAGGCGCTGGCCAGCCGCGACATCATCTTTGCGCTGGGGCCAGCGGGCACCGGCAAGACCTATGTCGCGGTGGCCCAGGCGGTTTCGCAGCTGATCACCGGCTCGGTCCAGCGCCTGATCCTCAGCCGCCCGGCGGTCGAGGCCGGGGAGCGGCTCGGCTTCCTGCCCGGTGACATGAAGGACAAGGTCGATCCCTACCTGCGCCCGCTCTACGATGCGCTTTACGATTGCATGCCGCCCGAACAGGTCGAGCGGCGGCTCGCCTCGGGCGAGATCGAGATCGCCCCGATTGCCTTCATGCGTGGGCGCACCCTGGCCGAAAGCTTCATCATCCTGGACGAGGCGCAGAACACCACCCCGGCACAGATGAAGATGTTCCTGACCCGCTTCGGCCAGAACAGCCGCATGGTGGTTTGCGGCGACCCGAACCAGGTCGATATCCCCGGCGGCCCGCAGATGAGCGGGCTGAACGATGCCGTCGGGCGGCTCGAAGGGATCGATGGGATCGCCGTGACCCGCTTCACCAGCGCCGACGTGGTCCGCCACCCGATCGTCGGGCGGATCGTCGATGCCTATGAGGGCAAGCACGGATAATGCGCCGGCGCGCTCGACTTGCAGCGCGTGCGGCGGCAAGGGAAGCGGATGGAGCTCGAAGTTTCCCTTGAGGCCCCCTGGCCCGATCGCACCGATTGGGAGGCCCTGGCCGAACGCGCCGTCGCGGCGCTGGGTGCAGTCGCCCCCGAACTCGCCAATCCGCGCCTGTCGGCCAGCCTGCTGTTTGCCGACGATGCAGAGGTTCACGCCCTCAACCGCGAATGGCGCGGCAAGGACAAGCCGACCAACGTGTTGTCATTCCCCATGCTGGAGCGCGAGGATCTGCTGGCGCTGGCGCCGGATGGCCCGCCCGAACTATTGGGCGATATCGCCCTGGCGCTGGAAACCTGCATCGGCGAGGCGGCGGACAAGGGTGTGCCACTGGCAGACCATGCGGCCCACCTGCTAGTCCACGGCCTGCTGCACCTGGCCGGCCATGACCATGTTCATTCCGACGAAGAAGCGGCCGCGATGGAAGCGCTGGAAATCAAGGCCCTTGCACTGATGGGCATTGCCGACCCATATGGCGATCGCGATCCAGTGACCGGATCGCCCAGAGGGGACTGACCAAGACCATGCCCGAGGGCACATCCGGAGACGGAGAGAGTAAGCGCTCCATCTGGCGCGCGATCAGACGCTGGTTCGACCGGGTCGACGGCGTCGAGCAATCGCTGCGCGCCCAGCTTGAAGAAGCGATTGACGATCACGAAGACGATGGCGGCGGTTCCCGCAACGGCGACTTGTCCGCGCTGGAGCGCGACATGCTCCGCAACCTCCTCCATTTCAGCGAACACGATGCTGACCATGTCGCCATTCCGCGCGGCGAGATCGTCGCCGTGCCCGAAACCGCAACCTGGGAAGAAGTGGTCAGCGCCTTTGCCGTGCACGGCCATTCGCGCATGCCGGTCTACCGCGACAGCCTCGACGAGATCGTCGGCATGGTCCTGGTCAAGGACGTGTTCAAGCATCTCGCCAGCGGCAAGCCGCCCAAGGACTGGACCAGCCTGCTGCGCCAGCCGCTCTATGTGCCGCAAGCGCGCGGTGCGCTGGATGTGCTGGGCGACATGCGCGCCAGCCGCGTCCACCTGGCGGTGGTGATCGACGAGTATTCCGGTACCGACGGGATCATCACCTTCGAGGACCTGGTCGAGGAAATCGTCGGCGAGATCGAAGACGAGCACGACGATGCGCCCGAGGTGCTGCTGGTTCCGCTCGAAAACGGGATGTGGGAAGCCGATGCCCGCGCCGAACTGGACGACGTGGCCGAAGCGATCGACCGCCGCCTGGCCGAAGTCGAGGAAGACGTCGATACCCTGGGTGGCCTGGCCTTCCTGCTGGCCGAAGCGGTGCCGCCGGTGGGCGCTATTCTCGATCATCCAAGCGGTTGGCAGCTGGAAGTGATTGCGGGCAACGAAAAGCATGTTACCCGTCTGCGTCTGCATCCGCCCTCTCCCCAGGACGAATCCGAAGAGTAACCCTTGGCCATCCGCCGCCTGCCCCCTTTGCGCGCGATCGAAGCGTTTGTGCGGATCGTCCGGCTGGGCTCGGCCCGGGCGGCGGCGGACGAGCTTGGCCTCAGCCCGTCGGCGCTGTCGCGCCGCGTTTCGGCGCTGGAGGAGTTCATCGGCAAGCGGCTGTTCACCCGTCAGCACCAGTCGATGAAGCTGACCGACGATGGCAGCACCTTCTACAATGCCGTCGCGCCCAAGTTCGACGAACTGGCAGCCGCGGTGGAGGGCCAGGTCGAGGATAGCCGCGTGCTGCGCCTGCGCCTGGGCGTGCTGCCGCTGTTCGGCAGCCAGCGACTGTTCCCGCGCTTGCCCGAACTGCGGAAAGCCCAGCCGCGCCTGCACATCGATTTCGATACCAGCCCGCATCTGGAAGCGCGGGTCGGCGATACGCTGGACGCCGCCTTCATCCTCTCGCCCCAGCCCGATCCGGCGTTCCACGCGGTCCAGCTTGATCATAACAAGGTCTATGCCTTCACTTCGAAGGCGCTGGCCGAAGAGATTGGCAGCAAGCCTGACCAGGACGTGTTGTCGCGCCAGACCTTCCTGATCCACACCGAGTTGCCCGACAGCTTCATCGCCTGGAAGCGCGCAATCGGGATGAGCGGGCTGGAGCCCGCCGCAATCGACCATTACGATTCGGGCCAGCTGATCCTGGAAGCCGCCGCCAATGGCCTGGGGATCGCGATCATGCACGATGACCATTTCAACCGCAGCCATGATAATCGCCTCGCCCGGCTCTATGACATCGAGGTCGAGAGCCCCTATTCCTACTGGTTCATCTGCAAGCCCCATGCGCTGGATGTCCGGGCGGTGCGGATATTCAACGACTGGGTGGTGAAAACCGGGCTGTGATCGGGCAGCATCGCCGGATGAACCGCCGATTCGCCCTGCTCGCCATTCCTGCCCTGTTCGCGCTGGTCGCCGCCGCGCCGCCGAAGCAGCCGGTCGCCAAGCGCCCGGTTGCCGCCAAGCCGGCGCCGCCTGCCCCACTTGGCGATACGGTCCGCATCGCGCTGGTGACCGATTTGGGCAGGATCGAGCTGGAACTCGACAACAGGCGCGCGCCGATCACCACGCAGAACTTCGTGCGTTATGTCGATCTGAAGAGGTTCGACGGGATCGTGTTCTACCGCGCGATGCGGCTGCCCTGGGGCGATCAGCCCAATGGCCTGATCCAGGGCGGCTTGCAGGGCCACCCACTGAAGGTGCTCAAACCCATCGCGCATGAGCCGACCAGTGTGACCGGGATCAGCCACAAGGCCGGCACGATCTCGATGGCGCGCCATGCCCCCGGCACGGCGACCGCCGACTGGTCGATCCTGTTGTCCGACCTGCCCAGTCTCGATGCCGATCCCAAGGCAGCCGAACCCGAAGCCCAGGCCGGCTTTGCCGCCTTCGGCCGGGTGAACGCGGGCATGGATGTAGTGCGGAAAATCTGGGACGCGCCGCTCTCACCCACCAAGGGCGAAGGGCCGTTGAAAGGCCAGATGCTGGAGCCGCCGGTCAAGATCATCAGCGCGCGGCGGATCACTGATCCGCCGGCGCCGAAGCAGGTTCCTTAGGCGACAGTCGCCTTGCGGATCACGCCGGGTTCGCGCGGCGGTTCGCCCTTGGGCAAGGCATCGACATGCTCCATGCCTTCGATCACCTGGCCCCAGACGGTGTACTGGCGATCAAGGAAGGTCGCATCGTCGAAGCAGATGAAGAACTGGCTGTTGGCCGAGTTCGGGGCCGAAGTACGGGCCATCGAGCACACGCCGCGGACGTGGGGCTCGTTGTTGAATTCGGCCTTGAGGTCGGGCTTGTCCGAACCGCCCATGCCGGTGCCCTGCGGGCAGCCGCCCTGGGCCATGAAGCCCGGGATCACGCGGTGGAACTTGACCCCGTCGTAGAAGCCTTCGTTTGCCAGCTCGACGATCCGTTCCACGTGGCCGGGGGCCAGGTCGGGACGCAGCTTGATGACGACATCGCCGCTGTCGAGGCTGAGGGTGAGGGTATCGGCCATGGTATTCTCCGTTAGATGACCGGGCCGATATAGGGCGGCCTCCAACAAAGTCACGCGCCAAGCCGGAAGCCGGGTTGCAAAAGCCGGTGACCTGCCTAGACCGGCGCGGTCATGACCGTGGACAAGCTCGATCCCGATCTGCTCGAAAGTGCCGCTCCCGCGGCCGAGCCGGCGCGTGGAAGCGACAGCCTGGATGCTGAAAACACCCTGAAGCCCGAATTCGTCCGCCGCGTCCGCGATGGGCTGGAAGCGGGTGAGAACGACGCGGTCTACGGCATGGTCGAAGGGCTGCACCCGGCCGACATCGCCGACCTGTTCGAACTGCTCGATTCCGACAAGCGCCCGGCCCTGGCGATCGCGATCAGCGACCTGATGGGCAGCGAGGTCTATGCCGAGCTCAACGACTATGTCCGCGAGGATATCGTCGAGCAGCTCCCCGCAGACATCGTCGCCGACATCGCCGAACAGCTCGATACCGACGACGCCGTCGCCATGCTGGAAGACCTCGACGAGGAAGACCAGCAGGCCGTCCTTGCCGAGATGGAGCCCGAGGACCGCGCCGCGATCGAGACCGCGCTGTCCTATCCGGAAGAATCCGCCGGCCGCCTGATGAGCCGCGATTTCGTCGCGGTGCCCGAGCATATGACCGTGGGCGATCTGATCGATTTCCTGCGCGAAGGGCGCGATCTCGCTAACGAATTCTGGGAAGTGTTCATCGTCGATGCGCGCTTCCACCCGCTCGGCACCTGCGCGCTCAGCTGGATCCTGCGCACCCCGCGCTCCATCGCGCTGACCGACGTGATGCAGCGCGACCAGACCCTGATCCCGGTGACGATGGACCAGGAAGAGGTGGCACTGCGCTTCCAGAAATACGCGCTGATCTCGGCCGCGGTGGTTGATGCCGATGGGCGCCTCGTCGGCCAGATCACGGTCGATGACGTGGTCCACATCATCCAGGAGGAAGCCGGCGAGGACGTGCTGCTGCTGTCTGGTGCAGGCGATGGCGACATCAACGAGCCGATCCGCGATTCCTATGTCGCGCGCGTCCGCTGGCTGATCGCGAACCTGGCGACCGCGCTGCTCAGCGCCACGATCATCAGCAGCTTTGGCGGGGCAATCGAAAAGCTGGTGGCGCTGGCCGCGCTCTCGCCGATGGTCGCCTCGATCGGCGGCAATGCCGGGACGCAGACCATGGCCGTTGCCGTCCGTGCGCTCGCCACCAACCAGCTGACCCGCTCCAACACCAACCGTATCCTGCTGCGCGAGCTGCGCGTCGCCGTGCTGAACGGGATTACGATCGCCTCACTCATCGGCGTGGCGACGGCGCTGGTCTTTGCCAATCCGCTGCTGGGCGCGGTGATCGGTACGGCAGTGGTGGTCAATATCATCACGGCGGGCCTCGCCGGGGTGATCGTGCCGGTCACGCTCGACCGGCTCGGCCAGGATCCGGCAGTGGCGAGCTCGGTCTTCGTAACCATGATCACCGATTCGATGGGCTTCTTCGCCTTCCTGGGACTGGCGGTGGCCTCAGGACTGGTCGGCTAAGCCATGCCGCTGCACCTGACCAAGGTGGCCTATGGGGCCCAGTCGCTCGAGGAAATGCGCAGCTGGTTCGCCAATCGGGGCGCCGAAGCCCGGCTGACCACACGCTACCTGCCCAAGCGGCACGGGGAAATCGTTCCGGCCAATGGGGAACTGGGTGGCTCGCTGTTCTGGATCTTCAAGCACCAACTGGTGATGCGCAGCCCGATCCTGCGCTTTGAAGAGGCCGAGGGCGGGCGCACCAGCATCGTCATCGCCGCCAAGCTGATCGAGGTCCTGCCCCGGCCCAAGCGCGCCCACCAGGGCTGGCGGTATCTGGACGACGCCGACGCCCCGCGCGACCTGGGCAGCGACGAGGACGCAGGCGAAGTCCTGCCCGGCCATATCGCCGCCGATCTGGCGCGGCTGGGGCTGGTTTAGCCCGCCTGGTCTAACCCTGGCCCCGCAGGCGGGCGATATAGGCCCGCACGTCATACTCATCATCGCCGTCATAGCGCGGCGCGAAGCGGGCAAAGGCTGCTTCCAGCGCTTCGGTCCGTTCGCCCATCTGGACGACGTTGTAGGCTTGGCTCACCACGCACCGCTCGCGCGCGGCGAGCTGCGGCAGGATGATCTCGGCATAGCGCGCAGCCGGCATGGCATGATCGCGCCCGCCCTCGCTGGTCAGGCCCGACAGGACCCAGCCCGGGATGATCGTGCCGGCATGGACGTGTTCGGGCAGATCCTCGCGCAGGCTTTCGGTCAGGCCCAGGACGGCATGCTTTGAGGCGATATAGGCTGCCGAGCGGGGCACGGCGCAGAACAGCGCGTTTTCCGACGCGACATTGTAGATCGCACTCGGGTGGTCCTGCGCCGCCATGCGCGGGGCAAAGGCTGCGCAGCCGTGCCAGACGCCCCAGAAATTGACCTCCATCACCCGCCGGGCAGCGGCTATGTCAGCCTTCCACAGGCGGCCGCCGCCGCCCGAGATCCCGGCGTTGTTGACCAGCAGGTCGACCCGCCCGAACCGCTGCCAGGCCAGCTCGGCCAGGGCCTCGACCTCCTCGATCTTCGAGACATCGCAGGCAACAATCCCGTCGCTGGCTGCGCGGTCAGCCAGCAGGACCTGCGCGCCCGCGGCTTCCAGCGCCTGGCCCAGCGCTCCGCCGATCCCCCCGGCGCCGCCGGTGATCACCGCGACCTGGCCAGAATAGTCCGGCATCATCCGGCCCGCGCCGCCAGTTCGGCCTCGCGCGCGACAACGCGGCGCAGGGCATTGGCATAGGTTTCCGGCTCTTGCGCGCCGGGGATCAGGAACTTGCCGTTGATCAGCATGGCCGGAACCCCGGTGACATTCATGTCATAGGCCATGCGCTGCTCTTCCTGCGCCTGCTGGGCGAGCACCGGGTTGTCGAGCGCGGCGGCCGCCGCAGCGGGATCGATCCCGACGCGCTCGGCTATGTCCAGCAGCACGGCCGGATCGGACATATTGCGGCGCTGCTGGAAATGGGCATCGAACAGTGCCCGCTTCAACGCGGTCTGCTGTTCCGGCCCGTACTGCGCCAGGGTCCAGAGCAGCAGCTGGTGCGCGCGCAACGTGTTCCACAGCCGCGCCTCGGGCGGATCGCCCGCGCCGGTATAGTCGAACGAATAGCCGGCCCGCGCGGCGATTTCCTTCATCTGTCCGCGCGCGGCGGCCATCTGGTCGGGCGTGCGGCCATATTTGCGGGCCAGGTGGGCCTGTTGTTCCTCGCCCTCTTGCGGCATGTCGGGATTGAGCTGGAAAACATGCCAGCGCACCTCGGCCGCGACCTCTCCGGCCAGGCTATCCAGCCCTTTCTGCAGCTGGGCGTAGCCGATGATGCACCACGGGCACATCACGTCGGACCAGATATCGATCGTCACTTTTGCAGGCTGGGTCATTTGTCGAGCCACCAGGTCAGCAGGTTGTGGGCAATGGCGAAGGGCCGCGGGAAGATCAGGGTATCGTTGCCCTCCGGCCCGGCGGTGCGCGCGGCTTCCAGTTCCTCGCGCGTGAACCAGCGGGCTTCGTCGAGCTCGGTGGTGTCGATCGTCAGTTCCGGATCGTCGGTGAAGGCGTGGCAGCCGATCATCAGCTGCGACGGGAACGGCCAGGGCTGGCTGGCGACATAGGTCACGTCGCGCACCACCACCCCGGCTTCCTCGAAGCTTTCGCGGGCCACGGCTTCCTCGATCGTCTCGCCCGGTTCGACAAAGCCGGCCAGCGCCGAATAGATCCGCGCCGGGAACCGCGGCTGGCGGCCCATCAGCAGGTGGCCCTTGTGCTCGATCAGCATGATCGTGACCGGATCGGTGCGGGGGAAGTGCTGGGCCTTGCAGCTATCGCAGTTGCGCTGCCAGCCGCCCTTGGACAGCTTCGTGCCCGCACCGCAGCGGGCGCAGAACTGGTGGCGGGCATGCCAATCGACCAGGCTGCGCGCGCCGCCATAGAGCGCCAGCTCGCCCGGATCGAGCGCGGTCATCGCTTGCCAGATCGACGGGTTGGCATAGGCCGGGCCGGTCGCGCCTTCGCCGGGCACTTCGGCAAAGCAGGCCTTGCCATCCATCAATCCCAGGAAGACCAGCTCGGCATCCGGGTCGGCATCGGCCAGCGAGCCCCACGACAGTGCGCCGGTCTGGTCATAGACCGGGGACAGCCCGTCAAGCTTCAGCAGCCGCGCGCGCCAGTCCATCAGCCCGGCCAGGGCATCGGGATTGGCGCGGATATGGTCGGCCCGGTCGATCGGCGAGCCAGCGAAGGCGATCGGCGCCCTCATGCGCCACGCATCGCAGCAAGGTCGGCCAGCACCGTTACCGGGAACTCGGCATGGATCGGCAGGGCTTCGGATGGCATGTACTGGGTATAGATCCCGGCGCGCAGGCCGAGCCGGGTGTTGACGAAGCCGACCGTACCGGCCGCGCCGCCCCAGCCGAAGGTGCCGGCATCGCGGCCCATGCCCGAGCGCCCGCCAGCGCCGTTGCCCGCGCCTTCGATGAAGGTGCCCTTGGTCTCGATCCCGTCAGGCAGCAGGTTGCTCGTCCCCAGCGCGACAGCCGCCGCGCCCATCACCCGCTTGTTGCCGACCATGCCGGCATTGGCGATCAGCTTGAGGAAGCGGTCATAATCCGCCGGCGAGCAGACCAGCCCGGCCCCGCCAAAGGCAAAGGCCGGCGGATCGAGGTAGATTGAATTCTTGCCCGGATCGATCGGTAGCGGGAAGCCGCCCATCAGCCCGTAATTGCCGGTCAGGCGGTGCGCTTCGCTGGCCGGGACCTGGAAGTAGCTGCTCTTCATCCCGATCGGATCGAACATCCGCTCTTGCAGGAAGGCGGCAAAGCTCTTGGCCCCCGAAGCACGCTGGATCACCACGCCGAGCACGTCCAGGCCCATCGAATAGTGCCATTCGGTGCCGGGTTCGGACACCAGCGGGACCGTGGCGGCCAGCTTGACGAATTCGTCCGGGCCGGGCGTCGGCGGGCTGACCGGCATGCCCGGGAGCGGCGTCCGCGTCAGCCGCGCCGGGGTAACCCCCAGCCGCAGCAGTTCGGCGCTGACCTTTTCCTTGCCGACCCCGGCGTAGCCCAGGCCTGCGGTGTGAGTCAGCAGGTGGCGGATCGTGATCTGGTTCTTGGCGGGCCGCGCTTCCAGGCTGGTCTTGGGATCGATCGCCACCTTCATGTTGGCGAATTCGGGGATGAAATCGGCGACCGGCTGATCGAGCTTCAGCTTGCGATCGTCGATCAGCATCATCGCCGCCATGCCGGTCACCGGCTTGGTCTGCGAATAGGCGCGGAACAGGCTGTTTTCGCCGGCGGCATCAGGATCGTCGAACGCCTCCTTGCCGCGGACGATGAAGCCAGGGTCCCGGTCGCCCCAGCCCAGCGCCGCGACCATGCCGGCAACCTTGCGCTGGCTGACATACTTGTCGAGCATGGCGGTCACCTTCGGCCAGCGCGTCTCGAACCCGACTGCCATGGCGGCATGGGCCAGCTGGCTGCCGAACGGCAAGGCGCCGACTGCCGCCCCCGCACCCAGCATTACGGTGGAGCGCAGCAGGTTGCGGCGCGAAAGCGCGATGGCATCGTGGTGGTGCAAGGTCATTCTCCCAGATCTTCATGTTGCGCCAGCGCCAGCCGCGCTGCCTTGGCGAACAGGGTGGGCAGGCCGGCTTCGTCAATCCGGTCCAGCGGCCACCATTCGCCACTATCGGCTGCCAGCCTATCCAAATCGCCGCCCGAATAAAGCATCAATTGCAAATCGAGATCGAAATGGGTGAAGCCGTGGCGCACGTTACCCCCAGAGGCCCATTCGCCCGGGAGTGGCGGCGGCTCCGCGCCGTCACCGCGCGCCGACCAGCCATCGTCCGGCAGCGCGCGCATTCCGCCCAGCATGCCCTTGCCCGGGCGCTGCACCAGCCAGACCGCGGCGCCCCGCTCGATCCAGAAGGCCCGGCCCCGGCGCTGCGGCTTGGCGGCCTTGGGCGGCTTGACCGGGAACCGCTCCGCTCCCAGCCGCCGCCCCGCGCAACTTTCGGCCAGCGGGCAGAGCAGGCAGCGCGGCCCCCGGGAGGTGCAGATCGTCGCGCCCAGGTCCATCATCGCCTGGGCAAAGTCACCGGCGCGCACCGCCGGGGTGATCGCCTCGGCCCTGACGCGGATCGCCTTGCGCGCGGCGGGCAGCGGTTCGTCAATTGCAAACAGCCGCGCAACGACCCGCTCGACATTGGCGTCGACCACGGTTGCCCGCTCGCCAAAGGCAATCGCGGCGACGGCAGCGGCGGTATAGGCCCCCAGCCCGGGCAGTTCGCGCAAGTCAGCCTCGGTGCCTGGAAAGACCCCGCCGCGCGCCGCCACGGCCCGGGCGCAGGCCAGCAGGTTGCGGGCCCGGGCATAGTAGCCCAGCCCGGCCC
>JBEGOD010000164.1:0-11562 GCA_041182185.1 Pseudomonadota bacterium
CCGGCAAGGGTGGGCAGCAACGCCTGGTCCCGGTCAGCAGTCGCGCGCGCCAGGCGCTGTCGCGCTGGCTGGCGCTGCGCGGCGACAAGGGCCGGCTGCTGTTCCCCTCGACCGGCAAGAGCGGCCACCTGACCCGCGTGCGGCTGTTCCAACTGCTGCGCGATCTGGCCGCGCGGGCAGGTCTCGATCCGCAGCGGGTCAGCCCGCACGTGCTGCGCCATGCCTTTGCCACGCACCTGCTGGAGGGGGGAGCTGACCTGCGCGTGTTGCAGACCCTGCTGGGCCATGCCGATATTGCCACGACCCAGATCTACACCCATGTCGATTCGGCGCGGCTGGTCGAACTGGTCAATGCGCGGCATCCTCTTGCCCATCGCCGCCCGGCGGGCTAGCGCGGGGGCATGATTTCCTATCTTGAATTCGAAAAGCCGGTGGCAACGCTGGAAGCGCGGATCGTCGAACTGCGCGCTGCGGCCGAAGGCGGCGATGTGGATATCGCCGCGGAGATCCGCCGGCTGGAAATGAAGAGCGCGGACCTGCTCGCCAGCACCTATGCCGCGCTGACGCCCTGGCAGAAGACCCAGGTCGCGCGGCACCCGATGCGCCCGCATTTCCGCGACTTCGTGGCCGGGGCCTTTACCGATTTCGTGCCGCTGGGCGGAGACCGCTGTTATGGCGAGGATCACGCGATCATCGGCGGCCTGGCCAGGCTGGGCGAACGCCGCGTGGTGCTGATCGGGCACGAAAAGGGCAACGATACCCAAAGCCGGATCAAGCACAATTTCGGCATGGGCAAGCCCGAAGGCTATCGCAAGGCGATCCGCCTGATGGAACTGGCCAACCGCTTTGGCCTGCCGGTTGTAACCCTGGTCGACACCTCGGGTGCTTTCCCGGGGGTCGAGGCCGAGGAACGCGGCCAGGCCGAGGCGATTGCCCGCTCGACCGAGGCCTGCCTGGCGCTCGAAGTGCCGATGGTGGCCGTGATCGTGGGCGAAGGCGGTTCGGGCGGGGCGGTAGCGCTGGCCAGCGCCGAACGCGTGCTGATGTTCGAACACGCAATCTATTCGGTGATCAGCCCGGAAGGCTGCGCCTCGATCCTGTGGCGGACGTCGGAAAAGGCGGCCGATGCGGCCGAAGCGATGAAGGTTACCGCCCAGCACCTGCTGGAACTTGGCGTGATCGACCGGATCGTCAAGGAACCGGTCGGCGGTGCGCATCGCGCCCCCGAATTGGCGATCCAGTCGCTCGCCAAGGCGATCGGCGAAGAGCTTGATGCGCTGGGCAAGCATGGACCGGCCAAACTGCGCGCGGCGCGCGAGGAACGGTTCCTGCGTATCGGGGAAAGCTGACCCCGCGAAAAGTCCCATAACCGGCTGAGGGAACTTTGCTGTTCCAATTCCGTTCATCCGCCCTAGCATTACAAGCGGGTCAACTGGAATGGGAATAGCTCGTCATGTCTAATAGATTCAGACACATCGCACTTGCCACGGCAAGCTGTGCGACGATCCTGGCATTCTCGGCATGGGGGGGCAGCGCCGCGAGCGCGCAGGCGGCTGCACAGCCGGCTCCAGTCCAGGCGATCAGCGCCAAGGACAAGGCCGAGGGGGCCAAGGCGCACCCGCAGCTGCTTGAGGAGTTTGGCGGCGCCGAAGTGGGGCCGCAGGCCGCTTACGTTGAGGGCATTGGCAAGAACATTGCGGTCCAGTCGGGCCTCAGCAATGCGCGCGGGGACTTTACCGTGACCCTGCTCAATTCGCCGGTCAACAACGCCTTCGCGATCCCGGGTGGCTATATCTACGTCACCCGCCAGCTCGTCGCGTTGATGAACAACGAGGCGGAGCTGGCCGGCGTGCTGGGTCATGAAGTGGGCCACGTGGCCGCCCGCCATGGCGCCAAGCGCCAGAGCGCGGCGACTCGCAACACGATCCTGGGGGCTGGACTGGCGATCCTGACCGGGGCCGTGCTGGGCAACAGCCAGATCGGGCAGGTGCTGCAGCGCGGCCTGCTGCAGGGTTCGCAGTTGCTGACACTGAAGTATTCGCGCGGGCAGGAGACCGAGAGCGACAATCTGGGTATCACTTATCTGCGCAAGGCGGGCTACGATCCGCGGGCGATGGGCACGGTGCTGCAATCGCTGGCCAACCAGAATGCGCTGGATGCGCGGTTGATGGGATCCAGCACGCAGGTGCCGGCCTGGGCTTCGACTCACCCCGATCCGGCCTCACGCGTGCGCGCGGCGCTGACCCGCGCCGGGACCAGTGCCGGCGGCGCGACCAACCCCGAGGGCTTTCTGACCCGGATCGCCGGCCTGACCTATGGCGATGACCCCAAGCAGGGCGTGGTCGAGGGGCGCAAGTTCGCGCATCCCGCCTTCAAGCTGGCCTATGAGGCACCAAGCGGGTTCTACATGATGAACGGCACCCGCGCCGTGGCGATCAATGGCCAGTCGGGCCGCGGGCAATTCACCGGCGCGGCGTTTTCGGGCGATCTCGATGGCTATGTCCGCACCGCCTTTGCCGGGCTGACCGAAAGTGGCCAGCAACAGATCGATCCGGGCCAGATCAGCCGGACGACGGTGAACGGGATTCCGGCGGCCTATGCGACCGCGCGGGTCAACAATGGCAATGCCATGGTCGATGTGACGGTCTTTGCTTACCAGTTTGGCCCGAGCGAGGCCTACCACTTCGTCACGATCACCCAGGCCGGCGGCGCGGCGGTGTTCGATGGGATGTATCGCTCAATGCGGCGGATTTCGGCGGCAGAGGCGGCGGCGATCAAGCCGCGCAAGCTGGTGGTGATTTCCGCCAAGGTGGGCGACACGGTCCAGTCGCTGGGTAGCCGGATGGCCTATACCGATGCGCCGGTCGATCGGTTCCTGGTGCTGAATGGCCTGACCGCCACCAGCCGGATCCTGGCCGGCCAGAAGATCAAGCTGGTCACTTATTGAGGCAGGCTTGACCGCTCGTGCAAGGCGGACATTCGTGCAAGGCGAACAAGCGAAAAGGGGCGGCAGGTTGCCCTGCCGCCCCGATCCTTTAGCCTTGCGGCGGTTGCCTATTAGGCAGCCGAAGCGTTCGCAGTGGCCATGTTGTCCTTGGTCGTGTTGAAGGTGGTCTTCAGTTCGTTACCAAGGCCGGTCATCGCGGTGATGGCGGCAACGGCGATCAGAGCAGCGATCAGGCCGTATTCGATGGCAGTGGCACCAGCTTCGTCACGGAACAGCTTGTTGATGAACTTCATGATTAGTCTCCTGTAGCAGTCTAAAGTACCCGGCTCGTTCCCTGTCACCCGGATCGAGCGATCCCCGAGTTAGGTGATAAGTCTTGCGAAATGTTTAACCGCCGGTCGCTGCCTGGTTGGAGGCAGAGACCTTGCTCTGGACATTGTTCCACATGGCTTCGCTGGTATTGGCGAAACCCTGTAGTGCCCCGAACATGGCCATGACGATCAGCGCACAGATCAGCCCCATTTCAACGGCTGACGTGCCCCGCTCATCGCGGATCAGGTTCATGAGAAATGCGTTCTTCATTCTTCCCTCTCCGCAAGTTGCGCGAGTAAGGTCTGAAATCGCATGGCATTCCTAACGATTGGTTGAGATCGGACCTTAACGTGCAAAATAATCCGACAATGGTGTCCGTGGTGGCAGCGGCCCTGATCGCGGCGAATGGCCGGATTCTGGTCCATCAGCGCAAGGCCGGCGCCGATTTGGGCGGGCTGTGGGAGTTTCCCGGCGGTAAGGTTGAACCAGGGGAAACCCCTGATTCGGCACTGGTTCGCGAGCTGGCGGAGGAACTGGCCATCGCCGTCGATGCGGCCGATCTCGTCTACCTGGCCGAGGCGAGCGAACCCGGCAATCCGCATGTCATCCTGCTTTACACCTGCCGGCGCTGGCAGGGTGAGCCGGCCTGCCTGGTGGGCGAGGCGATCGCCTGGGTCACCCCCGCGGACCTGCTGACGCTCGATATGCCGCCGCTTGACGTGCCGCTGGCGCGCGAGTTGATTTCGGCGATTTAGCCGCTTGCCAAGCGCGAGTGACCTGCCTATGTGCGCCCTTCCAACGCGCCCGTAGCTCAGCTGGATAGAGCATCAGACTACGAATCTGAGGGTCGGACGTTCGAATCGTTCCGGGCGCGCCATTACAAAACGGGCTCACCGCAAGGTGGGCCCGTTTTGTATTTGCGGGTCACGGCGCGCATTGAATATCCGGGTCGGTGCGCAACGGCTGCGTCCGCAGCACCGCGCAGGGCCATCGTTCAGCGCGCTGGGGCCATCGTCAGATGGATCCGCTGCGATCAAGCTCCACCCCGCAACCAAATCCTTGCCCGCACGGTTTTTGCTGCCCAGCTTCTCCGCAGCAGCTATGAGGGCCTGTGGCCGACGAACCGACAGTCCAATCGCCTTCGGTCTGGCGCTATGCCAGGGCCAGCCGCGTCCACGTGGTGGTCGATGCCGCGCCCTATTTCGCGCTGATGCAGCAGGCATTGATGCGGGCGCGCCAGCGGATCATGATGATCGGCTGGGATTTCGATACCCGGATCCTGCTGGGGCAGGGGCGGCGCTGGTGGAACCGGCCCGACAAGCTCAATCAGCCGGCGCGCCTTGGTCCGTTTGTCATCTGGCTGTGCAAACGCACCCGCGGGCTTGAGGTGCGGGTGCTGAAATGGAATTTCGGTGCGCTGAAGTTCATCTTCCGCGGCTCGATGATCCTCGATCTGTGGCGCTGGTGGCGCAATCCGGCGATCGATTTCAAGTTCGATTCGGCCCACCCGCTGGGCTGCAGTCACCACCAGAAGATCGTGGTGATCGACGATCGCTTCGCCGTGTGCGGCGGGATCGACATGACCGCCGGGCGCTGGGACACGCCCGAGCACAAGGAACATGACCTGCGCCGCCGCCTGCCCTTTTCGCCGCGGCTGTTCGGTCCCTGGCATGACCTGACGCTGATGGTTGAGGGTGAGGCGGCGCAGGCCCTTGGCGATCTGGGCCGCGAACGCTGGGCCCAGGCCGGGGCGCCGCCGCTGGAGCCGTGCGCACCGCAGATCTCCAGCCCCTGGCCATCCGCGCTCAAGGCCGATTTCGCCGATGTCGAAGTGGGTATTTCGCGCACCCGTTCGCAATGGAACGGGAACAGTGAAGTGCGCGAGATCGAGGTCTTGTTTCTTGAACACATCGCCCGCGCGCGAAAGTTCATCTATGCCGAGAGCCAGTACTTCGCCTCGCGCACCATCGCCGAAGCGGTCGCCAGGCGCGTGGCTGAGCCTGATCCGCCGGAGATCGTGCTGATCAACCCGGTTTCGGCGGAAGGCTGGCTGGAAGTGGTCGCAATGGACGGGGCCCGGGTGCAACTGGCCCATGCCATCGCCGAACGCGATCACCAGCGCAGGTTCCGGATCTTCGTGCCCCGCAACGCCGCCGGGACCGCGATCTACGTGCATTCCAAGATGATGATCGTCGATGACGAGATCCTGCGGATCGGCTCGGCCAACATGAACAACCGTTCGCTGGGGCTCGATAGCGAATGCGATCTGTTCATCGATGCCGCCCGGCCGGGCAATGGCCATGCGCGGGGCGGGATCAGGAAACTGCGCCAGGCCCTGCTGGCCGAACACCTGGGCCTGCCCCGGCGCGAGGTGGAAGCGGCGCTGGAGCGCGATCCCTCGATGATTGCGCTGATCGAAGGCGCGCCGCGCAGGGGCAAGTACCTTGAGCCTTTTGCCTTGCGTCCATTAAGCGAAACGGAGAGAGCAGTAGCCGATAATGCCCTGCTTGATCCGGAACGGCCCGAAGAACTGTTCGAACCGTTCAGCAAGCGGCGCGGGCTGTTTCGCCGCGGCGGCTTCCTCCGCCGCCCGCGATTGGAGGTTTGACGATGGGATGCGATAAGGACCACGAGCACGAGCTGGACGAGAACGGCAAGTTGCCGGTCCCGGTCGAGGTGCAGGACGCGATCCGCACGCTGATCCGCTGGTCGGGCGACGATCCGCAGCGCGAAGGCTTGCTTGATACCCCCTCGCGCGTCGCGCGCGCGTGGAAGGAATACTGCCAGGGTTATAACGAGGATCCGGCCTATCACCTCTCGCGCCAGTTCGCGGAAGTTGGCGGCTATGACGAGCTGGTCCTGCTGAAGGACATTCCCTTCCAGTCACACTGCGAGCACCACATGGCGCCGATTACCGGCAAGGCGGCGATCGCCTATATGCCCAAGGACAGTGTCGTCGGCATTTCCAAGCTGGCCCGCGTGCTCCACGCCTATGCCCGCCGGCTGCAGATCCAGGAGCGGCTGACCGCCGAGGTCGCGCAGTGCATCTGGGACAATCTCCAGCCGCATGGCGTGGCCGTAGTGATCGAGGCCCAGCACGGCTGCATGACCGGGCGGGGCGTGCGGACACCGGGCGTCGGCATGGTCACCAGCCGGCTGATGGGCTGCTTCCTGGATGACAACCGCAGCCGCAAGGAAGTGCTCAGCCTGATGGGCTATTGATATGGCCGAGCTGGTCCCGGTGATGACCGTCGCCGAACTGTCGGACTTCTTCGTGCAGGCTTTTCCAGTGGGGGACCACGACCGGCTGGGCCGGATCGAGCGGATCGAGCCCGGGTTCGTCAGGCTGGCGCTTGAGCCCGACAGCAGCAACCTGCGCCCCGGCGGCATAGTATCGGGCCCGACCCAGATGGGGCTGGTCGACCGGGCGGCCTATGCCGTGATCCTGGCCCATATCGGCCCGGTCGCCATGGCGGTGACCAGCAATCTCAACATGAGTTTCCTGCGCGCGGTAAAGCAGCAGACGGTGTGGTGCGATGCGGTGCTGCTCAAGCTGGGCAGGCGGCTGGCGACGGTCGATTGCCGGCTGTGGCAGGAAGATCCGGGCAATGTGGTCGGGCAGGCGGTGGTGACCTACGCGATCCCGGGCTGAATCAGACCGGCCAGCCCCAGCGCCGGCCAGCCACTTGCATCAGCCAGTAGCCTAGCCAGCCGGCCAGCACGAAGGCTGCCAGCGCGGCCGGGAACGCCAGTCCCTTGCGCAGCAGCAACGCGAGCAGGACAAAGGCGGGCAGCGAGGCCAGCACATAGAGCGTGGAGGAGAGGGCGAAGTTCGCGATCCGCGCGCTGTCGCCGGTATCGCGCCACAGCCAGATCATCGCCAGGGTCGAAACCAGCGGCAGGCTGGCAATCAGTCCGCCCCAGCCCGGGCTGCGGCGAGCGAGTTCGGAGGCAGCGGCGATCAGCGCGCCCGAAAGCAACGCCTTGAGCGCCAGCTGCCCCCAATCCATCGGTTTAGAGGTTTTCGATCAGGTATTCGGCCGAGCTGACCTTGAATTCACCCGGGGCTTCGACGTGGAGCTGTTCGACCACGCCGTCGTTGACCACCATCGAAAAGCGCTGGCCACGCAGGCCCAGGCCAAAGCCCGAACCGTCCATGGTCAGGCCCACGGCCTTGGCGAAATCGGCATTGCCATCGGCCAGCATGGTGATGTCGGACGAACCCGAAGCCTTGTTCCAGGCGCCCATCACGAAGGGATCGTTGACCGCGGTGCCGACGATCTCGTCGATGCCCTTGGCCTTCAGTTCGCCAGCCTTTTCGACGAAGCCCGGCAGGTGCTTGGCCGAGCAGGTCGGGGTGAAGGCGCCCGGCACGGAGAACAGCGCCACGCGCTTGCCCTTGAAATAGTCGGCCGACTGGACGGCTTCGGGGCCGCTTTCGGTGGCCTTGACCAGCTTTACGTCGGGCAGCTTGTCGCCAACAGCAATCGTCATCATCGTTCTCCTGTCTGGAATGGAAATCTTGCCTTGGCGATATAGTCCACGCTGGCCGCAGGGCAACGGGCGGTTATGCTTAATTTTGCTTTACCCCGCCGCTTTAAGAACCGGTAAAGCAGATAGCTCAGTCTGAACTTGCGGGAACAGGGTCTCGCCGGGAGACTGCAAGATGGGGATCGCCAAGGGAATCGCTGCGGCTGCGGCCGTATTGGGCGTGCTGGCATCGGCGCCAGCCAGCGCCGGTTCGCTGGAGGAGGCGGAGAAACTGCGCCGGCTGGACATCATGCTGATGGTCACGGGGCTGCGTTGCCGCAATACGCCTTACAACTTCCAGGCCGATTATGGCCGCTTCACCACCAAGCACATCGCCACGCTGAATGCCGCCAGCCGCCAGCTGCAAAGCCAGCTCGCGACCAAGGTCGGACCGGACAAGGCCGTCCGCGCGCTCGACAAGATCAGCGTAACCATGGCGAACACTTACGGCCAGGGGCATCCCTGGCTGAGCTGCGCCGAACTAAAGGTCGCTGCGCGCAGTCTCGCCCAGGCCGAAGGACCGGCGGTCCTGGCCGAGGCCGCGGACCAGCTCCTGGCCAGCAACGGTTCGGCGCGGTTTGCCTGGGCGCGCTGAGGCGCTCGAGAAACATATAAAGCAATCTTTATATTTGCCTCCCGAAGGGTGAACGGCTAAGGGCGGCGTCATGATTGGCGCTGCCTGTCGCCGTTCGCGGCAGGGCGCCTGTGACGTTCAGGAGAAGACCCGTGGCCACTGCTGCCCAGACCCGTGACTATGCCATTGCCGATATCAGCCTCGCCGAATTCGGCCGCGCCGAGATCCGCATTGCCGAAACCGAAATGCCGGGCCTGATGGCGCTGCGCGAGGAATTCGGCGCATCGCAGCCCTTGAAGGGCGCGCGGATCACCGGTTCGCTGCACATGACGATCCAGACCGCGGTGCTGATCGAAACCCTGACCGCGCTCGGTGCCGAAGTGCGCTGGGCCACCTGCAACATCTTCTCCACGCAAGACCACGCCGCCGCCGCGATCGCCGCGGCCGGCATCCCGGTCTATGCGATCAAGGGTGAAAGCCTGGCCGATTACTGGGACTATGTCGGTGCGATCTTCGATTGGGA
The DNA here is from genome assembly GCA_041182185.1 of Pseudomonadota bacterium. Taxonomy (GTDB): domain Bacteria; phylum Pseudomonadota; class Alphaproteobacteria; order Sphingomonadales; family Sphingomonadaceae; genus Novosphingobium. Next base: position 8,887 of record JBEGOD010000164.1, read on the forward strand.
CGCCGATGGCTCTGGGGCAACCGGCCGCACCGCCAACATGATCCTGGACGATGGCGGCGATGCCACCATGTTCGCGCTGTGGGGCGCGCGCGTGGAAGCCGGGGAAGACCTGTTCGAACCCAGCAATGCCGAGGAAATCGAGTTTGTTCGCGCGCTGAAGGCCTTCCTCAAGAAGAAGCCGGGCTACCTCACCATGTCGGTCGCGCACATCAAGGGCGTGTCGGAAGAGACCACCACCGGCGTCCACCGCCTTTACCAGATCGCCAAGGACGGCAAGCTGCCGTTCCCCGCGATCAACGTGAACGACTCTGTCACCAAGTCGAAGTTCGACAACCTCTATGGCTGCAAGGAATCGCTGGTCGACGCGATCCGCCGCGCCACTGACGTGATGCTGGCCGGCAAGGTCGCCTGCGTCGCCGGCTTCGGCGATGTCGGCAAGGGTTCGGCTGCCTCGCTGCGCCAGGGCGGCGCCCGCGTGATGGTCACCGAAATCGATCCGATCTGCGCGCTGCAGGCCGCGATGGAAGGCTATGAAGTCGTCACCATGGAAGAGGCGGTCAAGCGCTGCGACATCTTCGTGACCGCGACCGGCAACGAAGACGTCATCACCGCCGAGCACATGAAGGCGATGAAGCCGATGAGCATCGTCTGCAACATCGGTCACTTCGACAGCGAGATCCAGATCGCCGCGCTCGACAACTACAAGTGGACCGAAGTGAAGCCGGGTACCGACCTGGTCGAATTCCCGGACGGCAAGCAGATCATCGTGCTGGCCAAGGGCCGCCTGGTGAACCTGGGCTGCGCCACCGGCCACCCCAGCTTCGTGATGTCGGCCAGCTTCACCAACCAGACGCTGGCGCAGATCGAACTGTTCACCAAGAACGAGCAGTACAAGAACGAAGTCTACGTGCTGCCCAAGCACCTCGATGAAAAGGTCGCCGCGCTGCACCTGGCAAAGCTGGGCGTCCAGCTGACCAAGCTGAGCGACAAGCAGGCCAAGTACATCGGCGTGCCCGAGGCGGGTCCGTTCAAGCCGGATCACTACCGCTATTGATCGAAACGTCCCGGCCCAGCGCCGGGATGACGATATCGCGAGGGCTGCGCTTGCCATTGCGCGCCCTCGCGCATAGCTGGAAGCCATGACGCTTTCCCCGACCGCCCTTGTGCTGATCGGGCTGCTGCTATCGGCCTGGACCGTGGCGGCGGCCTGGGCCGTGCTGGCGGCGCGCGGGCGCGCAAAGCGGGCCGAATCCGGCCAGCGCCAGGCCCGCAGGCTGGCGCGGATGGTCGATGAAAGTCCCGCAATTCCGCTGCTGGTCCGCGCCGATGGGCGGATCGAGGCGCCGCAGCGGCTGGCCGGCTGGCTGGGACTCGATGCCGTGCCGCAGTTCCTGACCGAGCTGGATGGTGGGCGGATCGACGGCGGGGGCGGAGGGCTGACCTCCGAACAGCTGAGCGAGCTGACCGAAGCCGTGCGGCGCTGCCAGCGCACGGCCAACCCGTTTCGTCTGGTCGTGACGCCCAAGGGCTCCAGGCGCAGCCTCGCGCTGCGCGGGCACCTCGCCGATCCGCAGATTTCTCCCGGCGGCGCCGCGCTGGTCTGGGTGTTCGACTTTTCCGACAGCGAGAGCGAGCTGGTCCAGCTGCGCGACGCTGCCCGCCGCGCGCAGGAAGACTTTGCCGCGCTGGTCGGGCTGATCGAGGCCGCGCCGATGCCGATGTGGTTCCGCGGGCCCGATGGCGAGCTGCGGCTGGTCAACTCGGCCTATGTCGAGGCCGTTGCGGGCGAGGATGCGCGCCAGGTCGTGGCTGACGGGGTGGAACTGGTCGAGAATAACGACGGCCTCACCGCCAAGCAGGTTGCGCTGCAAGCGGCGGGCAAGAACCTGCCGATCGAGCGGATCGTGCCAGCAACGATCGGCGGCCAGCGCCGCTCGCTGCGCGTCTCCGACCTGCCTTTGGGGCAGGAAGGGATTGCCGGCTACGCAGTCGACATTGAAGACATGGAGCAGCTTGGCCGCGATTTCCGCGCCTTCCGCGATGCCCAGCGGGCGATGCTCGATCAGCTCTCGGCCGGGGTTGCCCAGTTCGACGCGCGCCGCACGCTAACCTTTGCCAACCAGCCGTTCCTGCGCCTTTTCGGGCTGAAGCCGGCGGTGCTGGTCGATCCCGCGCCATTCGAGCGGCTGCTCGATCTCGCCCGCGATGGCGGCAAGGTGCCCGAAGCGCGCGATTTCCCGGCCTGGCGGCGGGAGAAGGCTGGCTGGTTCCTGGCGAGCGAGGCGCAGGAAGAGGCCTGGTCACTGCCCGATGGCACGCCCCTGCGCGTCGTCGCCCAGCCGCTGCCCGATGGCGGGCTGCTGCTGATCGCCGAGGACCGGACCGAACAACTGCGCCTTTCGGCCAACCGCGACACCCTGCTGCGGACCCGCACCGCGACCTTCGACAGCCTGTTCGAATCGCTCGCGGTCTTCGCGCCAGACGGCAAGCTGCAACTGTGGAACCGGCGTTTCGCGGCCGATTGGGGCCTGGATGACGCGATCCTCGATACCCACCCGCGGATCGAAACGCTGCTTGAACGGATTGCCATGCGGCTGAAAAAGCCGGAGCGGGCGAAACAGGTGGGCGATGTGGTGCGGGCGGCCACGCTCGATCGCCGCCAGACTGGCGGGCGCG
>JBEGOD010000165.1:0-12828 GCA_041182185.1 Pseudomonadota bacterium
AAGATCCGCTTGTCCAGCACGCCGATCTTGCCGCCCGGCGCGCACAGGCGGGCGCGGTTGACGAAGCGGCCCACCCCCGCCGCGCACGGTGCAGAGGCCGCCAGGATATGCAGGCCATGCCGCGCAGCGAGCCTTGCGTGCAGTTCATCGACCCGCGGGAGCAGGGCCGCGACCGAGGCGAGCGATCCGGCCAGATCACCCATCGTCGCCGGCTCGAGCGAGGCCAGCTCCATCGCGCCATATTCCGGGAAGACCGCCAGCGCCGCTCCGCCCGCTGCGGCGGCTTCGACCCAGCCGGTCAGCTTGGCTTCGTAAGCAGCCCAGTCGGCCAGCGCTTCAATCGGGTACTGCGCAGCGGCGATCGTGAAGCGGGTCATAGGGTGCGCATCCAGTATTGCATCGGCTTGGCGGTCTCCACCGCCTCACCCTGATCCTGCCATTCGAAACTGCCGACCAGCCCCGGCACCGGCGCATAGCCGCGCTTGGTCCAGAAGGCATCGAGCGGAACGTAGTCGACCGGGCGCGCCGAGTGATCTTCCGGTCGAACCACGGCGCAGAAGCTGGCTTGAGCGGCACCCCAGGCCCGCGCCGCAGCCTCGCGCTGATCGAAGAAGGCATGGCCGCTCCCCTGCCCGCGATAGTCCGGCAGCAGGACAGATTCGCCGAAGTAGAATACCCCCGCCGGGTCGATTCCGGCCGCCATGAAGGGCGCGCGAATGTAGTCATCCTGCGCGATCAGCGGCGAAGCCGTCGCCGCGCCGACAATCCGCTCTCCGTCATAAGCCGCAACCAGCACGGCATCGGGCGAGGCAGTGAATTCGGCGAGGTATTCGCGCTCGTAGTCCTCGCTCCCGGCATAGCGATAGGGCCAGGCCGCGAACACCGCGATCCGCAGCCGCGCCAGATCCGGCAGGGCGGCCTGCAATGCCGCCCCGGTCAGCGGGCGGACGGCCAAGCTCACCCGATCACCTGCGCTTCCCAGTCGGCCAGGTTGTAATAGACCGTGACGCGGCTGATCAGGCTGTTCTCGAACGCGAAGAAGGCTCCGGCGGGCAGGACATAGCGCTGGCCTTTCGCCTCAGGCAGGCCTTCATCGGTCGCCAGATACTCGCCATGCACCACGAACTCCGCCGCGCCGCGCGTGCCGTCAGCACTCGCCATCAGCACCAGGTCCTTGAGCTGCTCGGCATAACAACGCTCCATGTGCGCCAGGAACGTGCGAAAGGCATCCTTGCCGACCTGCCGCGCGCCCTGGTTGATATCGTGGGCCACGTCCTCGCTCAGGCAGGCCAGCATGCCGTCCCAGTCGCGGGCATTGAAGGCAGTGTAATAGCGGTCCAGCAGGGCAAGCGCGGCGGTCTGGCTCATGGGCAAGAAGGCTCCTTTTACCGCCGCCTAACCGATCGCACGGGCCTTGTCAGCGGTTCGTCGAATATGCGGTTGAATGCTGGCGCGCGTGCGGCCAACCTGCTGCTATCACAGCTTAACACGGATGCCCTCCTCTCATGCGCAAGATCCTGCTTGGCCTTTCGGCCTTTGCCCTCCCGCTTTTCCCCGCCGCCGCCCAGAACGCCGCGCCGACCGTGCCCAAGCCGGCTGCGATCGAGGCCGACGGCGTGCCAGCCGTGCCACTGGCGCTGGTCGAGGCGACCCGGCCCTACATGGAGTTTCGCACGGCCAGCTTTGTGGACTGGGATCCCACCACCAGGGCGATGCTGATCTCGACCCGCTTCGGCAATGTCGCCCAGCTCCACACCGTGGCCGCGCCCGGCATGGCGCGCCGCCAGATCAGCTTTGAAGTCGAGCCGCTCGGCGGGGTCTACCTGCCGAACGACGGCACGCTGGTGGTGCGCAAGGACGTGGGCGGCAGCGAGTTCTGGCAGCTCTATACGCTCAAGGACGGCCGCCTGACCCTGCTGACCGACGGCAAGAGCCGCAACGAGATCAACGCGGTCAGCAGCGACGGCAAGCTCCTCGGCTATTCCTCCACCCGCCGCAACGGCGCGGATTCAGACCTCTACGTGATCGATCCGCGCGATCCGGCCAGCAACCGGCTGGTCCTGCAGGTCAAGGGCGGCGGCTGGGGCATCGCCGATTTCGCGCCGGGCAATGGCACGGCCGTGGTCGGCAATTACCAGTCGGTCCAGAAGAGCGACCTCTATCTGCTCGATCTCGCCACCAGCAAGCTGACCCCGATTGGCGATCACAAGAAAGCGATTTCCTATCGCGGCGCGAAATATGCCTCCGATGGCGCACTGTGGGTGACCAGCGATGAAGGCTCGGACTTCCAGCGGCTCGGCACGCTCGATCCCAAGACCGGCAAGTTCACGGCGCGCAGCCCCGAGCCGAAGTGGGACGTCGCAAGCTTCGACATTGCCCCGGATGGCAGCTTCATTGCTTATGTGGTCAACGAAGCCGGCATTTCGAAGCTGCGCCTGCTTGACCCCAAGACCGGCCAGTCGCGTGAGGTGACTGGCCTCCCGACGGGCGGCATTGGCGGGATCGAGATCGCGCCGTGGGGCGAGATCGGGCTGACCGTCTCCTCCGCCAAGGTGCCGACCGATGCCTTCTCGGTTGATCCCAAGACCCTGGCGGTGAAGCGCTGGACCGAGAGCGAGACCGGCGGGCTCGATCCGGCCCGCAATGTCGATCCCGAGTTGGTCGAGGTGAAAGGCTTTGACGGGGAAACCGTCTCGGGCTTCCTCTATCGCCCCGACCCGGCGAAGTTCCCGGGCAAGCGGCCGCTGATCTTCAACATCCATGGCGGGCCGGAAGGGCAATCGACCCCGGGCTTCCGCGGGCGGACCAATTACCTGCTCAACGAACAGGGCATTGCCGTGTTCTATCCCAACGTTCGCGGCTCGACCGGCTATGGCAAGCGCTTCGTGGCGCTCGATAATGGACCGTTCCTGCGCGAGAATTCAGTCAAGGACATCGGCGCCTTCCTTGATCGGCTGCAAGGCGATGCCGGGATCGATGCCAGCCGCATGGCGGTCCAGGGCGGATCCTATGGCGGCTACATGTGCTATGCCAGCGCGATCCGTTACGGCGACCGTTTCAAGGCGGCGGACTGCATCGTCGCGATCAGCAACTTCGTGACCTTCCTGGAAAACACCCAGTCCTATCGCCGCGACCTGCGCCGGGTCGAATATGGTGACGAGCGCGATCCCAAGCAGCGCGCCAAGCTGCTGGAAATCTCGCCGTTGACCAGCGTCGACAAGCTTTCGATCCCGCTGCTGGTCGTGACCGGCGGCAACGATCCGCGTGTGCCCAAGAGCGAGGCCGATCAGATGGTCGCCGCCGTCCGCGCCAAGGGCCGCACGGCCTGGCACCTAGTCGGCACGAACGAAGGCCATGGCTTCGGGAAGAAGGAAAACCAGGACTACCAGTTCTGGACCGAACTGCAGTTCTGGCAGGAACACCTGCTGAAGTAGGCTTAACGCCTCACCATTGCGTCACCCCGGACTTGATCAGGGGTCCCGTTTGGCCGCGTCAGGCAGCGGGGCCCCGCCCCTGAACCGGGAAAACGGTTTAAGATAGCTGTTTCGGTGACCGGACGGATCGCCTTGATCCTACGCTGCCAGCCACACCGACCGGCACCTTGGGCCAGCAACGCAGTGGCTGGCCGACCGCTGGACCCTGGCCCGGGAACTGGCCTGACGCGCAAGCAAAGGGGGGGCGGACGGCCGAAACCTTCCGCGCCCCCTGCCCCCTTCCCGGGATCTCGATCAGAAGTCCTGCGTGATCGAGATCTTGGCGGTGAATCCCAGCGGGCTGGCGGTAAACGGATCGTAGTTCTGGTCCAGCCGCGCAAACGGCGGATTCTTGTCGAAGATGTTCAGCGCCGACAAGGCAATCGTGGTGCCGGTCTTCAGCCGCAAGCGATAGGTGGCATCGACCGTGGTGAAGCTGCCGATTTCCTTGCCCGTGGTGACCGAAGCCCCGGCCAGCGCCCCGGCGTTGGGCCCGAAGATCGCCGCACCGCGCTGGTCGGTGTAGCCATCGAGGTAGTTGGCCTGCAGGCGCAGCGAATGATCGCCGAAGTTGCCTTCGAGATAGGCATTGCCCTTCCACTGCGGCAACGGATAGGCGGTGGTCTGGTAGTTGAGCAGCCCGACTGCATCGAAGGCCGGCTGGACGACGACGCCTTCCACCGTGACGTCCGAGGTCTTGTAATCGATCACATAGGTGCCGGCAAAACCGGCGGTGATCGAACCGGTCCCGATCCCCAGCTCGTAGCTGGCGCTGAAATCGATCCCCGAAGTGCTGACATCGGCCGAGTTCACATACTGCGTACGCAGCCGCTGAACGTTGCCGATACCGCAGCCCGCGCCAGTGAAGGTGAAGCGCGATTGCAGCGCGGCATAGGCCGGATTGCCGCAGTTCGCCGCACCGGTTGCGCCGAACAGGGCCGCGACGATGCCCGCCACCGGCTCACCCTCGATCGGGCCGGAGAAGTCATACTTGAAGTAGTCGATGCTGGCGCGGAACCCGCCGGTGTTGACCAGCAGGCCGGCGCTGTAGGTCGTCGCGCTTTCCGGTTCGAGATTGGGATTGCCGTTGATGTCGATCGCCCGGAACGAGCTGCCGATGATCTGCAGCGAGGTCAGGTTGCCTTCCAGGCTCTGCGACGGCGGCCCGCGGAAGGTGGTGCCCATCCCGCCGCGAATTGCCAGCCAATCGGTCACCTGGAACTTGGCACGCGCCTGCGGATCGAAGGTCGAACCGACATTGCCGCCATAATTTTCATAGCGGGCCGAAAGCTGCACGTTGAAGTCATCGGTGACCGGCAGCTGCAGTTCGGCGAAGGTGGCGAAGACATCGCCCTTGCTGTCGCCATTGCGGTTGGTGCCAAGGAAGCCAAGCGCACCGGTCTGCGGGCTGCAGGTGGCAGCCGGATTGAGCGGGCTGCCCGGGCAGGGATTGAGATCGAGGTTCGAGATGTTGTTGTAGCGCCGGCTATAGGTGTTGCGGCGATACTGCACGCCCAGCGCAAAGCCGACATCGCCGCCCGGCAAAGTCAGCCCGGTCTGGCCCGAGATCACCGCATCGGCCACCAGCTGGGTGGTGAAGGCCTGGGTGCGCGGGGTCTGGAACATCCAGTCGAGCGTGCCGATGTCGTTGATCAGGCCGCCCCCGGGATTGGTCGAGAGGCCATTGGTGCTGCGCGACCCGGCATAGTTGGGGTTGGTCTGACCGGTCACCGGATTGACCGCCACGGCAGTCGAGAACGGGTTCCAGTAGGTGCAGCCGTTGGTCCCGGCCAATGCCGCGAGCTGAGTGGTGGTCAACCCGGCACGCGAGGCGGTCGACGAATAGGCGCAGTTCGGCCCGCCGAAGCCCGCCAGTGCGTTCTGGAACAGGTCACCGAAGGTATCGGTGCCTTCGAACGAGCGGTCATAGCGGCTGTATGTGACGCTGGTGGTGAAGTTGAGCTTGTCGGTCAGCGCCGTATCAAGCTCGGCCGAGACCATCATCTGGTCCGAGATGCGTGGCGAAGTGGCCGATCCGCGCCCCGGGAACAAGGCATTGCCGCCGAGTAGCACCGGGCGGAACAGCACCGGGAAGGCCGAGGCTTCGGCCAGCGGGTTACCCGATCCGTCAACCGAGCAACCAGACGAAGCGCCATAGACGCGGCAATAGTCCCGCAGCGCCGGGGACCAGGTGGGAATGCGGAACAAGCCCAGGCCACCCAGCGCGGAGTTGGCCGATGGCGGCAGGGTGGGCAGGTAGCTCGGCGAGGTGGTGATCCGCGTTTCCGAATGGCCCCACAGCGCATTGACGCGCAGGCTGGTATTCTCGGCCAGGTCAAGTTCGGCATCGACGAACAGCTGGAAGCGCTGTTCCGGATCGACCAGGTTGCCGAACAGGCCGTACTGGTTGAAGCAGCGGTCGGTCGTTGACCCCGTCAGGCTGCGGAAGCCGCCCAGTGTCGTACAACCCTGGTCCGCGGTGAACACCGAACCGCCGACAAACGGCCCGTTGAAATCGAAGTTGCCGGGATTGCCGCCGCCGGTCCAGCCGCCCTGCGGGTTGTTGGGATAGGGCTGGATCGTGAAGTCGCGGTCGATCGTCTGCAGTTCGGAGCGGCGCTGATAGCCGGCGGACACGAAGATCCGCCCGCCATCGCCCGAATGACCGAAGCTCAGCGCCCCGCCAAAGTCACCGTCCGAGCCCGAGATGTAGCGATAGTCGGCCGAAGCGCGGAAGCCGTCCTGGTTGGTGCGGGTGATGAAGTTGACCACCCCGGCAATCGCGTCCGAGCCATAGGTCGCCGCGGCACCGTCCTTCAGCACTTCGATCCGCCCGATCGCACCCGAGGGGATCAGGTTGACGTCGACGATGGGAATGCCACTGCCGCCCGACTGGACGATTCGCTTGCCGTTGAGCAGCACCAGCGTGCGCTGCGGCCCCAGGCCGCGCAGGTTGACCGAGGCGACGCCTTCGTTCCCTTGCGCGCGGGCATCGAACTGGTTGGCATCGCCGATGATGCCGGCCGAATTGGGCAGGTTCTTGAGCAAGTCGATCGCCGAGGGGCTGCCCTGCTTCGAAAGTTCCTCTGCCCCGATCACGTCGATCGGTGCCGGCGCATCTTCGCGCGAGCCGCGGATCAGCGAGCCGGTGACGACGATTTCCTTGGGATTTTCAGCGGCGGCATCGTCTGCCGCATTGCCCTGGGCATAGGCCGGGGCCGATAGGGCCGCAACGGCCAGGGCGATCAACGATGTCGAACCAATGCGAAGCTGGCGCGCAGACATAACCTCTCCTCCTCGTGACGGGTCTGCCATCCGCCAACGGGCCAGGGCCCGCTGCAAAGGCTTACCCAGGTGCACCACTTTTTGTGGTGTCATTGAGGAGCTTACGAATTATCCGCCAGCAGTCAAATCGAAGCTGCAATCCGCCTGCCGAAAGACCGGCGCGGCGGGTCAGCCGCCGCTGTTGCCCTGGGCCATCGCGCCCGATGCCGTGTTGAAGGTATTGGCGAATTCGTTGCCGAAGCCCTGCATCGCGCCAATCGCCGCCACGGCGATCAGCGCCGCGATCAGGCCATATTCAATCGCCGTTGCACCGGCTTCATCCCGCACCAAGCGAAGCATGCGAACCATGATTGCTTTCTCCATTCGGCGCGCCCCTCAGCTTGCGCCGCTTGCCGGCATTTTCCCGGAGGTCCGGTGAACTTCGTCTTGCCGAGGCCGGTTAACCCGAACTTCACCAAACCTGCCGCGGCGGGCTGGTTAAGGCTTTGCCTTTCGCGCCCGTTTGCCTATAGACATGGCGCCCCGGCAGAGCAGTCTTGCACGACTCGTCTCCGCCGGGGCTTGTCATTTTCCTTGCAGGGAAGCCGCTCATGTCCCGTCGCCGCCAGATCTACGAAGGCAAGGCCAAGATCCTTTACGAAGGTCCCGAACCGGGCACCTTGATCCAGTACTTCAAGGACGATGCCACGGCCTTCAATGCCCAGAAAAAGGGCACGATCAACGGCAAGGGCGTGATCAACAACCGCATCAGCGAACACGTCTTCACGCGGCTGAACCACATCGGCATCCCGACCCATTTCATCAAGCGGCTCAACATGCGCGAGCAGCTGGTGCGGCAGGTCGAAATCATTCCGATCGAGGTCGTGGTGCGCAATGTCGCGGCCGGCTCGATCTCAAAGCGGCTCGGCATCCCCGAGGGTGAGCCGCTGCCCCACACCCTGATCGAATACTATTACAAGGACGATGCCCTGGGCGATCCGCTGATCGCCGAAGAGCACATCGCCTGCTTCGGCTGGGCCAACAACGAAGAGATGCAGGACATCTCCTCCATGGCAATCCGGATCAACGATTTCATGTGCGGGATGTTCGCCGCGATCAACATCCGCCTGGTCGATTTCAAACTGGAATTCGGGCGGATCTGGGACGGCGATTACGGCCGGGTGATCCTGGCCGACGAGATCAGCCCCGATGGCTGCCGCCTGTGGGACATGGTCACTGGCGAAAAGCTCGACAAGGACCGCTTCCGCCGCGATCTGGGCGGTGAGGAAGAAGCCTACCAGGAAGTCGCCCGCCGGCTTGGCCTGCTCGATACCGATAACGGCCCGAGCGAGGTATTCGACCTGTCCGCCCACCGAAAGCTGCGCGGCAAGTAAGTCGCTTGCAGACAGGAGCTTGCAGCTAGGCGGCGTCTCGGCAACAAGGCGCCGATGACGTCGCGCAAGTTCCTGTTCGCCCTGATCCTGTCCACAACTGCCCTGGCCGCCTGCGCTCCGCAGCAGGCCCGGCTGGCTGCCACTGCGCCGCCGCCGAAGCCGACCTGGGCCTTCGAGGCCAGCGACGTGCCGGTCGACGAGGGCTATCGGTTCGGCCAGCTCGATAACGGAATGCGCTATGTGATCCGCAGCAATGCCACGCCCAAGGGCCAGGCGCTGGTGCGGATGGTGGTGGGCACCGGCTCGCTGGACGAGGCCGATGACGAGCGCGGTTATGCCCACTTCATCGAGCACATGGCCTTCAACGGCAGCACCAATGTGCCCGAGGGCGAGATGGTCAAGCTGCTCGAGCGGCTGGGGCTGGCCTTCGGGGCCGATACCAATGCTTCGACCGGGTTTGAGCGCACGACCTATATGCTCGACCTGCCGCGCGGCGATCCTGCGCTGCTTGATACCGCGCTGATGCTGATGCGCGAGACCGCCAGCGAGCTGACGATCAGCCAGGCCGCGGTTGAGCGCGAGCGCGGGGTGATCCTGTCCGAAAAGCGCGATCGCAACACCTTTGCGCTGCGCAATTTCGAAGACCAGATGCAGTTCCTGCATCCACAGGCGCGCTATGCCAGTCGCTTGCCGATCGGGACCGAGGAGACGCTGAACGACGCCACGGCCGAGCGCCTGCGCGCCTTCTGGCGGCGCGAATATGTACCAGCTCAGACCACCCTGCTGGTGGTGGGCGATTTTCCGGTCGAGGCGGTCGAAGCCGCGATTCTGGCCCGCTTTGCCGACTGGCGCCCGGCCCCCGCTGAACCGCAACCCAAGGCGGGACCCTTCGATCCCAAGGCCAAGCCGCGCGAGGACGTGTTCATCGACCAGGCGCTGTCGGAACGGGTCACCGTGACGCGCGACGGACCATGGCTGGTCGAACCCGACAGCCTTGCCCAGCGCCGCGAAAACCTGTTGCGACAGATCGGCTATGGCATCATCAACCGCCGCCTGCTGAGCCGCACGCGCGAAGCGAATGCCCCGTTCCGCGGGGCCGGGGTCGGCACCAGCGACCAGTTCCGCGAAAGCCGGGCGACCAACCTGGTGGTCGAAACGATCGACGGCGGCTGGCAGCGCGGGCTGCTCGCCGCAACCGAGGAATATCGCCGCGCGCTGGAAATTGGCTTCACCCAGGCCGAAGTGGCCGAACAGGTCGCCAATTCGCGCACCGCCGCGCGCAATGCCGCCGCCAGCGAAAGCACCCGCAGCCATGGCACCCTGCTGGGCGCGGTGCTGGCGCTGGTGACCGATGACATCGTACCGGACAAGCCCAGCCGCTCGCTGGAACGGCTGGAAGCCTTCATTCCAGAAATCACCCCCGCTGCCGTCATGGCGGCGCTGGACCGCGAGCTGGTCCCGCTCGACCAGCCGCTGATCCGCTTCCAGGGCCGCAAGGAACCGGAAGGTGGTGCGAAGGCGCTGCGCAAGGCCTGGGATACCGCAGTGACGGCCAAGGTTTCCCGGCCGGAAGCCAAGGCCGCCGGTGCCTTTGCCTATACCGATTTCGGGCCAGCCGGCCAGGTCGCCAGTGACACGACCGAGCCACGTTACGGCATTCGCCAGGTCCGCTTTGCCAACGGCGTAATGCTCAACCTCAAGCGCACCGATCTGGCCAAGGACCGCGTCACGGTGCGGCTGTCGGTCGATGGTGGCAATATGCTGGCAACCCGCGACCGGCCGCTCGTCACCCAGATGATGGGCGTGTTCGGCCAGGGCGGCCTGGGCAAGCATTCGCGCGACGAACTCGACAGCCTGCTGGCCGGGCGGACCATCGGTATCGGGCTTGGCGCCGGCGCGGAAACCTTCAATGCCGCCGCCACCACCACCCCGGCCGATCTGGAGCTGCAATTGCAGGTGCTGGCCGCGCAACTGACCGACCCTGGCTATCGGCCAGAGGGCGAAGTGCTCTACCGCCAGTCGATCAACAACTTCTTCGCTGCGTTGGGGGCAACCCCGGATTCGGCGCTCGGCGCGGAACTCGGCGGCATTCTCTCGGACCAGGACCCGCGCTTTGCGCTCGGCAAGGTCGAGGATTACCGCAAACTGGCCTTCCCGCAGCTCAAGAGCGCCATTGCCGGACGCCTGGGCCAGGGCGCGATTGAATTGGCGCTGGTCGGCGATTTCGACGAGGCCCAGGCGATTGCCCTGGTCGGCAAGACGCTGGGCGCCCTCCCCCCGCGTGAGCCGGCCTTCCAGCCCTATGCCGAACAGCGCGAGCGCAGCTTTACCAGAGACCGTAGCCCGCGCCTGCTGCGCCACAAGGGCGCGAAGGACCAGGCGCTGCTGACCCTGCACTGGCCGACCCGCGACGGCGAGGACCTAAAGGAAGCCATCGCACTCGAACTGCTGCAGCAGGTCGTCCAGGTCGAGCTGACCGACACGCTGCGCGAGGCACTGGGCAAGACCTATTCGCCCGGCGTCGGCGCCAGCACCCCGCGGACCTGGCGCGGCTGGGGCACGTTCACCCTGCGCGCCTCGGTCGATATCAAGGAAGTCGCGGCCACCCGCGCGGCAATCCGCGGCTTGCTGGAGGAACTGCGCAAGTCCCCGGTCAGCGCCGACGTGGTCCAGCGCGCGCGGGCGCCGATGCTGGAAGGGCTCGATGCCGTGCTCAAGACCAATGGTGGCTGGATGAGCCTGGCCGAACGGATCCAGTCCAAGCCCGACGGGATCGACCGCTTTGCCAATTCGCGCGCGATCATGGCCGCGCTGACCGCCGATGACCTGCTGGTCCTGGCCCGGCGCTATCTCGACCCGGGCCAGGGGCTTGAGGTGCTGGTCTTGCCTGAGGGCGTCGAGCCCTAGGCCCAGTCCGCCCCGTCAGGCAGCCGCAGCGGCAGCTTGAGGTAATGCACCGCATTGTCTTCAGCGGGCGGCAGGTGCCCGGCGCGGATGTTGACCTGGACCGATGGCAACAGCAGCCGCGGTGCGGCCAGGCCCTTGTCGCGCTCCTCGCGCATGGTGACGAAGGTCGCTTCGTCCACCCCGTCATGGATATGGATGTTCCGCGCCCGCTGCTCGGCGACGGTGGTTTCCCAAGCATACTCATCGCGGCCAGGTGCCTTGTAGTCGTGGCACATGAACAGCCGCGTCGCGGGCGGATAGGCCAGCATGCGGCGAATTGACTGATAGAGCTCGGCCGCATTGCCGCCGGGAAAGTCGGTTCGGGCCGTGCCATAGTCCGGCATGAACAGCGTATCGCCGACAAAGATCGCATCACCGACCTGGTAGGAAACGCAAGCCGCCGTGTGGCCCGGCGTGTGCAGCACTTCGAAGACCAGCTCGCCCACCGCGAAGGTCTCGCCATCGGTAAACAGGTCGTCGAATTCGGCCCCGGTGCCGGAAACGTCGGGCGTGTTGAACACGCCAGCGAAGACCTGCTGCACGGCATCGATATGTGCGCCGATCCCGACCCTTGCTCCGGTGCGCGCCTTGATCAGCGGCGCTGCGGAGAGATGGTCGGCATGGGCATGGGTTTCGAGCACGCGGGTAATGGTCCAGCCGCCGGCCGTGGCAGCAGCAAGGACCGCCTCGACTGAGCCGGTCGAGACGCGGCCCGAGGCCGGATCGAAATCGAGCACCGAGTCGATTACGGCCGCCTGCCTGGTGGCCGGATCGCCGACCAGATAGGTTACAGTGAAGGTCGATTCATCGAAAAAAGCCTGGATATACGTGGGGTTGATCATGGGTCGACTCCTGAATGCTTGACATATATTAGTCTTTCCTTATTTAGCAAGAGCTAATGAATGGAGTCGCAATGAACAGCTTGACCACAGACCTTGACCGGTTCGCCGCCAATGCGGCCGAAGTCTCGGCCTTGCTGCGGGCGATGGGCAACCAGCGCCGGCTGATGGTGCTATGCCAGCTCGCCGAACATGGCGAGATGCGCGTGGGCGATCTCGCCCAGGCGGTTGGCCTGTCGCAATCGGCGCTGTCGCAGCACCTTGCCCTGCTGCGCGACGAGGGCCTGCTGGCCTTCCGGCGCGAGGCGCAGGTGCTGTGGTACCGGATCGCCGATCCGCGCTGCGAAACCCTGCTTGTCACGCTCCACCAACTCTACTGCCAGATGGATTGAACCGATGACCCTGACCAAGATCACCCCTGCCGAAGCCCGCGCCCGGATTGCCGAAGGCGCGGCCCTGATCGACATTCGCGCGGCTGACGAACACGCCCGCAGTCGCATTCCCGGCGCGCGCAATGCGCCGCTGGGCAGCGCGTTCAACCTGGGCGATGCCCCGGCGGTGATTTACCACTGCCGCTCGGGCATGCGGACCGATGCCAATGCGGCACAACTCGCGGCGGCCAGCCCGTGCGAGGCTTACCTGCTCGAAGGCGGGATCGATGCCTGGCGCGCGGCCGGCCTGCCGGTGATTACGGACGCCAAGGCCCCGCTGGAAATCATGCGCCAGGTCCAGATCACCGCTGGCCTGCTGGTGCTGACCGGCGTGATCCTGTCGCTGACCGTCGCTCCGGCCTGGATCGGGCTCAGCGCCTTTGTTGGCGCCGGGCTGACCTTTGCCGGCACCACCGGCTGGTGCGGCATGGCCAAGCTGCTTGCACTGATGCCCTGGAACCGGCGCGCGGCAGCCTGAGCC
>JBEGOD010000166.1:0-18552 GCA_041182185.1 Pseudomonadota bacterium
GGCTGGTGTAAGCCGGGTTGACCTCGGTGACAGTGATGCCGAACCGGTCGGCAAGATCCTGCAGCTTGGCCACGATGATCGAGCGGCCGCAGTTGCGCAGGATCGCTTTCAGCCGCGCCAGACAGCCATCCAGCTTGTGGTTCCAGCGAAAGGCTGCTTCCAGTGCATCGGCGTGCCGGCTGTGACTGTGAACTGTCGACCGCACCGCCGGCACTCCCACCGGCTCGCCGCCCTCAACCAGCGCGCGTGGGCTACGCTGCCGCATGCCGGGCAGACTGGCCCATCCGGCCAACGCGCTTACTCGAACCAGTGCCGAGCACTCGCTTCGTCCGGGAAAAGTCGGTTGAATGCCCGCAGCAACATCCATTTGTTCATGCTTTGTGCCTATATTTAGGGCATTCCTTCGTCAAGGCGATAGGTGCGCGAGAAAATACCGCGATTTCGGCCTTGAGCGAATAAAACCGGTTGATCGCACCGGAGCCTTGGCCAATCATCCCGGCATGGCTGACGAACTTTCCAATATCGATCTGAAAATCCTGGAACAGGTCCAGAAGGACAGCTCGCTGTCAACGGCGGAACTCGCCGAACGGGTCGGCCTGTCGCAAAGCCCGTGCTGGCGGCGCCTGCAGCGCCTGCGTGAGGAAGGCTATATCAAGGGTGAGGTGGCCCTGGTGGACCGACAGAAGTTCGGCTCCAGCCTGTTCATCTTTGCCACGCTGAAGATCGGCACGCTGACCGATGCCCAGCGCGAGGAGTTCATTCGCAAGATCGAACTGACCCCGGAAATCGTCGAATGCTATTCGATCTTCGGCGAACGCGACATCCTGCTGAAAGTCATCGCGCCATCAATGGACTGGTATCAGCGCTTCGTGTTCCGCACCGTGCTGAAACTGCCGGGCGTGGTGGATATCCAGTCCACGGTCACGCTCAGCGAATTCAAATGCGTCACGGCCTTGCCGGTGCGGGATCTACAGAACGCGCGATAGCGGACGGGCGGCGTGCTCGCGGGCCGAGCGCAGGGCTGCATCGAGCGCCGCGAACGCCGGTTCGATCTGTGCGGTCGGCAGGGCAAAGCCGATCCGGACATGGCCTGCCGCGCCAAAGAATTCGCCCGGCACCACGGCCACGCCACTGGCCGCCAGCAGCCCATCGGCAAAGGCCAGCGTATCGTCGATTCCGGTTAGACGCGGAAAGGCGATGCAGCCGGATTGCGGCATGGTACCAGCAATCAGGCCCGCATCGCACCATCGGGCGAAATAGTCATCAACGATTGGCCGCGACGCTGCGAGGACGCCGCTGGAATAGGCGCTGAACTGCGCGCGGCGTTCCAGCACCAGCGCGGCCAGTCCGTGGGCCAGGTTGGAAATGCCGAATTCGGTCCGGTCGGCCAGTTCGCTCACTGGCGTGATAACCGTGGCATCCGCTACGATCCAGCCGCAGCGCAGCGTGCTGAGGCCAAAGGCCTTGGTCAGGCTGCTGACGCTGATGAAATCGGGCGAAATCAGGCAGGCTGGCAGCGGCCGTTCTTCCGCTGTAGCAAAATCGCCATAGACTTCGTCCACGATTACCCTGAACCCGCGCGCCTGCGCCAGCGCGGCCAGCTCGCTCAGCGCTGCCGGATCGGCGGCGAGCCCGGACGGATTGTGCAGATTGGTCAGCACCACCAGCCGGGTCCGCGCGGTCAGTCCTGCGGCGATCCGGTCCACGTCCAGCGCGAATCCGGCGCCTGGGCGGACGAAGGTGGAAACCTGCGCGCCATGCTCGCGCGCCAGAATGCCCAGCAGGTCGAAGCCGGGCGTTTCGACTAGGACGTGATCGCCCGGCTGCAACAGCGCGCGGTACAGCTGCGCCATCGCGCCGGTGGCGCCCGTGGTGCACAGGACCTGCGCGGGCTGGACCGCATATGTCTGTGCCAGCGCCGCCACGACAAATGGGTTCCCGGCGGCAAAGGCGCTGGTGTAGCGATCGGTCACCGGCTCTGCGAAGGCCTCGCGCACCAGTGCAGTCAACAGCGCGCGGGGTTCCGGCACGGTGCTTTCAAACAGCGGCAGGATCGTGCGCCCGCCAGACCGGGCCGCGCCGATCACGCGGCGGATCCAGCGCGAATAGCTCTCTGCCCCGACGGGCGGGCCGGATGTCAGCTCAGCCATCGACGGCCACCCGGCGAACACGCAGGGCATAATAGACAGTCCCGATCGCGAACCAACCCAGCACCAGGTAATAGGGCCGCATATCAGCTTCCAGCCCGGCCAGTATGATGGCTATGGCGCAGGCTACCGCGATCCAGCCGCAAATCCGCACCGTTTTGGGGGTCAGGCCGATCCGCGCCGTCGCGGCGAGATCCGGCTCATCGTCCATGATCCTGATCGCGCAGAGCGAACAGGCCAGATACTTCAGCATGGTCGGCAAATTGACCGCCAGCAGCAGGAAGACTAGGCTGGAGGGCAGCAGCAGCCCTGCCATCGCGAAAGCATAGCACAGCAGCACCGCGCGATGGGGACTGCCGAACCGGGGATGGATCGCGGCCAGAGCGGGCGGCAGGCTGCCGCTGCGGGCCATTGCGAAAATGCTGCGGGAAAAGACCAGCGCGGTGGAATTCATGGTTTTGGTGATCGAGATCGCTGCGGCTCCGACGATTAACGGCATCGCAGTACTGCCAAGCGCGACTTCGGCGGCCTCAAGCAGGGGGGCCTTGGCTGCGGCGAGCGCATCTGGCCCAAGCAGGCCCAGCGCGATCAGCGCCACCGCGCCATAAACCACTGCTGTCAACAGGATCGCCAGCAGGATGCCGAGCGGGATGTTGCGCTGCGGGTTGCGGACTTCCTCGCCGATTTCCACTGCGGATTCGATGCCGAGAAACAGGCTGATGAGCAGCGGCACCGCCACCAGCGCTGGAAACGGCACACCGTCCAGCGGATTGCCGACCAGTTCTGGCGAGAAGTGCGCCGCGCCAGTGAACACGAACACTGCCAGTACCGCGATCAGCCCCAGCATCAGCACGGTTTGCGCGCGCGCCGCCATCTGCACGCCGATAAAGTTGAGCGCAAAGACGAGTGTGATCAGGACGGGCGCAAACCAGCCAACCGGCACATCGAACAGCATCCCGACATAATTGCCGAACACTTGCCCGAGCACAGCCAGCGCCCCGACGTTGCTGATGATCCGCAACCACGCAATGGAGAAGCCAACATACGGCCCCAGAAAGCGCCTTGGCCACTCATAGGACGCACCTGAAACAGGCAGAACCGACGCCAACCAGGCATAGACCACCGCAAAGAACGCCATTGGGATCGTGGCGATCACAATGGCAGCCAGCAAAGCCGATCCTGCCACTTCTGCCGCCGGTTGCAGGACCGAAAAGATCGACACCCCAATCGCCGTTCCGGCGCCGAACATGACGACCCCGGTCAGGCCGACCGACCGGTGGAGCGTTGCGGGGGTGGTGTCGCTCATGGTCGCTCCTCAGGGCGCTTCGTGGGCATGGTCGGACGAAGCGGTTCCGAACAGCATGGGCGCTGGCTTGCCCGCAAGGCCGTCCGAATGAACGGGTCCCGGTCCGGTCATCGCCGGTGGCTGCGCAAACGGCTTGATGCCCAATTCCCGGTAGATCTCTGCCGGGTAATAGATCGCGCCACCGGCCATCACCATGCGCGGTTGGCGAATGGCGGAAATGTCGGTGGTCGGGTTGCCAGCGACCAGCACCAGTTCGGCCAGCTTGCCGGGCGCGATGGTTCCGCGTTGACCATCCTGGCCCAGATAGGCGGCGGACGTCAGCGTTGCCGCGCTGAGTGCCGCGGCCGGGGTCAGTCCTGCGCGGACGTACAGTTCCAGTTCGCGGTGGACGCTCACCCCGGTGGCGTCATCGGTGCCCGGCAGCAGCTTGATACCGGACCGGTGCAGCAGCCCCAGCGTCTCGACCAGCCGGTCGAACCCCTTGCGATAGCGCGCATCCTCGCCCGGGCTGGCAATTTCCACAAAACTGCGCTGGCGATAGCGCTGATAGCCGATCGGCATATGCGCCAGATAGGGTGCATCCGCCTCGGCCACCTCGCCCGCGCGCGACAGCATCAGGCGTTCCAGCGTCATCGCGGTGGTATCCAGTGCGGTGCCTTTGCGCTTCATCGCCGCCACGGTTTTGCGCACGGGGGCGCTGCGCAGGTCCAGTTCGGCGGCGCGGGCCATTCCGGTTAGGCGCAGCGGAGTGCGGGTATCCTCACCCGGCTTCAGCACCCAGCCCAGCATCAGCTGGTTGATGTGCGCGATCGTGTCATAGCCATCGGCAATCGCACGGTCGGGCGATCCAAAGGCCGGAACGTGGCCAGTCGTCCCCATCCCCAGCCGCCGGGCTTCGGCGGCAACCGGCCTGACCCAATCCGGGTTGAAGCTGTTGTAGAGCTTGATCTCGCGGTAGCCGCGATCCCCATACCATCGCACCGCATCGAGCGCGCCCGCCAGACTGTTCACCACGAAGCCATGCCGCGCCGAATAGGGGCTGCGACCTTCGATGAAACCCGCCGGGACAACGTGCGGACCGGCGATTTCACCCGCCGCCAGACGCGGCAGCAAGGCTTGCAGGAAAGCATTGCTGTTGCCCATGTCGCGCGTTTGGGTGACCCCGGCGGCAAGGTAATACAGTCCGCTATCCAGCGAGGTGTGCGAATGCATGTCATGCAGGCCCGGATAGACCGTGCCGCCCGCGCCATCGATCACTGCCTGATCGGCCGGCGCCGGCCCGCCATCGTCCGGCAGCACTTGCGTGATCCGGTCGCGCAGGACCACCACCGTCGACCGCGGACCGCGCAGCCCGGTGGCGGGGTTAAAAACGTGGACCCCGCGCAGCCGCACCGGCCCTGCGAACCGGTGCGCAACCGCGGCGGAAATCTGACGGATGCGGTCCTGCTCCAGTTCCTGCGCCAGCGCGAGGAAGCGCGGGGCCTCCGCCTCGGCTCCGGCCTGAATAGCCGCGCCAGTCGGCCCGAAGCTGGCGAACAGGTTCTGCCGCGCATCCAGCGCGACATAGGACGGGGCAAGGGCTATGCCGTCCAGCCGATAGATGGTGATGGCCGCCGTCCCGACCGACAGGTCCCGCACCTTGCTGATCCTTAGTTCCCCGTTGGGCAGCACGGGCAGCGATCCACCCGCCGCCAGCGCGGCGCGGGCATAGATGCCCTCTGCCCACGGACTGTCGTCATTCAGGATGTAGAGCAGTGGCTGCGCGACTTTTGCCTCGCCCCGATCCGCCTGGCTGGACCAGGTGGCAGTGCCATCAGCCCAGCGATAGCTTTCGCTGACCGGCCCGCCCATCAGCGAAGTTCCGGTCACGCTCCACAGCACCGGCACGCCGTTGGCGCCCAGCACGATCTCCTCGCGGTGCCTGGGGCCGCGTCCGTTGTTGTCGACGTGATAGTCGACCGTGGTCCGGCCATCGCGTTCTTCCGCGGCGACGTAGCCGGTCACTTCGCCGTTGGCGATGATCGTCAGCCGCTCTGCCGCCGCACTGGCGGACTGGGCCTGGCCCAGCGCCAGCGCGGCGATCCCGGTCAGCCAAGCGCGCAGCAGCGGACTGGCGTAAGACCCTGACGAGGCCGGGTAGTGCAACGGCTGAACGACCACGCGCAGTCCCCTCTTGGCCGGACCTGCTCAGTACTTCGCCTTGACCCCGACGAAGAACTGGCGGCCGATGATGTCGCCATAGATCAGCGAGGGATAGGACGGCCCCTTGTCGGTCAGGTTGTTGACCCCCGCGCGGAAGGCGAGCTTGCCGGTATCCCACTGGAACGAGATGCTGTGCGTCAGGTTCGAATCCAGCCGGGGATTGGGGTTGTTCTCGATTGTCGCATTGGGGGCCGCCAGCGCCGGGCCCAGGTAATAGGCCTGGTAGGTGAAGCGGAATGGCCCCTGCGTGTAGCGCATGTCGAACCGGCCCGACCAGCGGGGTTGCAGTGCGGTGTGATCGGTGCGGGTGAACACCGCGCCGGTCACCGATGATTCCAGCAGCGCGGTATGCGTGGCAACGGCCTGCAGATCGAGCGTGCCCTTCGCACCGTCAAACAGGCGCGACAGCGGCAGGTTGTAGCTGACGTCGTAAGTCTCGCCCTTGAACCGGATCACGCCTGCATTGAACGTCGTGGTGCGACCCGTCGCATAGGAACCGGCCTGGCTCTGGGCCGTGCCAACGGCGAGGCGCGTAAAGGCCGAGCAGACCCCCGGCGCCGGGTTCGGATCGTCATAGCAGGCTTCGGCGAAATTCTGCGTGGTGAACGCCGACAGCCCGTCCTGCAGGTCGATCTCGATGCGGTCAGCGGTGATCGTCAGGCCGGGGATGAAGCGCGGCTGGACGACCACGCCATAAGTCCACGTCTTCGAAATTTCGTTGCGCAGCGCCGGGTTGCCCCCGGTCGTCACCGTGGTGGTGGTGAAGTTCTCGCCAGAGTTCTGGAACGCGGCCAGCCGCGTGGCGGCATCGGCACCGGCGGCGGCACCGTTCGGCCCGCCGGTGCCATAGGTCGGGTTGGCGGTGAACAGGGCGAGACACGAGGTGCGGCGCTGGGTGGGGTTCGGCCCGCCGTTGATCCGGTCCGCGTCGCACGGGTCAAGGTTGCCCGATTGCAGGTTCTGCGCATTGGGCGCGAACAGCTGGGTGATCGTCGGCGCGCGGAAGTTGCGGCCCCGCGATGCCCGGAACGTCAGATCCGGTACCGGCTGCCACAGCCCGCCCAGGTTCCAGACGTTTTCCGTACCGGCCGCCGAATTGGCGACATGGCGGAACGCGCCGGTCAGTTCCAGGCTGTGGATGGCGGGCAGGGTGAAGTCATCCCCGACCAGCGGCACCAGCAGTTCGCCGGAAATTTCGTTGGTGTGGTACTTGCCCGATTGCGGGACCACCGGCGACAGCCCGAATGCCCCGGTCTGGTCGGCGGCGAACGGCGTGAAGCTGGCTTCCTCACGGCGATGTTCATACGCGGCGGAAAACCGCACATCGCCCGCGGGCAGGGAAACCAGCGCGCCGCCCAGCGTGGCCAGCAGATCGACCTGCTCGTTGACATAGGTATTGCCAGTCGGCAGCGAGACATAGGCCCGCGCCGCGTCGGAGATATTGCCCGAACCGAACAGATTGAGCGGGGCGCAGCTGGCATCGTCGTTGGAGGTATTGGCATCGGCGTTGATGCCGCAGACGATCTGGCCACTGCTGTTGCGCACCGCGCTGACCGCATTGTTGAAGCGCGTCACCGCCACGTCATAGCCCAACCGCTCACCCTCGACCCGCCCATAGCTGCCCGAAACGCTCCAGTCGAACGCCTTGCCGCCCAGGGTGAAATCGCCTTCCAGCCCGATCAGGCCGCGATAGATGTTGGTGGTATAGACCGTATCGTTATCCGCCAGAATATCGGTGTGGCTCTTGGACAGGAACAGCGGCGCACCCGCCCCGAACGAGGGCGACAGCGTGGTCAGGCTGGCAATCGCCGACGACGACAGGAACGGGTTGTTGCGGGTAAAGGCCACCGCGCCCGCGGCCTGCGCAGCGCTGCCGATCACGGTGTTACTTTGCAGCTGGCTGACTTCCGTAGCCTTGGTGCGGGCAAACAGCAGCTCGGTGGAGAGCCGCACGGTATCGGTCAGGTCATAATGCGCGATGGCATTGGCCGCGATCCGGTCAATCCCGGTGCGCAGCGTGCCGACCAGCTGCGAATAGGGGAACCCGTCGCCGCCAATCGCAAAGGGAATGCCCAGCACAGTGCCAGGGTTATAGCTCGACACCGATCCGTCGGCGTTGAACTGGCCGCGCAGGAACACCGGCACCGGGGCCGGGGTGGCATAGATCACCCCGTTCAGGTTGAACGGCCAGAACCGCGCCGGGATCACTTCGCGGATCGACGGGATTCCGTCGGTCGGGCCGGTATCGGCGCTGTTGGTGCTGGTAATTCGGGAAAGCTGGGTCAGCGGGCGGGTATCGAACGCCAGCGGCTCGGTCTTAGACCAATCGACGTTGACCGCCACGTTGCCCCGCCCGTCGCCGAAGTTGGCCCCGCCGGTCAGCCGCGCGCTGTACGAGGGATAGTCACCGCGTGAGGTGACGCTGGCCTGGGCATCCGCTTCTAGCCCCTCGAAATCGCGCCGCAGGACATAGTTGACCACCCCGGCGATGGCGTCGGAACCATAGACCGCCGCGCCGCCCGCCTTGACCACTTCAACCCGGCTGAGCAGCCCGGTCGGGATCACGTTGGCGTCGACCTGCGAATCGCCAAGGCCCGTGCTGGTGGTGACCATGCGGCGGCCGTTCAGCAGCGACAGCGTGCGTCCGGTACCCAGCCCGAACAGCGCCGGGGCCTGCACCCCGCTGCCGCTGCCGCCGCCGCCGCCATTGGCCTGGGCCAGCTGCCGGTTGACCGCCGGTTCGTTGTTCAGCGCCTGCGCTGCGCTGAAATAGCCGCGATCGGTGAGGTCCTGCGCGCCGACGACGGTGAGCGGCATGGTGGTATCGGTGGCGGAGCGGCGGATGCGCGATCCGGTCACCACGATCGCCTCACCAGCATCTTCCCCGCTTGCTTTTGCGGCGGTACTATCAGGTGCGTCCTGCGCGTGGGCGGGCAGGGCGACCAGTGCCAGAGCCAGACCCAGTGCGGTCGTCGAACCAATCGCGAGCTGTTGCTTCAAACGCATGTCAAACCCCCATGAACCCTTGCGGTCAATCTTGCGGGCCAGACTTCTGGCCATGGCCCCTGCCCGACCAGCGTAACCGAACCGGTGCAGCAATGTCTTTGCGATTGGGCGGTGCGCCGAGCAGCGGCGTGCATCATTATTCCGGATTTAGCCGAATTGCAGGCACGCCATGCGCCATATTCCGCGATGTTCTGCCGGATCATGGATGCGAAGTCTGCGAACGGGCGATATTTTGCGGCAAATTTATGCGCGGAGGATTGCGATCATTACCGCATTGGCAATTTCTCTTTTCGCGATCCCCATTAGTCTGGACAGCAATCGAGATCGAGGAAGCCAAAGCCTATGCGCGCACCATTGGGTTACACCGCTGCTCTGGCTCTGGCGCTGCTGGCTTCTGCGGCGCAGGCCCGGCCAGCCCAGGCCGCGCACGCCTGCAGCGGAGAGATCGTATCCGCCCGCGCCCAGACGGGGACGTTCGGTGGCCGCAAGCTCGCTTATTCGGCCTGCGTCGAGCGTTATGCAGCGCAGGACGCCAGCGGCCAGCCCGCCGCCAGCCTCACGGCGATCTCCTATGTCGCGCGCCCCGCACGCAAGGGGCCCGCCAATCGTCCGGTGCTGTTCGTGTTCAACGGCGGGCCGATTGTCTCGTCGTTCATCCTGCACATGGGGGCGTTCGGGCCCAAGCGGCTGGCGGTGCCAGACGATATTTCGGTGCCGCTGGATCAGTTCAAACTGGTCGATAATCCTTACGCGCCGCTGGACGTGGCGGATGTGGTGTTCTTCGATCCGGCAGGTACCGGCTTCAGCGCTGTGGCACCCGGCGTTGCACCCGAATCGCAGTTCTCGGTCACGGCGGATGCGCGCCAGTTACAGCAGCTGGTGCTGGGCTGGACCCGCGCGCACGGGCGGGAAGCCTCGCCGGTCTATCTGGTGGGGGAAAGCTATGGCACGCTGCGCGCGCCTGCGGCGGCAGAGCAGTTGCTGGCCGCCGGGCGCCCGCCCGCCGGGCTGATCCTGATCGGGCAGGCGGTCAACATCATCGAATATGCCCAGCGTCCCGGCAACATCATCAGCTATGCCGTGTCGCTGCCGACGCTCGCGGCCACGGCGTGGTGGCATGACAAGGCCGAGCGGCGCGGTCGCACTTTTGAGCAGTTCATGACCGATGCCAAGGCCTATGGCGGCGGTGAATACCTGTCGGTCCTGTTCGCGGGAGACAGCGCCGCGCCAGACCGGGTAGCAGCGGTCGCGCGCGAGCTGCAGGCCTTTACCGGCATTCTGGCCGAGGAATGGCAGCGCCGCTGCTTGCGAATGTCCAAGGTGGAATACCAGCGCGCGCTGTTTCCCGGCGAACGGCTCGGCACGAATGACGCGCGCTATCGCGGACCGGCCAGCGGACCCGATCCGTTCAGCGCCGTGACCGATGTCTATGGCCAGAACTTCCTGCGCTATCTGGCCAGCGATCTGGGCGTCGAAAGCAATGGCTACCGGCTTTATCACGCCGGGGTCGGCGGCCTCGCCGGATGGGATTGGGGGCCCAACAAGACCCCGTTCGGCGACTGGCCCTATGGCACGGCGATCACCGCGCTGATGCAGGGCAGCCCGGATTTCCGGCTGTTCGTCAGCAATGGCTATTATGACACGCAGACCACCGTCGGCGCGATGGATTACCTGGTCAACCAGGGCGGCTGGCCGCGCGAGCGCGTCCGCACCAAAACCTATCAGGGCGGGCACATGCCCTATTCCATCGAAACCAGCCTGGCAGAACTGTCCGCCGATGTGCGGGCGATGGTGAACAAGGAATGGTAAGCCGTTTCGGCCCCTTACAGTCCTTGGGGGCCGATCGTGCCGCACCGGTCATGGTCGAATGGCCGGTGCGGCAATTCAGGCGCGGGGCAGGGCCCGCAAGAACCGCTCGATGTCGGTGTGATCGTTCTGGACCGACGGCGACAGCCTGAACCGGTTGGCGCTGATCGCAATCTGCACGCCTGCGGCTTTCAGCGGCTCGCCCAGTAGCTTGCGGGCATCGCACAGCTCCACTGCCAGCAGCGGCGTGCGAGCCTCTGGCGGGGTCAGCAGGCGGTAGCCGCGCCGGGGAAGTTCCTCGCGCACGTGGGCCAGCAGGACCTGCGCATGACGCTGGATCTGCGCGACCCCGATCCGCGCGATCCAGTCCAGCGAATGGTGCAGTTGCGCGATCACAGTGTGCGCGTGCGTGCCGATTGCGAACGCACCGCTCGCATCGTCGCGAAAGGCATAATCCGCCACCGTCGCGCCGGGTGGATCAAGCGGATAGACGTGGCTGGTGAACGACGCGATCCCGTAATAGCCCCAGTTCTGGCGGTTCAGTTGCGGCAGAACGTCCTTGCGAACGTAGAGAAAGCCCAGCCCGAAATCGCCCATCAGCCATTTGTACGAAGCGCAGGCCGCAAAATCGACGCCGCTGGCCTTTACATCGAACGGCACGCACCCGGCGGCATGAATCACATCGGCATAGACCAGGGCGCCATGAGCATGGGCGAGGTCGCACACGGCCTTCAGATCATGCTCGAACCCGTTGATCGTCGATACCAGTGACAGCGCAACCAGTCGCGTGTCCGGCCGCAGCGCCGCACGCATGTCCTCCAGCCGTATCCTGCCATCGACCGCCCGCACCCAGCTGACGTAGACCCCGCGCTGCGCGAGGTCTTCATAGAGCGGCAGCGATCCGAAAAAATGCAACGTGTCGCTGACGACGTGCCCGCCCTCCTGCGGCAGACCCAGCGCGCGGATCACCGCCTGCTCTCCGGCGGTGGTGCTCTGGACGAAGCAGACCTCGCCCGGATCGGCGTTGATCAGCCGGGCGAACTTGGCCAGTAGGCCATCCTCGTCCAGCACGTAGCCCTGAGCCGCCGGATCGAGGCTCCGCTTGGCCAGATAGCGGTCGATGGCAGCGCGAGCGCCCAGACTGATCGGATGCTGGGTGCCATTGTCGAGGTAGGCCAGTTCGCTTTGCTGGAATGCCGATCGGGCGGGCAGCACGATGGACGGCTCGGCCGGGATCGCCGCAGTCGCTGGCGCTGCCAGCCCGGCGATTGGCATCCCCGCGACCGGCAGCGCTGCAACCCCCTTGAGCGCGGCGCGGCGAGACAGGCGCGGAGTGCCGGTCATAACGCACACCGGTCGTCGGCCACATCGGCAACCCGTTCCCACTGATAGGAATCGACCGTCTCGCCACGTGGCAAGTACTTGATCGAGAACACATCATCGCCCCGGCGCAGCTTCAGCGTCAGTTGTTGTGTCTGGTTGCCCTGTATGCCGTCCTGCGGCACGGGATCGACGATCTCGTCGCCGTCCCGCAGGCCTGCCGCCGCCGCCGCGCTACCCGGAATTACCCCGCGCACTACGCGGCGCGGTTCAGCCAGCACGGCTGGTTCAAACCCCACCTCGTACCGGCGCAAGGGTCTGGTGGTGCGGCGAAAGCATGGTCCGAACGCGTCGGATGGCGGCAATTGCAGCGCTCCATTCAGAAATGCCCGGAATTCGGAAACAGCCGTCAGGCCGAGTTCCTGCTCCAGCAAGGCTTCCCAATCGGCATTGCTGGTGCGCGCGCCGCCCGCTTGCCGGGACAGCGTTGCCAGCACCAGATCATCCAGCGAACGCTTGCCTCCATGCGTTCGCCGCATCGCGGCATCGACGGCGGCAAAATAGAGCATCCCCCGATCATAGGGCAGGGTGCGGATACGCGTGTCGGCCCAGAAGCGGCGCGGGACCTCGGCATTGGGCACGGTTGCCATCGCGCTGGTGTAATAGCGCCCGGCCGCAAAATTGATCCTGTCCAGAAAGTCAGGCGGCCTGATCTGCCCGAACCGGAGCGGCAACCGCACTTCATACAGGCTGGCCAGACCTTCGCCGAACCACGAAGATTCCAGTCCGGCCGGCTGCGCAATGAACGGCTGGAACGTGTGGAACATTTCATGCGCCAGGGTCAGCTTGAGCTTCTCGGCGTCATCCCCGCCGTTCTTGCCAAACGTCAGCACGAACGAATGATCCAGCCCCACGCCGCCGCCCGCGTTGATGGGATTGTGGCGCAGGAAGACGACATAGGCGGGGGTCTTCTGCTGCCCGAAAAAGGCGGCATACCGGGTGTGCAGCCGCGCAGCCCAGCTCGCTAGATCGGGAACAAAAAAGCCGGGGGAGCCCTGCGCCGCGACGATGAAGCGGGCGCGGAGATCACCCGGCCAGACTTGCAAGGGCCCCGCCATGTAGAAACTGCTGCGCAATTTCGCTCCGCTCACTGCTATGCCAGGGTGCTGATTGCCGATCCCCAAGCTGCTGACGGCTTGCGTCCCGCGCGGCGCGGCGGACAAGTCCCAGTTCAGCCGCAGCCGGTATTTCCCGTCGCCCGGCGGCAGGAGCAGAAAGACCTGCCCGGCAGCCGACACCCCGCCGCCATCGCCGCTGAATGAAAATGGCGGCGCCGCCCCGCGCGGTGGCAGCACGGCCTGGGCCGGCATGGAATAGCGCACCGTCAGCTTGCCCGTGATTGCGCGCGCCGCAATCCACTCGCGCGATGGGCCGCCTGCTTCGGCATCGCGCGCGGCAGTGACGGGCAGGTCGACATCGCGTGTGGTCAAGGACAGCGCGCCGCGCGCGTCATGGGCAACCAGATCCGTCAGTCCTGTCGCCACGGTATCGACGTTGCTCACGATCAGGGGCAGCCGCAGCACAGGCGCGCCCGCCTGTGCAGAAACGCCGGTCCAGACCTGCGTCACTTCGAGCCGCTCGATCCGGCCATCCGTCTCGGCGATGGGGAGCAACGTCAGCTGCAGCGCAGGCTCCGGCGCGGCCAGGGTCGGGGCGGCAACCATTGGCAGGGATGCGGCAAGAATGGCGGTGCGACGCCTCATTGTCCGCCGCGTCCGGCGCGAATGAAGCTGCGCACGTGATCCGCAAACTGCGGCGCGGTATCGCCCAGGTAGAGCATATGGCCGGATTCGTAATTGTGCAGGGTCACGCGATCAGCGGGCAGGCCCGCGTATCGGATCTGCTCCGCCCCGGCGGCCGCAGTCGTTACCAGATCATACAGCCCCGATGCCGCCATCACCCGCAGGCGCGGATTGCGGCGCATCGCGGCGGCCAGTTCCGCGCCGAACGAAGGCGCGGGCGGAATGCCAACCCGATCCCAGTTCCACTGCGGGTTCAGCGTCACCCATGTGATCGACTTGTAGGGCACCGGCATCGCCACTTTTAGATCGCGGCGCAGCATGTCGTGGAACGCACCGACAAAGCCGGGCACATATCGGCCCATGGCGGGATCGTCCGCCACCGGATCGCCCAGCCCACCCGTCAGCGGCAGGGTGTAGCGGCTGTCATAAGCGCCCGCCTCGAGCCCCTGATCGGCGATGACCGATTTCAGGAACGGTCCCTGGCCAAGGCGCAGATTGGCATCAAGCCACGCCTTTGCGCTGGTCCCGGTGAATGCGGCCAGCTTGTCCGCGACGCGCGACTTGTCTGCTGGGGGCAGCGTTCCGGCAGCCAGTGCGGCCAGTGCCGGACCGTATTCCTCGCTGGCAAAACGGGCGGCGGCATCGTGGAACTGCGTCACCGTCTGACCGGCCCGCTCGACGCGGCGGTGATACCATGCGGTTGCGGCCATCGCGGGCAGGATCAGCTGTTCGCGCGTCGGCATTCCCGGCGCGGGTTCGCCGTGGCGGACATCCAGCGCCAGGCCCAGCATGATTACCCCGTCGACGGTTATCCCGCGCATGGTCCCGCCATACAATGGCCCGCCCATCAGGGCGCGGGGCAAGACGGCGGCGCGAACGCTGCCATAGCTTTCGCCCAGCAGATACTTGGGAGAGTTCCAGCGGCCATGTTCGCTCAGCCATGTTTCGATAAACCGCGCCACGGCATCGGCATCGGCATCGACGCCATAGAAGTCGCTATCCTTCGCATTCCCGATCGCATGGCTGTAGCCCGTGCCGACCGGGTCGATAAACACCAGATCGGCAACGTCCAGCACGCTGAAAGGGTTGCTGCGAACCCCGAATGGCGGAACGCTGGTCGGATTGACTTCGGCATCCAGCACCAGCCGCCGCGGGCCGATGGCGCCCATGTGCAGCCAGACCGACGAAGATCCCGGACCGCCGTTGAACACGAACAGCACCGGCCGCGCGGAATCGTTGCCTTTGGCAAGATAGGAAAAGGCAAAAATGCTGGCGATCGGCTCTCCGGCAAGGTTGGCGATATAGGTTTCGCCCGCAATCGCCTGATACTCGATCACCTTGCCGCCAATGCTAGTGCGGTGATCGGTCACGAACCGGCGCGCGGGCGGCAGGTCGGCCATGCGCACCAGCTCGTCCGAAACGCGTGTGACCGAGGCGGGGGCGGTCGGCGGCATGGTCTGCGCGGAGGCGGGCAGGGCAGCGGCCGCCAGTATCAGGATTGCCCATCGCAACATCGCAATTTCCTTGTGAACCATGGCCAAGTCTAAAGTTTGCAAGTGCGGTCCGAAACCCCTGCCGCGCGCTCCCATTGCCAGCCGGCTGCCGGATCGCTGCGCGGGGTGAAGCGCACCGGTAGGGTGCGGTCTCCGCGCCGGATTTCCAGCACCATTTCAGCAGCAGGATTGTCGCGGACCTCTGATAGCGGGGTCATGGACAGGATGACGTCGCCCTCACGCAGGCCCGCGCGTTCGGCTGAAGTGCCAGGGCGCAAGTCCTTGATCATGTCCGGGCGGCTGTCGCTGAAGCCCAGTTCGAACCGGGTCAGTGTGGCCGGAACCAGGCGATAGCACGGAGCAAACGCCTCGGCCGGTGGGCCCAGCAATTTCCCCGCCGCCATGTCGTCAAATTCCGCGCTGGCCCGTTCACCCAGTTCGGCAACAACCAGTGCGCGCCATTCGGCATTGCCCACCTGCTGCCCCTTGCGCTGGCGGTTGAGCACTTCCAGCACCAGTTGATCGACGCCTCGCGTGCCGCGGGACTTTGCGCGGATCTGGCCATTCAACCGGGCGAGGTAGAGGAAGCCCCGCTCATACGGCACGCGCTGGGCGCGGGGGTCTTTCCAGAACAGCTTTCCTGCCTCGGCATTGCTGAGTTCGCGGTAGGTGCTGGTGTAATAGCTTTCGGCCTTGCGGTTGATCAGCGACAGAAACCGGGCGTGATCGATCGTGCCGGCCCGCAGCGACAGCAGCACGGAATAGAACTCTGCCGTCCCTTCGCTGTACCAGGCAGTCAGCGCATGATCGCCCGCCAGTTTGGGCCAGGTATGCGCCATTTCATGCGCCACCAGCATGTCGATGCCATTGGGATTGCTTTGCCCGTTGCTGCCATAGCCAAACATGAACGAGCGGGCGAGCGCGGTGCCCCCACCCGCCGGATATGGATTGCTGCGGGCGAACACGCGGTAGGCCTGTCCGCGCTCGCCAAAGAATGCCGCCATCGACCGGAACAGGCGCTCGGTGTTCTGGCCCAACGTGGCGGGGTCGAAGGGCGGTTGCCGCAGCCAATAGAATACAAAGTCGCCGCGTCCATCCGTCGGGGCGCTTTGCACCGGGCCGGCAGCATAGAAGGTGTAGGCCAGGCTGTCGGGCTGGTCTTCCCATGACTGCGGGCCTTCGCCTCGGCTGGAAACACCACGCAGGCCGGGCGGCAGATCCCACGACAGGCGAATGCGGTGCTTCGCCTCGCGCGGCGG
Organism: Pseudomonadota bacterium; assembly: GCA_041182185.1. GTDB lineage: Bacteria > Pseudomonadota > Alphaproteobacteria > Sphingomonadales > Sphingomonadaceae > Novosphingobium. The sequence continues at coordinate 16,342 of JBEGOD010000166.1, forward strand.
GACGGCAAAGAAATAGACGCCCGCGCCCATCATGCCTTCACCTTCGCGCCGCCAGTCGAACAGCGGCCCATTGCGCGTTTCCGGACCGACCGCACGCGGAGCAGCGCGATAACTGACTGTCACCGGCCCCGACGTGGCGCGAGCAACCAGGTATTGGCGATAAATTCCGCTGCCGCCCGGCGCCTCGTCCAGAAACGTCAGGGGCAATGCGCCCACGGCATCGCGCGCGGTTACGTCACTCGCAGCATAAGCCGCCGTGGGAGTCCCCACCAGCACCACCGGCATGCGCAGCAAGGCCGCGCCCGCTGGCAAGTCTGGTGCAGAAAGCCGCATGGTCACGCCAAGCGCCGGGGTGGGATCAAGCGCGGGCTGCAAGACCACGTCAATTGATGGCGGCGCGGGCGCTGAATTCGCCGCAGTGGCACCGGTCAGCAACAGAATTGCCGCCAGCAGCGCGGTCGCCCATTCCGGCATTCGCAGTGGCAAGGGGGCAGTCAGCGTCATAATGCCGCGTCCAGAAGTTCAACCCATTGCCACCATAATCCGTGGGAGCGAAAAAATCAGCGTGATGCGTCTGGGCAGTATCGGCTGTGCGAATAAATTATGCGCTCACAGGCACGTTATTATGTCCGATCGCGTCGGTGTCAAAAGGGCAGTGTCAAAAAGATTGTACCGCTAGCGGTGAAGGTAGCTAGTGCCTAGGGAAGAGCCATGCCCCGCCCGCGCAAACCCGCTAATCCGTTCAGGTATTTCCACTCATCGCCCGAGGTGAACCGCTTTGTGGTGCTGATGTATGTGCGCTTCCCGCTAAGCGTCAGGAATGTCGAGGACCTGCTGTTCGAGCGCGGCATCGACATTTGCCACGAGACGGTGCGGCTCTAGTGAAACCGGTTCGTACCGCTGTTTGCTGCTGACATCCGCCACCAGCTGGGTGCGCGGCATGCTCGAGCGCAAGCCGGCTCGCCTGGTCACTGTGGCCATGGCCAACAAGACCGCTCCGATCGTCTGGGCTTTGCTGGCGCGCGGCGAAGCCTATCGTACGCCCGTCGCCGTTTGACATCAATCGCGGCCCGCATACGCCGCCGCGTCGAACTGTAAGGGTGCTCATTGAAGTGATGATGACGATTTGAACGCGGCCGCAACGGCCGGGACAACCCGAGGTGCTGTCGGAGCTTCGAGCTCGCTAGACTGAGTGGGACCCGGCCAGCGGTCATCGCACCGCGCTAACAGGCCGGACAGATGACCGCACCCGACAGATCCGATCATCAACTCAATTTACCCCTTGCAACGCAGGGGCCATCCACAGATGACAGCACCCGCGCGGCTGGTGCAGCACCGGTCTACCGCGGGCAGGCGGGATATGGCGCGCATCTCGATCGGGATGGTGACGGCGTTGGTTGTGAGCCATATAGAGGCCGATGATCAGTCTCCTTTTAGTGGCCGCCGCGATCGTGCCGGCCGGTCAGTCCTTCGAATGCACGCCAATCCGCGTTTGGGATGGTGATGGCCCGATCTGGTGCGCTGAAGGCCCGCACGTTCGGCTCTCGGGCATCGCCGCACGCGAGATGAACGGCACCTGCAACGCCAACCAGCCTTGCCCTGATGCGAGCGCCATCGATGCTCGTGACACTCTGGTGCGGCTGGTGGGCCGACAGACCGGGACAAGCCCAGAAGGGCATATTTTTGTCAAAGGGCCAACGCTGACCTGCCAGTCCGTGGGCGGCGCCGGAGGCAGCCGGACGGCGGCCTGGTGCCACTCTCCAACGGTAGGCGACCTGTCCTGCGCCATGGTGCAAACAGGCACTGTGCTGCGCTGGGATAGGTACTGGCGCGACCATCGTTGCTGACATAACGATCGAGCCTAGCCAATCGCTATGCCGCGAGTGCCGCTGGTGGCTTCAGGTCGATGAAGCCGATGGTCAGATTCTAGGCCACTGCCGCCGCTACCATTCCACTCAAGGATATGGATGATGGGCACGAGACGAAGGTCGAAGACTTGCTTTGCCTTTGCGCAAATTGCCATCGCGCTGAACACCGTCGTCTGTCGATTGGCGCTTAGTTCGCGTTGACCTTGGCAATTCGGCCGATGTCGCTGACAAAGCAGCCAATGAGGTCACAAAACCTCGTCAACAAAAGCTGCCTTTTGTTCACCCAAAGAATCATCTGCCCAAGATTGTTTAGCTGCTGACAGGATCGGAGGCCGGTCCTATG
>JBEGOD010000167.1:0-7551 GCA_041182185.1 Pseudomonadota bacterium
TGGCTGGGCCGGGGGAGCGGGCCGGTGTTGCACCAGGCCAAGCCGAGGCTTGGCCGATCCAGGCATGCGCGACTCTCATGGCTTCCACTCCAGAAACGATCGGAGCAGCGCCAGCCCATAGGCCTGGCTCTTTTCCGGATGGAATTGCACCCCGAGGATCGTGTCACGGCCGACCGCCGCAACCAGTCCGCCACCGTGATCGGTCATCGCCAGCGCATGGTGCCCGTCCTCGGGAACGAAGTGGTAGGAGTGCAGGAAATAGGCTTCGCCCGCTTCGAGCAGCGGCGCGTGGGGGCGGACGATCACGTCGTTCCAGCCCATGTGCGGGATCTTGATCGCCGGATCGGTCCGCTCGATCAGCCGCACTTCACCGCCGATCCAGTCGAGCCCCGGGGTAATGCCATGCTCGACCCCGCGCGAGGCCAGCAGCTGCATACCGACGCAGATGCCCAGGAACGGTGCCGCACCGACCAGCACGCGTTCGGTCATGGCTTCGACCAGGTGCGGGATGGCGCGCAGCCCTTCGGCGCAAGCCCGGAAACTGCCGACGCCGGGCAGCACGATGCGGTCAGCGGCGCGGACCACATCTGGGTCAGCGGTGATCTGGACGCCTTCCGCTCCAGCTGCCTTCAGCGCATTGGCAACGGAGTGAAGGTTTCCCGCGACGTAATCGACGAGGGCAACAACTTCAGCCACGACCCGTCTCCCGCTGACGCGGGGGCATCACCGGCCCGCTCCCCCGGCCCAACCACCCGATAAGGATACCCTGTGGGTGGTTGGGCCGGGGGAGCGGGCCGGTGATGCCAGCCAGCCGCGGAGGCGGCTGGCTAACCACCAAGGACTCCCTTGGTTGAAGGAATCGCCCCGCCCTTGCGCAGGTCGAGCTCCACCGCCTGCCGCATTGCCCGGGCAAAGCCCTTGTAGATGCCTTCGCAGATGTGGTGGTTGTTGGTGCCGTAGAGCAACTCGATATGCAGCGTGATGCCGACCGCCTGGGCGATCGACTGGAACCAGTGCTCGAACAGCTCGGTATCCATTTCGCCCAGCCGCTCCTGCGTGAACTGCGCGTTCCAGACCAGCCAGGGGCGGCCTGAGATGTCGAGCGCGACGCGGGCCAGCGCCTCGTCCATCGGGCTGTAGGCCGCGCCGTAGCGGCCGATCCCGGCCTTGTCGCCCAGCGCCTCGGCGATTGCCTGGCCCAGCGCAATCGCGCTGTCCTCGGTCGTGTGGTGCTGGTCGACGTGGAGATCGCCCTTCACGTGGCACGTGACGTCGATCAGCGAGTGGCGGCTGAACTGTTCGATCATGTGATCGAGAAAGCCGATCCCGGTCGAAACATCATAGGCGCCAGTCCCGTCGAGGTTCACTTCGACGAGGATGTCGGTTTCGTGAGTCTTGCGGGCGATCCGTCCGGTACGCATGGGCTGGCCTATAGGCCGGAAATGGCCCTGTGCAAGCGCTTTGCCCTTGACCGGAACGCATGCCGTAGCCACTTGTGACGCCATGAATGACAGCTCACCCGACAGTCTGATCCCCTACGACGAAATCGTGCAGGAGGCGCTGCGCGCCGTGGTTGGGCGAGTGTTGGGCGAGATCGTGGCCGGCGGCGGCACGCTGCCGGGCGAGCATCACTTCTACATTACCTTCAAGACCGGCGCGCCGGGGGTCTCGATCCCGCAGCACCTGAAGGAACGCTTCCCGGACGAGATGACCGTCGTGCTTCAGAACAAGTTCTGGGATCTGGGCGTGGACGAGCTGGGCTTTACCGTGGGGCTGACCTTCAACCAGGTGCCGGCCAAACTGGATATTCCCTTCTCCGCGATCACGGCTTTCGTCGATCCGTCGGTCGATTTCGGGCTGCAGTTCCAGGCGCTGGGACAGGCCGACGAGCCTGAGCCGCACGACGATGCCGAAAACGACGCGCCGCCAGCGGTTGAGGGCGAACCCGGTTCGAACGTCGTCTCGGTCGATTTCGGGCGCAAGAAGTGACCTCGCCCGATCGCCTGCTGGCGCGACTAGCCCGGCAAGGCGGCGGACGGCTGCTCAACCGGGCCATCGACAAGGTCCTGCCCGATACCCCGGCCGAGACTGTGGCCAAGCGCAACATCTTTGCCGGGATTGCCGGGGCCGTGGCGATGCGGGTTGCCACCCGGTCCGTCCCCGGCGCGATCGTCGTCACCTCGGGTCTGGTCGCCAAGAAGCTCTATGACCGGCGCAGGGCCCGCAAGGGCAAGGGTGAAGGCAATCAAGCGAGCGCGACAGGGCAAAACACCAAGCCAAAGGCTTGATTGCCTGCGCGCCATGCGCGATTGGAGCGCATGGTCGATACCGCCAAATCCACCACTGATGCCCTCCAGCGCCGCGGGCTGATGCTGATCCTGTCCTCGCCCTCGGGCGCGGGGAAGACCACGATCAGCCGGATGCTGCTGGACCGCGACGCCGAACTGGCCCTGTCCGTTTCGGCCACCACCCGTCCGATCCGCCCCGGCGAGATCGACGGCGTCCATTACCACTTCGTCGACCAGGCCGAGTTCGACCGCATGGTCGAGGCGGACGAGTTCTACGAATGGGCCCAGGTGTTCGGCCAATGCTATGGCACGCCCAAGGCGCAGATCCGCGCTGGCCTCAAGGAAGGGCAGGATTACCTGTTCGACATCGACTGGCAGGGCACCCAGCAGCTCTACCAGAAGGACCAGCAGGACGTGGTCCGGGTGTTCATCCTGCCGCCCAGCATCGAAGAACTGCGCCGTCGCCTGACCGGTCGCGGCACCGACAGCCCCGAGGTCATCACCGCGCGGATGGAACGCGCCCGCGCCGAAATCAGCCACTGGGACGGCTATGACTATGTCGTGGTCAACGACGACGTCGAACTCTGCTTCGAGAAGGTCCGCGAGATTCTCCACGCCGAACGCATGAAGCGCGCCCGCCAGACCGGGCTGATCGGCTTCGTGCGCGGATTGCTGCGCGACTAGGGCAAGCCGGCCCGGCCAACGCCGACTTCGGTGACGAGCAGCTTGCCGCGGGGCGCCTTGGCGGCATCAGGCGGAGCCACCAGCATGAACAGATGGCGACCCTCCGGGCCGCCGAGCATGCAGGCATAGCAATTGAGCTCGCCGGTCGCGACATGGTCGAGCACTTCGCCCCCGGGGGCGATCAGAGCGCATTCAGGCGCGGCGGGGTTCGCAATCCAGACCGCGCCGGTTGCATCAAGGCAGATGCCATCCGGCAGCCGCGGTGCCACAGGCGCCCATTCGCGGCGGTTCGACAGCACGCCCGCCGGCCCCACATCAAGCGCAGTCAGGCGCTGGCCAAAGGTTTCGGCAACTATCAGGGTGCCGCCATCGGGCGAAATCACCATGCCATTGGGGAAGCTGAACCGCTCGCCCGGTGCGGCATCGCCAACCATGCCATCGGGCTGAACCAGCGCCAGCACGGTCGTGGGGTGATCCGCGATGACCCCGGCCGGTCCGCGCACGCGCATCGCCGCGTCGAGGTCGAAGCCGAAGTTGCCGACATAGGCCCGGCCTGCAGCGTCGACGACCATGTCGTTGCACAGGTGCGCCGAATAGTCGGTCAAGTCGGCGTGGGGCTCAAACCGTCCGTCCGGCCAGCGCCGCCAGACCGCGCGCAGTTCCATCCTGACGACGAGGAGCGACCCATCGGGCATCCAGCCCAGGCCAGAGGTCTGCCCATCGCACTGTAGTTCGGTGCGCAGGTCGCCGGCCAGGTCGACCGAGCAGACCCGGTGGGCGTAGAAATCGGAGAACCATAGTCGGCCATTATGCCAGCGCGGCCCCTCGCCGAAGTAGATGCCTGTGGCGAGGGTCCGCAGCTGGTGCTTCATCGCGTCAGTGCCCGCCCGAAGCGTCCTGGAAGACCTCCGGAACCCAGCCGTTGACGATCCCGCCATCGATCGGGATCGTGGTGCCGACCACATAGTCGCCCGCCCGGCTGGCGAGGTAGATCGCCCCGCCGGCCATGTCCTCGGCCACGCCCACCCGCTTGTAGGGAATGCCCTTGGCGCTGCCTTCCGGGTTCCTTGCGGCGGCCTTGTTCATCTCGCTCGGGAAGGCGCCCGGGCCGATCCCGCTGACCACGATGTTGTCCTTGATCAGCCGCGCGGCGAGCCGCTTGGTCAGGTGGATCACCGCCGCCTTAGAGGCCTGGTAGGAATAGGTTTCCCAGGGGTTCGGCCGCATCCCGTCGATCGAGGCGATGTTGATCACCTTGGCCGGCGCCTCGAACTTGCCCGCTGCCTTGAGCAGCCCGTGGAGCTGCTGGGTCAGGAAGAACAGGCTCTTGACGTTGAGGTCCATCACCTTGTCCCAGCCGGCTTCGGGGAACTGGTCGAATTCCGCCCCCCAGGCCGCCCCGGCATTGTTGACCAGGATGTCGAGCTTGCTTTCGCGCGCCGAGAGTTCGGCCACCACGCGCTTGAGGTCTTCCATCTGGGTCAGATCGCCCGGCAGGCCGATCACCTTGCCGGGGTACTGAGCCTCGAACTCGGCAACCGTCTCGGCGATCTGCTCGCGCTTGCGGGCCGTGATATAGACCCGCGCACAGCCGGCGGCGAGGTAGCCTTCCAGGATCATCTTGCCGATCCCGCGGCTGCCGCCGGTGATCAGGGCTACCTTGCCTTCAAGGCTGAACAGTTTGCTGAAATCCATGTGCTTGTTCCTCAATAGCCGCTGAGCTGCGCGACGCGCTCGGCATGGTAGTACATGTCGCCCATGAATTCGGCGAGGGCGCGGTCGCGCTTCATGTAGAGGCCGATGTCGTACTCGTCGGTCATGCCGATCCCGCCGTGCATCTGCACCCCTTCCTTGACCGCCAGGCTGGCTGCCTTGCCGGCCTTGGCCTTGGCAACCGAAACCATCAGTTCGGCCTTTTCGGACCCGGCATCGAGCAGCTGTTGCGCCTTGATCACCGCGGCGCGCGCAATTTCCAGCTCCGAATAGAGGTGCGAGGCGCGGTGTTGCAGCGCCTGGAATTCACCGATCAGCTGGCCGAACTGCTTGCGCTGCTTGAGGTAGGTGGTGGTCATGTCGAAGGCCCCGCCGGCCACGCCGACGCTTTCCGCCGCCGCGCCGACCCGCCCGGCATTGAGCACCCGGTTAAGCAGATCGCGCCCGGCATCGACCTCGCCGATCACGGCATCGGCATCGACCAGGACACCATCGAGCTTCACATGGGTCGCCATCGAGCTGTCGACCAGCCGGACCGCATCCTGGCTGAGCCCGGCGGCATCCTTGGGCACGGCGAACAGGGTGACGCCAGCCTGATCATCGTCCGCGCCGGCGGTGCGCGCGGCAACCACCAGCATGTCGGCGCTGCCGCCATGGACCACGAAGGCCTTGGCGCCGGTCAGCTTGAAACCGTTACCGGCGCGCTCGGCCCGGGTGGCGATCCGTTCGGGCCGGTGCTTGGGACCTTCGTCGATCGCGACGGCGAAGACGCTGTCCCCGGCCAGCAGCCCGGGCAGGTAGCGGCCGCGCAGCTCATCGTTACCCGCGCCAATCGCGGTCGCGGCCATGACCGAGCTGGTCAGGAACGGCGAGGGCGTCAGGTTGCGGCCGATCTCTTCCAGCACGATGCCGGCTTCGACATGGCCCATGCCCAGCCCGCCGTCGGCCTCGCTCACCAGGATCCCGGTGAAGCCAAGCTCGGCGAACTGCTTCCACAGCGCATGGCCGAAACCGTCCTTGCAACTCTTGTCACGCCAGTGGCGCAGCTGTTTGCCGATGGTGCCTTCCTCGCCCATGAACTGGCGCGCGGTGTCGGCCAGCATGGCCTGGTCTTCGTTGTGATACAGCGCCATGGCTCAGGCTCCCGGCAGGTCGAGAATGCGTTTGGAAATGACGTTCAGCATGACTTCGCTGGTACCGCCCTCGATCGAATTGGCCTTCGTGCGCAGCCAGGTGCGGGCCTTTGAGCCGCCGCCCGAAGCCTCGCTATCCCATTCGAGCGCAGCCGAACCGCCGGTTGCCATCAGCAACTCGTGCCGACGCTTGTTCAGCTCGGTCCCGGCGTACTTCATCATGTTCGGCTGGGCCGGGTGGGCCTTGCCGACCTTGATCTCATCCAGGAACTTTTCGCCCATCGCGCTGAAGGCCAGGGCATCGACATCGAACATGGCAAGCTCGGCCCGCAGCAGCGGGTCTTCCAGGCCATTGCGCTTGGCATAGGCGCCGATGGTGTTGAGCCGGTCGTTGCCGCCCGCGCCCGAGATCATCTCGCGCTCGTGGCCGAGCAGGTACTTGGCGACATCCCAGCCGCGATTGAGATCGCCCACGATCTGGTGCTTGGGCACCGTCACATTGTCGAAGAAGGTTTCGCAGAACGGCGAATTGCCGCTGATCAGCAGGATCGGCTTGGTCGAAACGCCTGGGCTTTCCATGTCAAACAGCAGGAAGGAAATGCCCTGGTACTTGTTGGTCTTGTCGGTGCGGACCAGGCAGAAGATCCAGTCCGCCTTGTTGGCATAGGAGGTCCAGATCTTCTGGCCGTTGACCACCCAGTGGTCGCCCTTGTCTTCGCCATAGGTCTGCAGGCTGACGAGGTCCGAGCCCGAACCCGGTTCCGAATAGCCCTGGCACCAGCGGATTTCGCCGCGGGCGATCTGGCCGAGGTAATGGACCTTCTGCTCTTCCGTGCCGAACTTGAGCAACGCCGGGCCGAGCATCCAGATCCCGAAGCTGGAAAGCGGCGGACGCGCACCGATCCGGTTCATTTCTTCGCGCCAGATCTTGGCCTCGGCCGCGTTCAGCCCCGCTCCGCCATAGGCCTTGGGCCAGTCGGGCACGGTATAGCCCTTGGCCGCGCAGCGTTCCATCCACTGCTTCTGGGCCGCGCTCTTGAACTGGAACTTGCGGCCGCCCCAGCAGATGTCGTCATCGCTGCGGGCAGGCTCGCGCATTTCGGCCGGGCAGTTTTCTTCGAGCCAGGCGCGGATTTCGCCCCGGAAGGCATCAAGGTCGGACATGGTCGCAGACTCCTCTCTTAATCGAAAGGTTAAGGCGAGTCGCCCCGCGCGTGCAAGCGCGGATTTCCAAGGATTTTGCTAAGCGTCTGACAAGGCCCGCTTGCCGTAACGTAAAGTGGATGGGCGTTGACCGCGCCTTTCTCAGCCCTAAGCTGGCGGCAAAACAGGCCATAGGGACCAGAGGATATGCGCTTTGCAGGGAAAGTCGCCGTGATCACCGGCGCGGCATCGGGAATCGGCAAGGAAACGGCCCGGCTGTTCGCCAAGGAAGGGGCCAAGGTCTATGCCGCCGACCTCGACCTGGCCGGGGCGGAAGCACTGGCCGGCGAAGTGCCGGGCATCGTGCCGGTGGCCTGCGATGTCTGCGATGTTGCCCAGATCAAGGCGCTGCTCGACAAGGCGGGTGGCGAGAACGACGGGTTCGACGTGCTGTTCAACAATGCGGCCGCCGGCGGCGCGCGCGGCGGAATCGATGAATGCGACGAAGCCGGATGGGACTGGACGATGAACCTGGTCCTGCGCTCGGTCGCGATGGGCGTCCACCACGCCGTGCCGCACCTGCAACACCG
>JBEGOD010000168.1:0-3135 GCA_041182185.1 Pseudomonadota bacterium
GACTCGGCTGCGCCTTTGCTGTGGTCAGCGCTTGACCAGCGGCATGGTATCGCGCTGCGTCGGGCCGGAGTAGAGCTGGCGCAGCCAACCGGTTTCTCTTGAGAAACCGGCGTCAACGACTCGGCTGCGCCTTTGCTGTGGTCAGCGCTTGACCAGCGGCACGTAATCGCGCTGCGTCGGGCCGGTGTAGAGCTGGCGCGGACGCCCGATCTTCTGGCCGGGATCGCTGATCATTTCGTTCCACTGGGCCACCCAGCCGACCGTCCGGGCCAGGGCAAACAGCGCGGTGAACATGGTGGTCGGGAAGCCGATCGCCGAAAGGATGATGCCCGAGTAGAAATCGACGTTCGGGAACAGCTTCTTTTCGATGAAGTAGGGATCGTTCAGCGCAAGCTCTTCGAGCCGCATAGCGGTTTCGAACAGCGGATCGGTGACCTTCAGCGCATCGAACACTTCGCGCACGGTCTTCTGCATCACGGTCGCGCGCGGATCGTAGTTCTTGTAGACGCGGTGGCCGAAGCCCATCAGGCGGAACGGATCGTTCTTGTCCTTGGCGCGCTCGATGTAATGCGGGATCTTGTCCGGCGTGCCGATTTCCTTGAGCATGTTGAGCGCGGCTTCGTTCGCGCCGCCATGCGCCGGACCCCACAGGCAGGCGATGCCCGCCGCGATGCAGGCAAACGGGTTGGCGCCCGATGAACCGGCCAGACGCACCGTGCTGGTCGAGGCGTTCTGTTCGTGGTCGGCGTGGAGGATGAAGATCCGGTCCATCGCGCGTTCGACCGCCGGGATCACTTCATATTCCTCGGCCGGGACGCCGAAAGTCATCTTCAGGAAGTTGCCGGTGTAGGACAGGTTGTTGTCCGGATAGATGAACGGCTGGCCGACCGAGTACTTGTAGGCCATGGCCGCAATCGTCGGCATCTTGGCGAGCAGGCGATGGCTGGCGATCTTGCGCTGCAGCGGATCGGCAATATCGGTGCTGTCGTGATAGAAGGCCGAGAGCGCTCCAACCACGCCGCACATGATCGCCATCGGGTGCGCATCGCGGCGGAAGCCGCGATAGAAGGTGGCCAGCTGTTCGTGCAGCATGGTGTGGCGGGTGATCGTGCGGCTGAAGTCGGACAGTTCGGCCTGGCTCGGCAGTTCGCCGTTTAGTAGCAGGTAGCTGACTTCCATGAAGCTGGAATGCTCAGCCAGCTGGCCGATCGGATAGCCGCGGTGCAGCAGGACGCCTTCATCGCCATCGATGTAGGTCAGGGCGCTCTCGCAGCTCGCCGTGCTGGTGAAGCCCGGATCGAAGGTGAACATGCCGGTCTGGGCATAGAGCTTGCGGATATCGATCACGTCGGGACCGACGCTGCCCGAAAGCACCGGGTAGTCGAAATCCTGGCCGTTTGCGTTCAGTTTAACCTGGTTGCCCACCATCTTGCTCCTTCAATCCTGCGCCGCACCGGGCGGAACCGCCTGGGCGGCAATCCGCGCCAGGCTTTCGTCCCGACCAAGCAGAACCAATACGTCGAATATACCCGGGGAGGTTGTCTGGCCCGTTAGCGCGGCCCTAAGGGGTTGCGCAAGCTTTCCGAGACCGAGGCCAAGCTCCTCTGCCATTGCCTTCAAACTGGCCTCCAGACTTTCCAGAGTCCAGTCGTTTTGCGCCGCGACGCGGGAGTTTACCTGTTCCAGCAGGGCGCGCGCATCGTCAGTCAGCAGCGCTAGTGCCTTGTCCTCGATCACCAGCGGGCGCTGGGCGAACAGGAAGGCGGCATTGGCCGCCAGTTCGTTGAGGTCCTTGGCGCGCACCTTCAGCACCGGCATGGCCCGTGCCAGCAGGGCTTCATTGACCGGACCGGCCATCCTTGGGGCGACCAGCGCGGCCAGGCGGGCATCGTCAGCCTCTCGCAGGTAATGGCCGTTGAGGTTCTGCAGCTTGGCCAGGTCAAAGCGCGACGGGCTCTTGCCGACATGGGCAATATCGAACCACTCGACCGCCTGGTCGCGGCTGATGATTTCCTCGTCGCCGTGGCCCCAGCCCAGGCGCAGCAGGTAATTGAACATCGCCTCGGGCAGGATCCCCAGCTCGTCGCGATAGGCATCGACGCCCAGCGCGCCGTGGCGCTTGGACAGCTTGGCGCCGTCATGTCCGTGGATCAGCGGGACGTGGGCATAGACCGGATCTTCCCAGCCCCCCTCGATCGCATGCATCGCACGGATGATGGCAAGCTGGCGGAAGGCGTTGTTGAGGTGGTCGTCGCCGCGGATCACGTGGGTGACGCCCATGTCGTGATCGTCGACCACCACGGCCAGCATGTAAGTCGGCGTGCCGGCGGAGCGGAGCAGGACGCAATCGTCCAGCTCGGCATTATTCACCGCGACGCGGCCCGGGACCTGGTCGTCGATCACGGTCTCGCCTTCACGCGGGGCCTTGATGCGGACGACATGGGGCTGACCGGCCGGAGCGCTGGCCGGATCGGCTTCGCGCCATTCGCTATCGATCCGGAAGGTGCGGCGTTCGGCCTGGGCGGCTTCGCGGCGGGCGGCCAGCTCTTCCTGGGTCAGGTAGCAGCGATAGGCTTGGCCGGCTTCGAGCAATTGGTGCGCAACCTGGGCATGGCGATCTGAGCGGGTGAACTGAAAGGTCGCCGGCTCGTCCCCCGCCAGGCCCAGCCATTCCAGCCCGTCGAAGATCGCGGCGATCGCCGGTTCGGTTGAGCGGGCGCGATCGGTATCCTCGATCCGCAGCAGGTAAGTGCCGCCGTGGTGGCGGGCATAGAGCCAGTTGAACAGCGCGGTGCGCGCGCCGCCGATGTGCAGGTAGCCGGTTGGCGAGGGGGCAAAGCGGGTAACGACCGGGCGGTCGTCCATCTTTCCGCTGCTTGCTCCGCTACTTGCCATTACCCGACTCATCCTGTCTTGTCGCGGCATGGCACGCCAAGCCCTGCCCGATGTTCCGCTCGGCGACGTCCCCGTAGGGGACGCTGCAATGCAGCATGGCCATTGGCGCAAGCGCGTGAACTTGGCAAGCGGACTTCGTGCGATTGAGTTGTTCCTGGCTCAGGCCGGTTTCGCCCGCGCACCGTGGCTGGTCGCGGGCTTTGCCGCGGGGATCGCGGCCTGGTGTGCGCTGCCTTCGGC
>JBEGOD010000169.1:0-3019 GCA_041182185.1 Pseudomonadota bacterium
GCCTTTGCCGCCCTGCCGGGGGTCCATTCCGCCCGCGTGAACCTGACCGCGAAGCAGGTCCGGGTCGAGCACGATCAAGGGGTCGAACCGGCGACGCTGATCGCGGCGCTTGATGCGATCGGGTTTGCCAGCCAGCCGCGCGCCGAGGAATCCAGCCGCGCGCCCTCGGCCGCCAAGCCGCTGCTCGCCCCCTTGGCGGTTGCCGGCTTTGCCTGCATGAACGTGATGCTGCTGTCGGTCAGCATCTGGTCCGGCGCCGAAGGTTCGACCCGCAGCCTGTTCCATTGGATCTCGGCACTGATCGCAACGCCCGCGATTGCCTATTCGGGCCGGCCATTCTTCACCTCGGCCCTGGAAGCGCTGAAGAAGCGGCAGACCAACATGGACGTGCCGATCTCGATCGGGATCGTGCTGACCACCGGGCTGAGCTACTATGAAACGCTGACCAACGGCGCCGAGGCCTGGTTCGACGGGGCGCTGATGCTGATCCTGTTCCTGCTGGGCGGGCGGGTGCTCGATGCGATGATGCGCGACAAGGCCCGTGCCGGGGTCGATGCCCTGCTCAGCCACGCGGCGCCTGGTGCCAGCGTGATTTCCTCCGATGGCGGGCTTGAATGGATCGCGGCGGCAAACCTCCTGCCCGGCATGGTCATGCGGGTGGCTGCCGGTGAACGGCTGGCCGCCGATGGCGAGATCGTCCGCGGCGCCAGTGCCTTCGACCAGTCGCTGCTGACCGGAGAGAGTGCGCCGGTCCCGGCCGGCACCGGAACGATCGTCCACGCCGGCACGCTCAACCTCGATGCCCCGGTCGATATCCGGGTTACCGCCGCCGGTGCCGATACCTCGCTGGCCGAGATTGCCCGGCTGATGGATGCGGCCGAGCAGCCGCGGTCGGTCTATGTCCGCATCGCCGACCGGGCGAGCCGGCTCTATGCCCCGGCGGTCCACACCCTGGCCGCCTTGACCTTTGTCGGCTGGATGATTGCCGGCGCCGGCGCCTACCATTCGATCGTCATCGCCATCGCCGTGCTGATCATCACCTGCCCCTGCGCGCTGGGACTGGCCGTGCCGGTGGCCCAGGTCGTCGCCTCGGGCGCGCTGATGCGTGCAGGGATCATGGTCAAGGACGGCTCTGCGATCGAGCGGCTCGCGACAGTGGACCGGGTCCTGCTCGACAAGACCGGATCGCTCACCCTGGGCCGGCCCGAACCCGCGCCCGAAGTGATCGCCGCGCTCGATCCCGAAGCGGCCGGCGTGGCGCTCGGCCTGGCCTCGCATAGCCGTCACCCGCATTCGCGCGCGCTGGAGGCAGCCTTGCTGGCGCGGGGCTGCCGCGCCGCTGTGGTCGATGGCGTGGCGGAGACTGCCGGCATCGGACTGTCGGGTAGCTGGAACGGCCACCAGGTCTCGCTTGGGCGGAGCGATTCAGCCGACGTGGTTTCGACCACCCTGCGGATCGCGGGCCGCGCGGACCGGCTGATCCCGTTCACCGACCGGCTCCGGCCCGAGGCCCTGGCGGCGCTGGGGCGGTTGAAGGCGCTGGGCCTGGAAGTCTCGCTGCTATCGGGGGACAATGCTGCCGCGGTGGGCGAAGTGGCGCGCGAGGTTGGGCTGTTTGCCCAGGCCGCCGCCAGCCCGGCCGAAAAGCGTGACGCGATTTCCGCGCTGCAGCGGCAGGGGCACAAGGTGCTGATGGTGGGGGACGGGCTGAATGACGGACCCGCGCTGGCCGCCGCCGACGCATCGATCGCGCCTGGATCGGCGAGCGACGTCGGGCGGCAGGCGGCCGACCTGGTGTTCCTGGGCGATTCGCTGATGGCCCTGCCCAAGGCCGTGCTGGCGGCCCGCCGGACCATGCGGATTGTCCGCCAGAACTTCGTCCTCGCCATCGGTTACAACGCGCTGGCCGTGCCGCTGGCCATGCTTGGTTACGTCAATCCGATGTTCGCGGCCGCCGCGATGTCGACCAGCTCGCTGATCGTCATTGCCAACTCGCTGCGGCTTTACGGAGCGGCCCGGTGAACGGCCTGGCGGTACTGATCCCGGTCGCGCTGGGGCTCGGCCTGCTGGGACTGCTGGCCTTCTTCTGGGCCCTGAAGCGCGGGCAGTTCGAGGATCTTGACGGGGCCGCCGCGCGGATCCTGATCGATGACGAGGACGATCGGCCGGCATGAACCGCGCCGCGCGCCTGTTTGCCCTGCTGGCGATTGCCCCGGCCGCGCTCCACGCCGCGCCGCTGCTGGCCGGGGACAGCCTGCTGGTGCCGATCTGCACCGGTGACGGGCAGACCCGGCTCGTTACGATTCCCAAGGGCGGCGAAGGTCCGCGCAAGGGCTCCGGCGAGCAGGATTGCCTCAAGGGCTGCCACGGCGGCTCGACCCGCAAGCGCA
Organism: Pseudomonadota bacterium; assembly: GCA_041182185.1. Classification (GTDB taxonomy): domain Bacteria; phylum Pseudomonadota; class Alphaproteobacteria; order Sphingomonadales; family Sphingomonadaceae; genus Novosphingobium. The sequence continues at coordinate 2,391 of JBEGOD010000169.1, forward strand.
CCGGCACGCTGAAATTTGAGCCTGCGCAATGACGCCGCCCGCAGTGTTGCCGATAAGCAGCGCCATGTGGACTTACTACCCCGATCTGCTTGGCCAGCCGGTCCCGCGCTATACCAGCTTCCCCACCGCTGCGGAGTTTGGTGACCGCGTCGGCGCCGCCGATGCCGACACCGCGCTGCGCCAGACTTCGGGCGATGTCTCGCTCTATGTCCATATCCCGTTCTGCGAGCAGATCTGCTGGTACTGCGGCTGCAACACCAGTGCGGCCAACCGCCGCCAGCGCCTCGCCAGCTACCTCGATGCCCTGCACCGCGAGATTGCCCTGGCCGGGGTCCGGCTCGACGGGCGGATTGCCGCGCGCCGGATCGCCTTCGGCGGCGGCAGCCCCAATGCGATCGCGCCAACCGACTTCGTCCGGCTGGTCGATGCGCTGACGCTGCACGTGTCGCTGGCCGATCCGATCTGGTCGATCGAGATCGACCCGCGCACGCTCACGGCGGAATGGGCACAAGTGCTCGGCTGGATCGGGGTCAGCCACGCCAGCATGGGCGTGCAGACCTTTGCCCCGCACCTGCAGGCCGCGATCGGCCGGGTGCAGGACGATGCCCTGATTGCGCGCGGCACCGAAA
>JBEGOD010000170.1:0-8537 GCA_041182185.1 Pseudomonadota bacterium
GCCCATAGGCAAAGCCCAGCTCTTCCAGTCGCTGCCAGAAGTGAATGCGACCTCCCCGGTCGCGCAGTACCGCGCCAAGCGGAGCCAGCAGCAGCGGCAGCGCGGTCGGCACGGCAAAGCGCAGTACCTCCATCGGCCCCGACCGGCTCCACACCGCATAGTCCCAGACCGCGAAGACCAGCACGCCCATCAGCGCCAATGCGCTCGGCGCACCCTGCCCGCGCAGCAGGAACAGCGGGCCGAACAGCACCAGCCAGGCGCTCAGCGGCTGCCACAGCGGCGAGGTGGTCTGGTAGGCCTGTCCCAGATGGCCAAAGAAGGTCAGCCCCAGCGCGCCAAACACGAACAGCAGTGCCTCTTCGCGCCAGGGACGTTCGCTGTCCTGTCCCAGCCGCCACAAGGCCAGCGCCGCCCCGATCAACATCGCAAAGTGCACGCCGAGGCGCACCAGCACCGGGATGTCTTCCCAATTGGCGGCAACCACTGAAATCAGCCCGAGGGCAATCGAGAGGACGGCAATCCCGATCACGGCCCACAGCACCAGCGGGCGGCCGTTCTGCGCCTCCCAGGCACGGATCGCCTGCGCCGTTTCGGCGTCGATCAACCCGGCAGCCTGCCAGGCTCTCAGCTTGCGCTCGCTCATTGCCGCCAGCTTAGCCCGATCGGGGCCAAGATCAATGGATTGAGACCGCACGGCTGGTCGCACTCGCCTTGCCTCAAACCGGTAACAACTGTAACGAAATTCGCGAACATCGTTTGCCGCGATTTCCGAGGCGCGAAATGTCCCATTTCGCTGAGATCGCTAGAAGGAGACCTCCCATGCGCGTCGGCACCGTCAAGGAAATCAAGAACCACGAATACCGCGTCGGGCTGACCCCGGAATCGGTGCGCGAACTGGTGACGCATGGTCATGAGGTCTGGGTGGAAAGCGGCGCAGGCCTGGGTATCGGCGCTGAGGACGCGGCCTATGCCGCGGCCGGCGCGGCCATCAAGCCCGATGCAAGGACCGTGTTCGACGGCTGTGAAATGGTCGTGAAGGTCAAGGAACCGCAGTCTGGTGAACGCGCCATGCTGCGCGCGGGGCAGATCCTTTACACTTACCTCCACCTTGCCCCCGATCCGGAACAGACCGCCGATCTGGTACGCTCCGGCGTCACTGCGATTGCCTATGAAACGGTGACCGGCCCGGGCGGCACCCTGCCGCTCTTGAAGCCGATGAGCCAGGTGGCCGGGCGCATGTCGATCCAGGCCGGGGCGACCGCGCTGGAAAAGGCGCACGGCGGGCGCGGCGTGCTGCTTGGCGGCGTGCCGGGCGTGCTGCCGGGCCGCGTCCTGGTGATCGGCGGCGGCGTGGTCGGCTTCAACGCCGCGCAGATGGCAGTGGGCCTGGGCGCCGACGTGACCATCCTCGACCGCGATCCCGAAGTGCTCGAACGGCTCGGCACCCATTTCGAAAGCCGTGCCAAGACCCGCTTTTCCAACCGCGCCAATATCGAGCAGATGATCTGCGAGGCCGAACTGGTGATCGGCGCCGTGCTGATCCCCGGTGCCGCCGCGCCCAAGCTGGTCACGCGCGACATGTTGAAGTGCATGAAGCCCGGGGCAGTGCTGGTTGACGTGGCGATCGACCAGGGCGGCTGCTTCGAGACCAGCCACGCCACGACCCATGCCGAGCCGACCTATGTGGTTGACGGTATCGTCCACTACTGCGTCGCCAACATGCCAGGCGCTGTGGCGCGGACCAGCACCTACGCGCTCAACAACGTGACCCTGCCGCACGCGCTGCGGATTGCGGAGCTGGGCTGGCAGGCGGCGCTGAAGGCCAATCCGCACCTGGCGAACGGCCTCAATGTCCATGCCGGCAAGGTGACTTACGAAGCCGTCGCAACCGAGCTGGGCTATGCCTATACCCCGGTGGCCGAGGTACTGGGCTAGGCCTCTTCGCTGAACGGGCGGAACGGCTGCGTGATCTCGTCGCGCACCCGCGCGAGCCGGCCGCTGGCCTTGTCGAGCATCGCCCAGGTCGTCCGGGCCGAGACGATCACCTTGCCCGCGCCATCGCGGAAATCGACCCGTCGATCGAACCGCGCGCCGGTCGGCGGCGCAGGAATGAAGGTTTCCGCGGTGACAGTCTCACCCAGGCCGACGTTGCCGCGATAGTCGATCTCATGCCGGGTCACGACCCAGATATAGGCCGCCTGATGCTCCGGCGCGGCGACGGCTGACCAATGCGCCGTGGCAATCTGCTGGATCCAGTCCACCCACACGGCGTTGTTCACATGCCCCAGCTCGTCGATGTGCTGCGGCTCGGCCGTGAAGGTCAGGGTGAAGCGATTGCTCACGGCAATTTTCTCATTCTGGCACCCCCAGCTGCCATAGGATGAAGGCAAACTCCTCGGCGGTTTCCTTCAGGCTCTCGAACCGGCCCGACTTGCCGCCATGGCCTGCGCCCATGTTGGTCTTGAGCAGCAACTCGTTATCGTTGGTCTTCAGCTCGCGCAGCTTGGCGACCCACTTGGCCGGCTCCCAATAGGTCACGCGCGGATCGTTGAGCCCGGCGGTGACCAGCAGCGGCGGATAGGCTTGCGGCTTGACCTGGTCATAGGGTGAGTAGGAGCGGATCAGTTCGAACGCCGCCTGGTCCTCGATCGGGTTGCCCCATTCGGGCCATTCGCCCGGGGTCAGCGGCAGGGTGGGGTCAAGCATGGTCGCCAGCACGTCGACGAAGGGCACGTGGGCCACGACCGCGCCCCACAGCTGGGGATCGGAATTGATCACCGCCCCCATCAGTTCGCCCCCGGCCGAGCCGCCGGAAATGCTGATCCGGCCAGCCTGCGTGAATCCACGCTCTATCAGGCCCTTGGCGGCATCGACAAAGTCATGGAAGGTGTTGGTGCGCCGTTCGAGCTTGCCCGCCTTGTACCAGGCCCGGCCCAGGTCATCGCCGCCGCGGATATGGGCGATGGCATAGGCAAAGCCGCGATCGACCAGGCTGAGCCGGCTGGTCGAAAAGCCCGGGTCGATCGCAATCCCATAGGCGCCGTAGCCATAGAGGTGCAGCGGCCCACCAGGCTTGCGGTCCTTGCGATAGACCACCGAGACCGGGATCATCGTGCCATCGCGCGCGGCAATCTCCAGCCGCTCGGTAGCATAGCGCGAGGCATCGTAGCCCGAGGGGATCTCCTGCACCTTCAGCGTGGCCAGACTGCGGCCCGCGACACCATAGTCGAGCACCGAGGCCGGGCTGACCATGCTCTCGTAGGACAATCGCAGGGTCGTCACTGCCCATTCGGGGTTATCGCCCAGGCCAGCGGAAAAGCTGGCTTCGGGAAAGGCAATTGGCTCCACGCGCGCCGGATCGTCGTAATAACGCACTTCGATCCGGTCGAGCCCGCGGACCCGGCCTTCAGTGACGTAGAAATCGCGGAACAGGTCGAATCCGGTCAGGTAAAACGCGTCCGTCCCCTCGACCAGCGTGGTCCATGCGCCCGGATCGGCAAGCGGCGCCGTGGCGAGGCGGAAGTTCTCGTGCGTGTCATTGGCGTGGACGAACAGCGTCTCACCGCGCAGGTCGACATCGTATTCGACCCCGGTCTGGCGGGTCTTGACCAGCAGCGGCTTGGCCAGCGGATCGGCTGCCGGGACCAGCCGGACTTCGCTGGTTTCGTGATCGGACGTGCCAATGATCAGCCATTCCTCGTTGGCCGAAAGCGAGCAGCCGACGCGGAAGCCCTCGTCATCCTCGTGGTAAAGCTCAACGTCACTTGAGATTGGCTGACCCAGCCAGTGCAGCCGGGCATTGTCGGTCCGCCACTGTTCGTTGGCGAGGGAATAGACCAGGCCCTTGTCATGGCCGACCCAGACCAGGCTGGAAAGGGTGCCGGGGATCTCGTCAGGCAGCACTTCGCCCGTGGCGATCACCTTGATCCGGGCGGTGAACCGCTCCGACCCATTATCGTCGACCGACCAGGCCAGCAGCTTGCCATCGTTCGACACCGCAATCGCGCCAAGCCGGAAGTATTCGTGCCCCTCGGCCAGCGCGACCTCATCGAGGATCAACTCGTCCGGCCCGCCTGCAACCGGCTTGCGCCACCACTTCTTGTATTCGGCGCCTTCCTCGAACTCGATCCAATAGAGAAAATCGCCGTCCTTCTGCGGAACCGACTTGTCGGCCTCCTTGATCCGCGCGCGCATCTCCTTGAACAGTGCATCGATCCGGCCCTGCTGCCCCGCCATCCGGCTTTCGAACCAGGCGTTCTCCGCCTGGAGGTGCGCGAGCACCTCGGCGTCCTTGACCTCGGGATAGCCGGGATCGCGCAGCCAGGCGTAATCGTCGGTCACCGTGATCCCGTGATGGGTCACGCTGTGGGGCTTCTTTGCGGCTTTGGGGGGTGTGGTCAGACTCATAGACTGGCTCTATGGTGCGCACAGAAGGACTGCAAGCCATGCTGATGAACACGCACGAAGCCCGATTGGAAGCCCTGCGCAAGGAATTGAAGGCGCGCGGCCTCGATGGCTTTGTCATCCCGATTTCCGACGAACACATGAGCGAATATGTCGGCGGCTATGCCCAGCGGCTGGCCTGGCTGACCGGGTTCGGCGGCTCGGCCGGGACCGCCGTGGTGCTGGCGGACCGGGCCGCGATCTTCGTCGATGGGCGCTATACCATCCAGGTGCGTGACCAGGTGGACGCGCGGCTGTTCGAATACCGCTCGGTCCCGGCCGAACCGATCCCGGCCTGGCTGGCCGAGCATGCCCCGGCAGGTGCCAAGATCGGGTTCGATCCCTGGCTGCATGGCAAGCCGTGGGTCGATGCCTGCGTGAAGGCGCTGGCGGACAAGGGCGCTAGCATGGTCCCGGTCGGCGGTAATCCGTTAGACGTGGTCTGGGCCGATCGCCCCGCCCCCTCCGCTGCCCCGGCGCTGGTCCACCCGACCGAGCTGGCCGGCCAGTCGAGCGAAGCCAAGCGCAGCCAGGTGGCCGAATGGCTCGCCGCCAAGGGGCTGGATGCCGCGGTTGTCTCGGCGCTCGACAGCGTCGCCTGGCTGCTCAACATTCGCGGGGCGGACGTCGATCGCACCCCGGTCGCGCTGTCTTTCGTGATCGCCCATGCCGATGGCACGGCCGAGCTGTTCATCGCCGAGGATAAGGTCACGCCAGAACTGCGCGCCCACCTCGGCAATGCCGTCACTATCGCGCCCTACAGCGCCTTTGAGGCAGGCCTTGGCAAGCTGGCCGGCAAGAAGGTGGCGGTCGATCCGGAGCGGTCGGTCCAAGCGGTCTATGCCGCGCTGGCCGCCGCCGGAGCCACTGCCGTCGACCTGCTTGACCCGACCATCCTGCCCAAGGCGCAAAAGAACCCGGTCGAGCAGCAGGGCCAGCGCGCCGCCCAGGCCCGCGACGGGGCAGCGATTGCGCGTTTCCTCCACTGGCTCTCGGTCGAAGCGCCGAAGGGCGGGCAGACCGAGCTTTTGGCCGCCGCCCAGCTGCGCGCCTATCGCGAGGAAACCGGCCTGCTGCGCGACCTGTCGTTCGACACGATCTCCGCCGCCGGGCCGCATGCGGCGATCCCGCATTACCGGGTGGATGAGGAATCGAACCTGCCGATCGAACCCAATTCGGTCTTCCTGGTCGATTCCGGCGGGCAATATGCCGATGGCACGACCGACATCACCCGCACCGTCTGGGTTGGGACGCCAGATGGTTTGGGCGCGCCGCGCGCCGAACACAAGGACCGCTTCACCCGCGTGCTCAAGGGTCACATCGCGCTCGATCGCGCGGTCTTCCCCCAGGGGACGATCGGCGGCCAGCTCGATACGCTGGCCCGCCAATACCTGTGGGCGGCGGGCGTCGACTATGCCCACGGCACCGGCCACGGCGTCGGCAGCTTCCTGTCGGTCCACGAAGGGCCGCAGCGGATCGCCAAGGCCCAGGGCGGGCAGGCCGGCACCGCGCAGGAGCTGCTCCCCGGCATGATCCTTTCGAACGAGCCTGGCTATTACAAGGCTGGCGATTTCGGCATTCGAATCGAGAACCTGGTGCTGGTCGAACCGCGCGCAATTGAAGGCGCGGAAGGCGATTACCTTGGCTTCGAAACGCTGACCTTCGCCCCGATCGACCGCACCCTGGTGGATCAGGCCCTGCTGACCCGCGACGAGGTGGCCTGGTGGAACGCCTATCATGCCAAGGTTGAGGCGATCCTTGCCCCGCAGCTGGAGGGCGAAGCGCTGGCCTGGCTCAAGGCCGCCTGCGCTCCCTTGTAGGATCACTTTGTTCCTGTATTGTTCTCCAATCGAATCGGAGGGAGTAATACGATGATCGGTTACGTTACCGTGGGCACCAATGATCTGCCCCGCGCCGCAAAGTTCTATGACGCACTGGCTGCCGAAATGAACACGCCGCGGATGATGGAGTTCGAAACCTTCATCGCCTGGGGCACGCCGGGCGGCCCGGCCGGGATCGCCGTAACCAAGCCTTATGACGGCCAGCCCGCCACGGTCGGCAACGGCGTGATGGTGGCCTTCGAGGCGAAGGACAAGGAACAGGTCGACCGGCTCTATGCCATCGCCTTGGCCAATGGCGGGACCGACGAAGGCGCGCCGGGTCCGCGCGGCGAGGGCTTCTATGCCGGTTACTTCCGCGATCCGGACGGGAACAAGCTCAACGCCTTCGTGATGGGTTGAACTGGCAGGCTTGCGCGGCGGTGAACGGCGCGGCGACCTTGCGACAATTGGCGACAATTCTCCCCCATTCGGGCATAATGCCGCGACAAGGGGACGCTATTGGGTGCTGATGGCGCCGCCGCCGGATCGCTCTTCCCCCCTGGCGATCTGGCACGGCGTCACCCCAGGTGGATGGAGTTTTGAACCGATGACCAAGAACAACCGCACCGCAGCGCTCGCCGCCCTGGCGCTGGCCGCGATCCCCGCCGCCTTGCTGGCCCAGCCGGCGCCCGGCCCGCAAGCCAGCCTGACCAAGGCCGATGCCGATGCTCGCGCCGCCGCGATGTTCGCGAAGATGGACGTGAACAAGGATGGCAAGCTCGACCAGGCCGACCGCGCGGCCCGCCAAGATGAGCGCTTCGCCCAGATCGACACCAACAAGGATGGCCAGCTTTCGCGCGACGAATTCGCCGCTGGCCGGCCCCAAGGCGCTGGTATGCGCGCAGGCATGACCGGTGGCCCCGATGGCCCGCCGCCGATGGGCGGCAAGATGGGCCGACGCGGCCCGGGCGGCCGCGGTGAGCATGGCGGCATGGGTGGTCCGGGCGGGATGATGGCCCGCATGGCCGACACCAACAAGGACGGTGCAATTTCGCAGGACGAGTTCTTGGCCGCTCACGGCAAGCACTTCGCGATGATGGACGCCAACAAGGACGGCACTGTCACCGCCGAGGAACGCAAGGCCGCCCGGACCAAGATGCGTGAGCACATGCGCGGCATGCGCGGGCAAGATGACAAGGCCGGCCACGAAGGCCACTGATCGCGAAGATGGATCCTGCGTCCGCTACCCGTCTGCTGCTGGTCGATGACGAGCCGGACCTGCGCGAGCCCCTGGCCGAGTACCTCTCGCGCCAGGGGTTTGCCGTTGTCCAGGCGAGCAGCGCGGCCGAGGCCCGCAGCCGCCTGCGCGAGGGCCGGCCCGACCTGGTCCTGCTCGACATCATGATGCCGGGCGAAGACGGCCTGTCGCTGTGCCGCCATATCGGCGAGGCGCTGTCAGTGCCCGTCATCCTGCTGACCGCCAAGGGCGAAGCGACCGACCGGATCGTCGGCCTGGAAATCGGCGCGGACGATTATGTGGTCAAACCATTTGACCCGCGCGAGTTGGTCGCGCGGATCCGCTCGGTCCTGCGCCGCGCGGCCAAGGGCGGGGCAGTTCCGGCCGAGGACGAACAGTTCGAATTCGAAGGCTGGCGGCTCGATCCGCTGAAACGCCGGCTCAGCGCCCCCGACGGAGCGATGGTCTCGATCTCCTCGGCCGAGTTTCGCCTGTTGCTGGCCTTCCTGGAACACCCGCGCCAGGTGCTCGATCGTGATCGGCTGCTCGACCTGGTCCAGGGCCGAGAAGCGCATCTGTTCGACCGCGCGGTCGACAACCAGGTCAGCCGCCTGCGCCGCAAGATCGAAGCCGACAGCCGCAGCCCTACCCTAATCCAGACGGTCTGGGGCGGCGGCTACATGCTGGCGGCCGAAGTGCGCCGCGTGCGGACCGGGGCCTGAGCCATGCGTCTGTGGCCGCGCAGCCTGCAGGGGCAATTGCTGCTGGCCGTGGCCGCGGCCCTGCTGCTGGGCCAGGCCATCAATGCCACCCTGCTTTACCGCGCCCAGGCCGAGCGGCGCGAAGCCGCGCTGATCCATACCGTCGCCTTCCGGCTTTATGGCGCGCTGCGCGACGATGACGAGGCAGCCCTGCCACGCCGTTTCCGGCGCCCGCCGCCCGATGCCATGGCACCGGGTCCGCCCGGCACCCGCGAAGGCATGGCGCCCCGAATCCTGCCTGGCGATCAGCGTTTGCCCGAGCACGAGGCCAACCTT
>JBEGOD010000171.1:0-5963 GCA_041182185.1 Pseudomonadota bacterium
TGATCCCGCTGCTGACCGGCATGATCGCCGATGCCACCGGCAGCCTGGCGCTGGCCTTCGTGCTGCCCGCCGCCTGCTACGGCGTCATCGCCGGGTTTGGATGGTATGCCAGAAAACCAGCCTGAGCGGCCGGCTAACTGAACTCGGCGCTATCGAGGAGCGTCCGGCCCTGCTAGGCGCGCGCCATGCTTAATCTGAACGGTATCACTGTGCGCCTGGGTGGGCGTACGATCATCGACGATGCGACCGCGATGTTGCCCCCGCGCGGGCGGATCGGGCTGATCGGACGCAATGGTGCCGGCAAGTCCACGCTGGTCCGCGTGATTGCCGGAATGCTTGAGGCCGACAGCGGCACCGTTGCGATGCCGCGGGGCAGCCGGATTGGCTACATCGCCCAGGAAGCGCCTGGCGGCGATGCCACGCCATTCGAGACCGTGCTGGCCGCCGACACCGAGCGCGCGACCTTGATGATCGAGAGCGAGGCGGCCGACGATCCGCACCGGCTGGCTGAAATCCATGATCGGTTGATCGCCATCGAAGCCCATTCCGCCCCGTCGCGCGCAGCGCGCATCCTGGTCGGCCTGGGGTTCGACGAAGAGGCGCAGCACCGTCCGCTGGAAAGTTTCTCGGGCGGCTGGCGGATGCGCGTGGCCCTGGCCGCGCTGCTGTTCTCGCAGCCGGACCTGCTGCTGCTCGACGAGCCGTCGAACCACCTGGATCTTGAAGCGGTGCTCTGGCTGGAAGACTTCTTGCGGTCCTACCCGGCGACGATCCTGCTGGTCAGCCACGAGCGGGACTTCCTCAACAACATCGTCGATTACATCCTGCATCTCTCTGGCGGCAAGCTGACGCTCTATCCCGGCGGCTATGACGCGTTCGAGCGCCAGCGCGCCGAGCGGCAGGCCCAGATCGCCTCGGCCCGGGCCAAGCAGCAGGCCCAGCGTGAGCGGTTGCAGGACTATGTCGCGCGCAATTCCGCGCGGGCCTCGACCGCCAAGCAGGCCCAGTCGCGAGCCAAGGCGCTGGCAAAGCTGCAGCCGATTGCCGAGATGATCGACGATCCCTCGCTCAGCTTCGATTTCCCCGATCCGGATGAGCTACGCCCGCCGCTGATCACGCTGGATCTTGCGGCAGTGGGATATGGTGAGTTGCCGGTCCTGAGCCGGCTCAACCTGCGGCTCGATCCGGATGATCGCATCGCCCTGCTGGGTCGCAACGGCAACGGCAAGACTACCCTGGCGCGCTTGCTCGCGGCCCAGCTCGCGCCGATGGACGGGGCAATCAACGTGTCGAGCAAGATGCGGGTCGGCTATTTCACGCAGTACCAGGTGGAAGAGCTGGATCGCTCCGAGACCCCGTTGCAGCACATGACCGTGCTGATGAAGGGTGCCTCCCCTGCCGCAGTTCGAGGACAACTGGGGCGCTTTGGTTTCTCTGGCCCCAAGGCGACGACCGAGGTGGGCAAGCTGTCCGGCGGAGAGCGGGCCCGACTGGCGCTGGCCTTGATCACCCGCGATGCGCCGCACATGCTGATCCTCGATGAGCCGACCAACCACCTTGATGTCGATGCGCGCGAGGCTCTGATCCAGGCGCTCAATGCTTATTCCGGCGCCGTGATCATCGTCAGCCACGATCGGCACATGCTGGAAATGACGGCCGACCGGCTGGTACTGGTCGACGCTGGCACGGCGAAGGAATTCGACGGATCGATCGACGATTACATTGCCTTCGTCCTGGCCAAGGATCCACCCGCAGCGCGCAAGGACGAGGGCCGGGTCGCGGTCAACAAGAAGGACCAGCGCAAGGCCGCCGCCGAGGCGCGCGAGCGGGGCCAGGAACTGCGCAAGCGCGCTCGCAGCGCCGAGGCCGAGCTCGACAAGCTGGTGACAATGCGCTCTGCCATCGACCAGGCGATGTTCGATCCATCATCGGCTGACGGCGCGCTGGCCCGGCTGACCATGACCGAACTGATGAAGCGGCGGGCTGACATCGAAGGCAGCATCGAAGGGGCCGAAGCCGCTTGGCTCGAAGCCAACGAGGCACTGGAAGGCCTCTAAGCCGGCTCAGACCGGCGCTGTGCGCTTTTGGCAGAGGCGCAGCACAAGGCGCCGATGATGCCCGCGTCCTGTCCCAGCTCAGGGCGGTGCAGCAGTGGCCCGGCGGATTGGCTCTGGACCACATAGCCGCCAAGCTGGCGGTGCATGGCCTGCTCGGCCAGTTCGAGCAGGTTGGGGGTTTTGCCGACCCCGCCGCCGATCACGATCCGCTGCGGCGAAAGCATCAGCACGATGGCCGCGCACAGCTGGCCCAGGTAGTCGGCGATCAGCGCGATCTCGGGCCCGTCGGGCGGGAAATGGCTGAGCGACTGGCCGAATCGGGCCAGGATTGCAGGTCCGGCGGCCAGCCCCTCGGCGCAATTGGCGTGAAACTGGCAGGTCGATGCGGCACGGTCGGCTGGCGATCGGTGCAGGGCCAGATGCCCCATTTCCGGATGCAGCAGCGCAGGCAGCGGCTTGCCGTGATGCAGGATGGCTCCGCCGATCCCGGTGCCCACTGTCAGGTAGACGCCCAGATCGATGCCGCGCAACTGGCCGAACCGGGCCTCACCGATGCCAGCGGCGCTGACATCGGTGACCAGGTGGACCGGGACGCCGCATCGCCGGTCCAGCGCGGCCACCAGATCAATGCCTGACCAGCCCGGCTTGTTGGTGCCGAGCAAGTGGCCATAGTGACTGGCGGCCGGATCGATCACGATCGGCCCGAAGGCCCCGCACCCGATCGCGGCGATCGGGCCGGGCTGGGCGGCATAGAAGGCACCGATCCGGTCCAGGAGTTCGACCGGGCTGGTGGTGGGAAAAGTGTCCCGGGCCAACACCGTGCCATCATCCTGGCCCACGGCCACGACGGTCTTGGTGCCGCCGAACTCGATCCCGCCAACCAGCATGTCAGACACCGTGCGCTTCGCTGTCGCCGCGCGCGGCGATGACCCGGGCCACCAGGCCGCGGCCGGCGAGCAAGGCCACGACTGCCAGCAGGTAAAGTCCCGCCATCATCGCAAAGCCGGCGGCCAAACCGGTTTTCACGGCAATCGCCGGCAAGGCGACGGTGGAAATGCCCGCGCCGATGAAGCCCAGCATGGTCATCAGTCCCGCGGCCGTCGCGCGTGCCTCATCGGGCATGACATCGTGCATCGCGGCATAGATGCAACCGTCGAACAGGCCCTTGCCAAAGCTGGTGGCGAACAACAGCAGGCCGACCATCGCGACAGAATTGACCCAAGGGAAGGGCAGCAGGAACAGCGCCGCCAGCAAGAGGCCGATGGCCAGCACCGTGAACCGTCCGGTGGGGCTGCGTGCAGCAAACCGGTCCGCCATCCAGCCGCCCACCAGGACCGAGAAGAACCCGGCAGTGGTGATCATTACCGGTCCGACCAGGGCTGAGTCCGCCAGATTCAGGCCCAGCACATCGTGCGCATAGGTGTTGCACCAGTTAAGCACGGCCGAGGAGGCCGCCGTGGCCAGGAAGAACACGCCGCACAGCAGCAGCGCCGCCGGATTGGCGAGGATGATGCCGATCGGTTCGGCGCGTTTGCCAGTTGGTTCCTGAACCCGGCCCGGCGCATCGTCGCGCAGCATCCGCAGCAGGATCGCCATGACTACGAAGCCAAGGACGGCAAAGATCACGAAGGGGGCCGCCCAACCGTGGGCATCGGCCAGCTTGCCCGCCACCCAGCCGCCGATTCCTCCGCCGGCAAAGACAGCGGTCTGGTGGATCGACAGCGCGCGGCTGCGCATTGCCGGCTTGTGCCACGAACTGATCAGCGCAGTGGCGGTCGGGTAATAGGTCGATTCTCCGATCGCGACCATCGCCCGCATCCCCAGCAGCATGGCAAACCCGGTGGCCAGCGGCATGATCCCGGTGGCGGTGCTCCAGAAGACCAGTCCGAAGATGATCATGTTGCGCCGCCGCACGCTGTCGCCCATCCGCCCGAACAGGAAGGCGCAGACGGCATAGGTCCAGAAGAAGGTCGTATCGACGATGCCAAGCTGGATATCGGTGATGTTGAAGGCATCGCGCAGCAGTGGCTTGACTGCGTTGAGGATCGAGCGGTCCGCTGCGTTGAGGAACGAGACCATCCACAGCAGGCCGATCAGGATCCACGGGTAATTGGCGGGTGCGGGTTTGTGCAGTTGGACGGTCATGCTGCTGCTCCCTTGCCGCACCAGGCGAGCCACATCGCCGCGGTCCAGGAAAAGTCCGGCCCGCCCGAGCCACTGCCGTCCTCCGGACTGAAGCTTTCATAGAAGCCTGCATTCTCGATCAGCTGCCTGGAATCGTGGCGGATCCGTTCGGCCCAGTCGCCATGCCCGGCCTCGGCCAGGCCCTGCGCCACCATGTAGCTGACCACCAGCCAGATTGGCCCGCGCCAATAGCGCTTGTGGTCATAGGCCCGACTACCGGCTTCGAGGCTGGGGAGCAGGTAAGTGGCGCTGTGGGTCAGGCGTTCCAGCCCGGCCAGCAGGCGCGCGCGCTGGGCCGGGCTACCGACGCCGGCATAGAAGGCCAGGAAGCTGGCATTGGTAACCAGGCCCGAGCTTACGCCAGTGGTCGCATCGCGCGAGCAATAGGCCCCGGCTTCCTCGTTCCATAGCCAGTCCATGCCGGTTTCGGACAGGGCGATGCGCGCGGCCAGCTCTGCCGCAGCCGCCTCATCGCCGATCGCCCGGGCCAGGACCAGCAGATCGCGGTTGGCGCGGAGCAACTCCATCGACATGCCAACGTCGATCATCCGGAACGGGCCGTGATCGGCAATCTCGCGGTGATCCCAGCCGCAGTTTCGCCCGAACTGCAGGATTGCGACATAGCGATCGTATTCCTGCTGGGTCGGGCGCATCGCCGCATCGACATGGCCAGTGTCGCGACGCTGGTAGGTACCGACCTGTGAGGTATCGATCCGGGCCAGGGCATCGTCCCACTCGCTGCTGTTGTCGCGGCCCGTCTCCCAGTTGTGGGTGACCATCACCAGGCCATTGCCCAGCGGATCGCGGAACCGGTGGAACCAGCGGTGGCTCTTCAGGCAGGCGGCATAAAGTGCGTGCATCCGGGGATGGGCCGGATCGGCGCCTTCGGCCTCCCATAGCTGCCGCACCACCGAAGCCAGCACCGGTGGCTGGGTAATGCCCGAGGTTGGCGGGGCCTTGCCCGTGCCCCAGACCGAGGGACCCGGGAAATAGCCGGGATCTTCCTGGTGGAAGATGATGTGCGGGATCATGCCGTCATCCCACTGGCCGGAAACCAGTGTTTCGATCTCCTGCCAGGCGCGGTCGCGATCGAATTCCGCAAAGCCCAGGGCGACGAAGGCCGAATCCCAGTTCCACTGGTAGGGATAGAGTCCGGGCGTGGGGACGGTATAGCCGCCGCGATCGTTGCGGCGCAGGATTGCTCGCGCGGCATCGCTCAGATCGTGGGTCATACGGGGGGGCCTTCCACGGCAATCATGCGGATATCGTTGACATTGGTGCGGGTCGGGCCGGTCTTGATCAGCCCGCCCAAGGCCGCAAACAGATCGTACGTGCGGTTCACGGCAAGGGCCTGTTCGGCGGCGGTCTGGTCAGCCCAGCCGGCAGCCAGGTAGCCGCCGGCATTGTCTTCGGTACCGTCGATGCCATCGCTGTCACCGGCCAGGGCCTCGATCGGATCGTCCGGGGTGAGCACCGCAAGCAGTCCTGCCAGGTATTCCAGGTTCGGGCCGCCGCGACCGTCCTTGCGGGCGCGCAGCACGGTCAGTTCGCCGCCCGACAGCAGCAGGTGGCGGCCAGGGCGCCGGGCGAAATCGCGGGCGACCGTGCCGTGGGCCCGGCCCAGCACGCTGGCCTGACCGGTCAGCGCGCCGCCCAGATCGACCACGTTCCAGCCCTCGGTGGCGGCCCGCGCGCCGATCGCGGCCAGGGCATCGGCGTTAG
>JBEGOD010000172.1:0-3190 GCA_041182185.1 Pseudomonadota bacterium
GTGCTGGCCTTCACCCGAGTTCCGCCCGCCACAACCTCTCGCACGTGAATCTCCCTTGCGCATTGAATTTTCGCAGTAAACCAGATCAAGGCGACGGCGACAAGGCGGTGCTGGGCGAACAGGATCAAGGGTCCCGCCAGCGCAACCGTGCCGCTTGCGTTGCCGCTGTCCAGCCGCTCTGTCCGTGCGACCGTCCGCACTCCGTTTACCGCAAATCGGATTGTTCCTGTTAACCGATTGGCGGCACAATCGGCGCAGGTTCACGGGAGGGTTCGCACCTTATGAGGTATCGTCTGATCGCTAGCGCAGTGGCGCTGTCCGTCATCGCAGTATCGGCCCCGAGCCTGGCTGACGACCCCAAGGATCCCTTGCTCAGCAAGAGCGCGGCCGCCCGGGCCAAGGACAAGGCGATCATCCGCCAGCTCAACATCAATGAGATGCGGCGGGTTCGCGCGCAGGAGGCGGAGCAGGCGCAGGGCTGGCAGGAATACCGGGAGCATCCCGCCCGCCAGGCCGAGTACCGCGCCGCCCTGGCCGACCACGCGCGCGAACAGGCCGCCTATGAAAAGAAGATGGCTGCCTGGCGCGAAGCCGTCCGCCGCTGCCGTGCGGGGGATTACAGTTACTGCGATAACTGAGCGGGCGGCTAGATACTGGACGGGCGGAGGACTTCCCCTGCCCGCAGTAAGGTCAGTTCTTCTTGCCAACGGTTACGCCAGCGTAGGATATTTCGTTCAGCTCGCCAGGCGGCTTGAACGCCAGACCAAAGGACGCAGCAATTTCTGCGGCGTCCTTGCCGGCGAAGAACCCTCGCATGCTTCCGCTCCAGCTACCAACCGTCGGGTTCGTCGCGCTATTTGCGAAAATAGCCCAGCGATTGGTGATCCCGCAACCAGGGCACTGACCGCTGATCGATCCAGTGAAATTGAACGTCCCGAAGCCCTGCCTGATATTGTTCTTGTCAGTCCCGAACAGATCGAGCGCCATGGTGCTGGCCCCGGTGCCGAAGTTGACGGTGAACTGGCTGGTGCCCGAAAGCTGGGAATCGGGCCAGTTGCCGGAACCTACGCCGCCGCCGCCGCGGCCGAACACGATCCCGTTGTAAACGGCTGTCCCACTGGTCGGGATCTGGAACTGCGGGGTAAGCCCCCCGAACGGAACATAATAGGTTGTCGTTTGCGCCGTCTGGCCGGGCATCGCGGCCGGGGCGGTAATCTCGGCAAAGCTGGTGTAGGTCAGCACCAGATCCGGATTGCCCGGCCCGAACTTATAGATCCGCGCATCGAGATTTGGCCC
Organism: Pseudomonadota bacterium; assembly: GCA_041182185.1. Classification (GTDB taxonomy): domain Bacteria; phylum Pseudomonadota; class Alphaproteobacteria; order Sphingomonadales; family Sphingomonadaceae; genus Novosphingobium. Next base: position 1,297 of record JBEGOD010000172.1, read on the forward strand.
GGTGTAGTAATCGAAAGTGGCATTGCTGCGTGCCGCATCGCGCTGCGCCGCCGTCACCGTCTGATCGATGGGCGGAATGCCGAGGGTCTGACCCGTTGTGATTGACTTGAAGACATATGTCTTGGCGACGGGATCATAATCGACCTGGACGGTCGGATCGGAAGCGCCAATTTGCGGGAGTCGTGCCGGAATATAGCCAAAGGAATTACCGCCCAGCGCGGTTAGCGTCGTCAGGCCAGCCAGACCGAGCTGCGAGGCGGTGGTATCCTGCCCGCGCGCACCCTGCAGCGTTCCGACCACAGTGGCCCCGCCAGTCGCCTGGGCGTTGAATACTGCGCCGAATTCATCGGCATTCGCCCCGAAAAACCGCCCGGTCAGCGAGCCCGAGTAGACCTTGGTGCCGTTGAAAGCGATCGTGCCGGCATAGGCATTGGCGTTGCTCGAGAGCGTGGCAGTGCCGGTCCAGCTGCCGTTATCGACTGTGGCCCCGGTGCCCGACCAGTTGCCTGGGCCTATCTCGTCAGTAATCCGGTAGGTGCCTAAAGTGGAAATCGCGCCCGTCGCAAAGTTGGTGTTGAGGCTGCCGGAACCGTTCAAGGACTGGAACTTGCTGCCGGCATTCCCGACGGCACCCCGCACGGTCGCGTTATAGCTACCCGAGCCCGTGCGCGGCAGGGCCGAGGCGAGCGTATCGGCCCCGAACAGAAAGGCATCGACCTGCATCGCGCCCGAAGACTGGTTCAGGAACAGACCGCCGGTCTGGAACTGCAAGCCGCCCGGACTGAACAGGCTGTAGGATAGCGGAAAGCTGGAAATACCAGTCGACTCGCGCGGCAGGTAGATCTGCCCATCGGAGCGGTAAAAGACGAACGATCCGCCATTGATGGGAAGATAGACCGAAGCCAGCGGGGCATTCTGGGAGAGCGAAAGCAAAGTTCCAACTGAGTCGGAATTTCCCTGGATCCCGGCGGTCAGGGGTTTGAAGAACCATTCGGTGGAGCGGTTGTTGATCGCGTAAGTGCCGCTGTTGATTGAGGCGGTGCCGCGTGCACCAGTGAGGGTCCCCACTGCGATGGAATCATTGCCGGGGAACAGGGCGGGATCCGGCCGGGACGCGAAGCTGGCGCCGAACTCATCGGCTGCAGGGCCGAAGAGCAGGCCGCGCAAGGAACCGACACCCAGACTGTCCAGGTTGATCGTCCCAGCAAAGCTGTTGTCCGAGGACGAAAGTAGAGCACGCGATGTCCATGGCGAGGCAGAACCAAACAGCATGCCCGTGGTCGCATCGCGTCGCTCATAGGTTCCTCGACCGGCCATCCCGCCACTCAGGAAATCGACCAGATACTGGCCTGAACCGCTCATGGAATAGATCGTTGTACCAAGCGTGCTGGCCCCCAGCAGCTTGACATCGAATGCGGCGCTGCCGTTGCGCGGCACGGCCCCATTGGGGGTCGGCACACCATAAGTGAAAGCGTGGAAGCTGCCATCGACCACCGTAGCGCCGTTGACCTGGCGCTGCCAGAACCCTGCAGCGACATAGCGCGTCTGCCCGGCCCCGGTGCCCGGCTTGGTCAGGGTCAGGAACTCGGTCGTGTTGCCGGACGTGATCCTGTAAGTCGTGATCGAGGCGTTGGACTGCGCCGGATCGATGTTGGCCGGCAGGAAGGTCCGCGTCCGCGTGCCGTCCGAAATGGTGTATGACTGGTCCGATGCGCGGTAGTTGATTGTCATCGTCACCGGCGGGATCGCGGTAGTCAGACTGGACCCATCGGTGGCGACCGAAATGGTCCCCAGCGCGGCCGAATTGACGAAGCTTTCACTGACCAGCGGATCAAGCAGGCTCGTGTTCCGGGGTGGCGGCGTCGGTGTGGGTGTGGGTGTGGGTGTGGGTGTG
>JBEGOD010000173.1:0-13042 GCA_041182185.1 Pseudomonadota bacterium
CCCACGGGCAACAAAAGCGACGCCCAGCCGCTTGCGAACTGCATTAAAGATGGCCGCCAGATTCTCCATGCTCGGATTGCCGTTTTCCGAGAGCATCCGGTGCAGGCTCTTGCTCGGGCGCTTCGTTTCGGCCGCGAGATCTTCGAACCCAACTGAGGCATTGACCAGGTCGCGCAGGATCAGGCGCGCGACATGCGGTTCGCCATTGAGGAAGGCGGTAGCGGCTTCATCAAGCATGGCTTTCGCGAATGCGGGATCGCGCGCGGCGCGCTCCTTCACCGTCTCCTTGAAATCGCGTGTCAGCACCACTTTGCCTAGCTCCTTGTCTTCTTCGCTTTGGCCTTGCGGCCCTTATACTCGTCGAGCAAAGCGCCAGCCTGTTTGATATCGGCCTGCTGCCGTTTCTTGGTCCCGCCCACGAAGAGGATTACCAGCTGATCCCCGTCCTGCGTCACATAGAGCCGGTATCCCGGTCCCCAATCAATCCGATACTCGCCAAGCCCGCCGCCGATCCATTTGACGTTGGACAGGTTGCCGAGTTCCATCCGGACGATGGCGGTCGCTACCTTCGCCGCAGCCTGAACATCGAGATCATCGAACCAGCCCCGGAACGGGCAGGAGCCATCTTCGCGAACATACTCTTCAACAATCACTCTGCACCGCCATTGGTAACATATTCGTTACCATCCATCAAACAGTTTTCTGGCGGAGCGGCGTCTCTATCGAGCAACTCCAATAGCCGTCCATCCCACATGTTGAGCGCCGCCCGTTTCTCCGGCTCATATTTGTACCGGTTGTAGATCCCCGCAACACCGGCACGCGTTCCACTGATGTGGTTCAGAACGGCTTCGGTCACTTCGATGGGGATGCCGAGCGCCTGCAGATTGGTCGCGCCGGTCCGGCGCAGGTCGTGCAATCGCCAGTCGGAGATCTGGACGTTGTCGCTGGCTCTTCCCAAGAGCCTCAGGCGCTCGGTCATGATCTTGAGCATGCGCTCATCAAGCAAGCGCTTTGCCTTGGAATATCCCGAAACGGGAGTGGCCCCGGTCGTGCTGAAGACGAAACCCTTGTCCTTGGGATAGAGCGCCTTGAGTTCGGCAATCGCCATGTCGGTCAGCGGAATGATATGCGCTTCGTCATTCTTTGCGCGCGCGGCAGGGAGCGTCCAGATCCTGGCTTCCAGATCGATCTCCGACCAGTCCATCTCGGCCACTTCCTGTCGCCGCTGCATGGTGAGCACGAGCAGGCGGACAAACGGTCCCCACGGCCAACCAGCTTGCTCGGTTGCTTGCCACAAGCAGATCAGTTCATCTTGCCCCAGGACCCGGCGGCGCGAAGCACAGGCCTTTGGGGCCTTCATTCCAGCAAGGGGCGATACCGCGATATCTTCGCGGTCGACGGCCCAGTTGAGCAGTTTGCGCAGGATCGAATGGATGTGCTTCCGCATGCCCGGACGGTCAGCATAGTCATCCATCAGCTTGACCATGTCCGCGCGCTTGAGAGCCGTGAGCGATTTCTTACCCCAGCGTGGTTTGAACACAGTTTCAACCACTCGCATGGCCTCGGGCCATGAATCGACCCAATTGGATTGAAGGTAGAGCTCGACGAACTGGTCGCAGTAAGCCGAGAAATTGAGCACCTTATCGCGGCGCTTCTTCTCTCGCGCCTCCTCTACCGGATCGATGCCCTGCCGCACGAGCATGAGGAGGCGCTCAGCCTCCTTGCGTGCTGTCTGCGGCGTCCAAGGACTGCCATGAATACCGATCGTCTTGCGGCGCGATGGTCCGCCATTGACCCGGTATTGCAGCACATAGGATTTGACACCCTTGGGGGTGACCCGAAGGCCAAACCCCCGGAGGCCGCCATCCCAGGTATAGACATCGCGTCCGGGACATGGTTTTGATGCCTCGATAGTGCGGATAGTGATCGACTGACTGGCCATGCTTCATACACCCACGTAATCGCCACGTAATCATTTGTCGGAAAACCGTGGCGTAGGTTAAGGTAATCCACGGCGGATTTATTCCAACCGTTTCAAGACCTTGAGCGTAGTATGGAGCACTCTGGCGTAGCATCAGAAAGGTTGCTAGAGGCAGTTTGTAATCAGGGGGTCGCGGGTTCGATTCCTGCAGCCGGCACCAAATAACAATCGCAGGGAACGGGCACGCGATGCTTGCAGAAATGATCACGCGGCTGTTTGAGCGCTCGCTAGACGATGCCGCCCAGGCTGCTGCGCGCGAGGGGCAATGGCTGCCCGCGCTGTGGGCCGAGGTTGAGGAAATGGGCCTGCCACTGGCCCTGCTGACCGAGGACCAAGGCGGCTTTGGCCTGTCCTTTGCCGAAGCGGGTGAAACGCTCCGCCTGCTTGGCAGCCATGCGATGCCGCTGCCAGTGGCTGAGACGATGGCCGCCAACCAGCTATTCGCCGCCGCCGGACTGGCCCTGGCCGAAGGACCGGCTGGCTTGGCCCGCGCTGATGATCTGACCGTCAGCAATGGCCGCCTTAGCGGCACCGTCGCCCGCGTCGCCTGGGGCGAGCAGCTCGATTGCCTGGCCCTCGCGGTGGGTGACAAGCTCTACCGCGTGCCACGCTCGGGCTGGTCGCTGGCCGAGACTGGCCTGTCTGCCAACTTCCACCCGCGCCCCTCGCTCGCCATCGACTGGGCGATTGACGCCGAAGCCGCGCTGCCGTGGTGCCCGCTGGCCAGCGGTGCGACCGTCCGCGCTTACCAGATAGCCGGGGCGCTCGAGGCCGCGCTCGACATGACGCGGAGCCCCACCGCTACCCGCGTCCAGTTCGGCAAGCCGCTGCAAAAGAACCAGGTGGTGCAGCACGAGTTGGCCAAGCTGGCCGGCGAACTGGCCTGCGCCACCGCCGCGGCTGACCTCGCTGGCGAAGCCCTCGCCCGCCATGACGTGCTCGGCGTTGCCGCCGGCACGCTGCGGGCGCGTGAGGCCGCGACTGCCGGGGCGGCGATCGCCACCCAGATGCACGGCGCGATCGGCTTTACCCGTGAGCACCGGCTCCACCTTTACACCACTGCCCTGTGGGCCTGGCGCGACGAGTTCGGCGGCCAGGTATCCTGGGCGAAACTGCTGGGCTCCGCCGCGCTTGCCGCTGGCGGCCCGGGCTATTGGCCGATGGTGACTGCACTATGAGCGCGATTCCCTTTCCCGCCCCGCCGGCTGACACCGATGCGGTCATTGCCCTGCGCAGCGAGGTCCGCGCTTTCCTTGACCAGCAGCTGAAGGACCGCACTCCGCGCCAGCGCAGCGACAACTGGTACGGCTATGATCGCGGCTTCAGCCGGGCGATGGGCCAGGCCGGTTACCTCGGCATGACCTGGCCGAAGCAGTACGGCGGGCACGAACGCAGCGCCTTTGAGCGCGCGGTGATCGTCGAGGAATGCCTCGCCGCCGGCGCCCCGGTCGGCGCGCACTGGATCGCCGATCGTCAGTCCGGCCCCTCGATCCTCAAGTTCGGCACCGAAGCCCAGAAACAGGCCTTCCTGCCACGCATCGCCGCGGGCGAGCTGTCGTTCGGGATCGGGATGAGCGAGCCGGATTCGGGCTCGGACCTTGCCGCGACGCGCACCAAGGCGGTCAAGGACGGCGCTGTCTATCGCGTCACCGGGACCAAGGTCTGGACCAGCTTCGCGCATGAGGCGGACTATGTGATCCTGTTCTGCCGCACCAGCGGCACCCCGGCCGATCGGCACCTGGGCACCAGCCAATTGCTGATCGACCTGAAGAACACGCCGGGCCTGACGATCAAGCCAATCATCGACCTGGCCGGCCAGCATCACTTCAACGAGATGCATTTCGAGGACGCGGTGGTCCCCGCCGACATGCTGCTGGGCGAAGAAGGCCAGGGCTGGGACCAGGTGATGAGCGAGCTGGCCTTCGAGCGCTCCGGCCCCGAACGCTTCCTCTCCTCGGTCGAGCTGATGATCCAGCTGATCGAGGCGCTGAAGGGCCGTGACAGCGATGCTGCGCAGATCACCGTCGGCCGCGCAACCGCGCGGCTCGCCGTGCTGCGCCGCCTGTCGCGCTCGGTCGCGGGGATGCTGCAGGAGCACCAGAACGCCAACTTGCAGGCCGCGATCGTCAAGGATGTCGGCGCGCTGTTCGAGCAGGCCCTGCCCGATATTGCCCGCGAGCTGATCGACGCCGAACCCGATCCGCGCGCGGCCGGGGCCTATGCCTCGGTGCTTGCCAACATCGTCCACAATTCGCCGAGCTGGTCACTGCGCGGCGGCACGCGCGAAATCCTGCGCGGGATCATCGCCCGAGGTCTGGGGACGCGCTGACCTTAGGACGAAGCAAGGCGATTCTTTCTCAGGAATTTTCCATTGTTCTGCTCCGAATGCGGTAACGTGTGAGGGTCATTCGAGAGAGGGGCCGGCGCATGGCAGACTTTGAGATTTTCGAGGCAGGCGATGTCACGCTGCAATCAGGCGTGGTGCTGCCTGCGGCACGCGTTGCCTACCGCACCCACGGCCAACTGAACGCCGCGCGCGACAATGCCATCGTCTATCCAACGCACTATCTGGGCACACACGACAGCAATGTCTGGGCGATCGGGTCGGGGTTGGCATTGGACCCCGAAAAGTACTTCATCATTATCCCCAACATGCTCGGCAACGGTGTTTCATCTTCGCCGAGCAACACGCCGGCACCGTTTGACGGCCCGCGTTTTCCGCTGGTGACAGTGCGCGACAATGTGCTGCTCCAGCATCGGCTGGTGACGGAATTGTTCGGCGTCACCACGCTGGCGCTGGTCACAGGCCATTCGATGGCTGCGCTGCAGAGCTTTCAGTGGGGCGCGATGTTTCCCGATATGGTGCAACGGATCGCCCCATTCTGCGGTTCGGCGCGGACGTCGCGACACAATTGGCTGTTCCTCGAAGGCTGCAAGTCGGCACTGCTTGCCGATGCCGCCTTTGCCGGTGGTGACTATACGGCTCCGCCGGTCAACGGCATCCGCGCCTTCGCGCGCGTCTATGCTGGATGGGCCTGGTCGCAGACGTTCTTCCGGCAGCAGCTTGATCGCGACCACCTGGGTCTGCCAACCATGGAAGACTTTCTAACTTTTGCCTGGGAACCTGCATTTCAAGCGCATGATGCGAATAACCTGCTGGCCATGCTCGCAACTTGGCAAGCCGCCGATATCAGCGCGGATCCAAGCTTTGACGGCGATTTCGAGAAGGCACTCGCGGCCATCACCGCCAAGGCCATCGTCATGCCGTGCCGCACTGATCTGTATTTCCCGCCCGCAGACAGCGAAATCGAAGTCAAGCACATGCCGGATGCAGAACTGCGCGTCATCCCGTCGGTCTGGGGCCATATGGCCGGCGGCGGTATCAACGCCGAGGATGCGATGTTTATCAACGCAGCGCTGACTGAGCTGTTGGCAGCGCGGGATTGACTCGAGCCAGCGCTACCGTTGACTGCTTGCAATTGAAACCAGTTCGAAGAATGGTCGACAAATGACCGATCAGACCATGACCTATGCCCGCTACCTGGCGCTCGACGAGCTGCTGGCCTGCCAGCACCCGCGCTCCGACTGCGATGACGAGATGCTGTTCGTCATCATCCACCAGACCAAGGAGCTGTGGCTCAAGCAGATGATCCGCGAGTTGAAACTCGCCAAGGCGCAGGTCCAGGCCGATGCGCTGGTCCCGGCCTACAAGGCGCTGGCGCGGGTCAGCCGGATCCAGGCGGTGATGACGCTGTCCTGGGACGTGCTCGCCACCATGACGCCGAGCGATTACTCGCGCTTCCGCGACGTGCTGGGCCCGTCGAGCGGGTTCCAGTCGGACCAGTTCCGCACGGTCGAATATATGCTCGGGCTGAAGGACGGGCGCTTCCTGTCCTATCAGGAGGACCGGCCCGAAGCGCGGGCGGCGATGGAAACCGCGCTGGCTGCGCCGAGCCTGTGGGACGATGCGATTGCGGCGACGGCCCGCGCTGGCCTAGCGATCCCGGCCGAAGTGCTGGAGCGCGATGTGACCCAGCCATACCAGGCCAATGAAGCGGTCGAGGCCGCCTTCCTCGAAGTCTACCGCGATACGGAACGCTATTGGGAGGTTTACCAGCTGGCCGAAAAGCTGGTCGATCTCGACGATGCCATGGCGACCTGGCGGCACAAGCACGTGCTGACGGTCGAACGCGTCATCGGCGGCAAGCGCGGCACCGGCGGCACGGCGGGGGCGGCCTATCTGCATTCGACGCTGGGCAAGCGCGCCTTTCCGGAACTGTGGACCCTGCGGACCAGCCTGTGAGTTACAAGCATCTCTTTTCGCGCGCCCTCGCCGCCGCCTCCGGCCGGCTGCACTTCGCCGCGCACAGCCACCATCTCTGGCCCGATGCCAGTTGGGAGGGTCACGCCGAAGCCTGGGACGATGCCGCGCGGCTGGCCGACCACAAGTGGGACCAGATCTTCAGCGCAGTAATCCCCGCGGCCCAGCGCCATATTGCTGCCGAGCTGACCCTGCCCGATCCCGCGACCATCGCCTTTGCCCCCAATACCCACGAGTTGCTGGTGCGGATCGTCTCGGCCCTGCCAATGGAGCGCCCGCGTGTGCTGGCGAGCGACGGGGAGTTTCACTCGTTCCGCCGCCAGTCGCTGCGCTGGGCCGAAGCTGGGCGGATCGAGCTGACCACCGTGCCGCTGGATCAGGTGATCGAGACAGCGGAAGCAGGCGCATTTGACCTGATCTTCGCCAGCCAGGTCCAGTTCAATTCAGGCCGGGTGCTGGAGGGGATCGAGCGCCTCGCCGCCCTGGCCCGTCCGGATGGCTCCTGGGTGGTGATCGATGGCTACCACGGCTTCATGGCCACGCCGACCGACCTCTCTGCTATCGCGGACCGGGTGTTCTACCTCTCGGGCGGCTACAAATATGCCATGGCCGGTGAAGGCGTCTGCTTTCTCCACGCCCCGCCCGGCTTTGCCCCGCGCCCTGAATTCACCGGCTGGTTCGCTGCCTTCGAAGATCTGGCGGCCAAGCAGGGCGGCGTCGGCTATGCGCCGGATGGGGCGCGGTTCCTGGGCAGCACCTTCGATCCCAGCGGCATCTATCGCTTCAACGCGGTGCAGCGGATGCTGGCCGACGAAGGCCTGACCACCGCTGCGATCAACGCGCACTGCAATGGGCTCAAGGCGCGGTTCCTCGCCGCCGATCCCCTGCCCGGCTTGCAACTGATTTCCGACCCCCGCGCGCGCTTCCTGGCCTTCAAGGGCGAGGCAGCGCCCGCGCTTTACGCCATGCTTAACAGCAAGGGCGTCGTCACCGACCTGCGCGACGATGTGCTGCGGATCGGCTTTGCGCTCTATCAGGACGCGGGCGACGTCGACGCCCTGCTCGCCATCCTGACAGCCTGAACGAAAAAGCCCCGTCGGATCGCTCCGGCGGGGCTTTTTCTTTTCACCTGAGAAGCTGGATCAGAACTTGATCGAAGCTTCCACGCCGAACACGCGCGGTTCGTTCACCATCGCGGTCAGGTTGTTGAAGTCGATCCCCGAGACCGCCGAAACATCGTTGGTGATGTTGCGGGCAAAGGCCGCGACGTCGAACTTGTCGGTGCGGTAGCCCACGCGCAGGCCGCCTTCGAGCATCTTGTCGTCGCTGAATTCGACCGAGTCATAGAGGAAGAACTGCACCTTCGAACGGTAGGCCCAATCGGTGAAGATATAGACCTCGCCATTGCCCATCGGCGCGGCATAGCCAGCCGTCCAGTTGGCGATCCAGCGCGGGCTCTGCGGCAGCTGGTTGCCATTGATCGAATAGATCCCCGGGCTGCCGACGCGCTGCGGGCTGGTTACGGTGCAGTTGGCGCCGCAACCGGCGACGAAGGCGAGCGGGTCCTTGATCTCGTTGTGGTTGTACGAGAGGCCGGCGGTCAGGCTCAGGCCCTGGACCGGCTTGGCTTCCAGCTCGGCTTCGAAGCCGTAACCATCGACCTTCGCGGCATTGAGCAGCGTAGTGAAGTTCGAGGCCCCGCCCACGGCAGTCAGCTGCAGATCGTCGGTGCTGAAGTAGAACCCGGTCAGGTTGAAGCGCAGCTTGCCATCGGCCAGGGTCGACTTGAGGCCGGCTTCATAGCTCATCGTGGTTTCGCTGTTGGCGACCGAAGGCGTGCGGCCGAAGGCGAGGCGGGCCTGGATCGACGGCGCGCGGTAACCCTTGGCGACGCGGGCAAACAGGTTGACGTCGTCGCTCAGCGGATAGGTTGCCGCCAGGTCCCAGGTCAGCACGTTGTCGCCCACTTCGGTGGTCACGACCGGCACCGGGCCGCCGAAACCGAGGAAGCCCGGGCGGGTATCGACCGGACGGGCCGCGACCATCTTGCGCTGGTCATCGTTGTAGCGAACCCCGCCCTGCAGCTTCACGCCGTTTTCGAACTCATAGGTGAGCGAGCCGAACAGGCCCCAGGCAGTGCTGTCCTGGCGCTGGGTGGCGATCGCCGCCGGGGTGGTGGCGGTCGGCGTACCGAAGTCGAAGCTTTCGATGTCGAGCTTTTCGTTCAGGTAGAACAGGCCGAACTGGTAGCCAAGACCACCGGTGTTGTTGCTGGCGAAGCGCAGTTCCTGGGTGAACTGGTCAAGGCTCGGCACGTTGTCCTGCGACTGGGCCGAGAACGGGATGAAGCCCGGGCCCATGGTCGGCGCGAAGGCATTGCCAAAGCCGCCATCGATATCGCCGCGGCTGTAGAGGTTGCCGTTCCAGTAGCTGGTGACCGAGGTGATGGTGACCGGGCCGGCGTCGTATTCGGCGGTCATGCCCAGGTTGTAGTTGCGCAGGCTCTGGAAGTTCAGGCCATCGGCGCGAACCTGGTCACGCTTGAACTCGGTGGTCGGGCCGCCGAGGCCGATCAGCTTGTTGCTGCCCTTGGCAAAGGCATTGGCGCGGAACAGGCGGGCAGTGCCATCGAAATCGCGGATCTGGCCGACGACGCGAACCGTAAAGGCATCGCTCAGGTCAGCCTGGATCTGCAGGCGGGCGGCCAGGTCTTCGAAGCCTTCAAGGTTGTTCTCACCGGCGGCGTCCAGGTTGTCGACCCAATCGTCGCGCCGCTGGTAAAGCACCGAGAGACGGGCCGAGATGCCATCGGCCAGTTCGCCGCCAACGCCGGCTTCGGCGTTGATCGTGCTGAAGCTGCCATAGCTGGCCTTGATGAAGTTGTTCTTCGAAGTCGGCTTGGCGGTATCGAACTTGACGATCCCGGCCGGCGTGTTGCGACCGAACAGGGTGCCCTGCGGCCCGCGCAGCACTTCAACGCGGTCGAGGTCGAACACCGGGAAGCCCTTCAGGATCGGGTTTTCCAGCACGACATCGTCATAGACCAGGCTGACCGGCTGCGAGGCGTTGAGATCGAAATCGGTGTTGCCGAGGCCGCGGATGTAGAAGCGCGGGAAGGTGCGGCCGAACGAGCTTTCGATGTTCAGGCTGGGCACGCGGCCGGACAGCGCGCGGATGTCGGCACCGGCGCCGGTCACGGCAGCCAGGGTTTCACCGCCAAGGGTGGCAACCGAAACCGGCACGTCCTGGAGGTTTTCCTCACGGCGCTGGGCGGTGACGATGATTTCGTCGAGGCGCGCCTCGTCGGTCGATTCCTGGGCGAAGGCCGGGGCCGAAGTGGCGGCGACAGCGATCGCCGAAAGGCTGAGCAGCAGCTTGGTGCGCATGTTGGGGTCCTTGATTGGGAGGGGTTGGGACTGGCGCGCCGCTAGTCCAGCCAGATTCCGGAAGGAACTGCCAATCGGTCGCTTGCCGCTTTTTTGGTTTCAAGTGTGACCGATTAGCCGCGCCCGCGGTAGCCCGCGACGCCCTGGTCGGGCACCCACAGCCCCTCGGGCGACGGACCGCTTTGCCAGAATACGTCGATCGGGATCCCACCGCGCGGATACCAGTAGCCGCCAATCCGCAGCCAGCGTGGCTGCATCTCGTCGAACAGGCGCTGGCCGATGCCCACGGTCACGTCCTCGTGGAAGCCCGCATGGTTGCGGAACGAGCCGAGAAACAGCTTGAGGCTCTTGGATTCGACAATGGTCTGGCCCGGCGCATAGTCGATTACCAGGTGCGCGAAATCGGGCTGGCCGGTAACCGGACAGAGCGAGGTGAACTCCGGCACGGCAAACCGCGCGAGGTACAGCGCGGAGGGGCGCGGGTTGGCCACATAGTCCAGCACCGCCTCTTCCGGAGAGGCTGGGAGCGCGCTGGTCTGGCCCAGATGGAGCGGTTGAAGTGTGTCCGACATGGCACGGCCATGCCCCGAACGTGCAGCTGACACAAGCCACCGGGTTGAACGCGCGGGTTCACTCCCTATTCAGGGCTGCCCGTGCCAGCCGCGCGGGGCAATGAAGGGTGTGCGCGACGTGACGAGACGAATGGGGGCAGTTCTGGTGGGGCTGCTAACACTGGGCCTTGGCGCGCCAGCCGCCGCGCAGGACGTGTTCAGCCTGCCCGCCGGCACGGCCGCCCCCACCGCGCGTCCAGCTGGACCGGTCGACGCGGAAGCCCCGGTGGTCCGCCCGCGCCCGACGCAAAGCGCCACGCCGCAGCCGAGTGCGACGCCGACAGCAGCGCCCGCAGCAACCACCGCGACCACTGCGGCACCGCGCCAGCCGACCGCGCGCCAGCCCGCTGCCCGCCGCCCCGCGCCTGCTGCCAGTGCGGCCGCTGCCGCCGATCCGCTTGCCCTGCCCGGTGCAGCCACGCCCGCGCCGATACCGACGCCGACGCCGACGGGTGCATTCCCGACTGCGATTCCCACCCTCACCCCAGCTCCCGCAGCCAGTGCGACAACGCCCGCCACTGCGGCTGCCCCGGCATCGGACTGGTCCGCCTTGGTCGTCGGCGCACTGCTTGGCGCACTAGCGTTACTTGCGTTGGTCGGCGGGCTGATCTGGCGCCGGCGCAAGTCTGACGCGGCACCCTCGGTCGATTTCGAACCGCCTTTAGCGGCGGCTGCCCGGCCCGAGCCGCAGCCTGCACCTGCCCAGGTGCCGGATTCGGCCCCGGCTCAGCCTGCACCGGTAGCGGCGCCTGAGCCAGTTCCAGCTCCGCCCCCGGAAGGCCTGCACATCACGCTCGAAGCCCGCCGGCTCGATGCCTCGCTGGTGGCGACCACGCTGGTCTATCAGTTGCGGCTGACCAATCACGGCGAGGTTCCGCTCAGCGCGCTGGCGATCGAGGGTGACATGATCGCCGCCCATTCCTCGCTGCCGGTCGAACAGCAGATCGCCAACACCGAACAACGGTTGGAATTGCGCCATGCCCTGGTCGCGCTCGCTCCGGGTGAGAGCGCCGAATTCAAGGGTGAACTGCGCCTGCCGCTGGCCGCGATAACGCCGATTCGTGCCGGAAACGCGGCCTATTTCGTCCCGCTCGTGCGACTGCGGGTGGAAGCGGCGCAGGGCGCAGACGAGACGCTCGTCATCGCCCAGACCTTCGTGATCGGCGAATTGCCCCAGCAGCCTGGTGGCGCGCTGCGCCCGTTCCGGCTGGACCTGGGGCCGCGCACGTTCGGCAAGGTGAGCCAGCGCGCGGTCGGCTGACCGAATTGCCCTCGACGCGGCCCGCCGGGCGAGTTAAGCCTTGCTTCGCAGGTGCAGCGAAGAGGAGCGCGGCACCGGCCCGGACATGACGCGCACAAGGCGCACAACCGGCAGGTGCGAGGAGGACGCGAAGACCTTATGGACAGTCTTGTCACCACCGAATGGCTGGCGAACGAAATGGGCGCAAGCGATCTGCGGATTGTCGATGCCAGCTGGCACCTGCCCGCTTCGGGCCGCAGCGGCCTGGAGGAATACCTGGCCGGGCATATCCCCGGCGCGGTCTTCATGGACCTGGCCGACCTGGTCGATACCGGCTCGCCGATCGACAATACCCTGCCCCCGCCCGAGAAATTCGCCAGCCGGATGCAGTCGCTGGGTCTGGGCGATGGCAGCCGGATCGTGATCTACGATGACAGCCCGGTGAAGACCGCTGCCCGCGCCTGGTTCATGCTCAAGCTGTTCGGCGCGCACGATGTCGCGATCCTCGACGGCGGAATTGCCAAGTGGAAGGATGAAGGCCGCCCTCTCGCGGAAGGCCGCGAAACGCTGCGCCACCGCCACTTCACCGCCTGGCAGGATGACGGCAAGGTCCGCACCAAGGCCGAAATGCTGGCCAATGTCAGCAGCGGCGCCGAACAGGTGCTCGACGCGCGGGGCGCGGCCCGCTTTACCGGCGAGGAAGCCGATCCGCGCCCGCATATTGCCTCTGGCCATATCCCCGGATCGCGCAACCTCCCCTATTCGGCCCTGTTCGAGGCTGATGGCACCTTCAAGGACAAGGCCGGACTTTCTGCCGCCTTTGCCGGGGCCGGGATCGATCTGAACAAGCCGGTCGTCACCACCTGCGGCAGCGGCGTGACCGCCTGCGTGCTGCTGTTTGCCATGCACCTGCTGGGCAAGGAGGACGCGAAGCTCTATGACGGGAGCTGGACGGAGTGGGGCGCCGATCCGGCCACCCCCAAGGCGACCGGCGCGGCATAGGTTTCAGCACGAACGGACCAGGTTTGGCGAAGAAAGTTCCTGACAGTATCGGTCCTGCCACGCGCCTGGTCGGCGCGGGCCGGCGCGCCGAGTGGACCGGTACGCCGAGCCAGCCGGGATCGGTGGTCAGCCCGCCGGTCTGGCGCGCCTCGACGCACCTCTATCCCGATGCGGCGGCGGTCCATGCCGGCAAGCCGAACGAGGACGGCCATTTCTATTATGGCCGGCGCGGTGCGCCGACCCAGTGGGCCCTGGCCGATGCCCTGACCGAGCTGGAACCCGGCGCAGCGGGGACGGTGCTATACCCCTCGGGCGTGGCCGCGATTGCCGGGGCACTGCTGGCGGTGCTGCGGCCCGGCGACGTCCTGCTGATGACCGACAATGCCTATGAGCCGACCCGCTCGATGGCGCGCGGCCTGCTCAAGGACATGGGCATCGAAACCCGCTGGTTCGATCCGCTCAACCCGGCCGCCTTTGCCGCCGCGGCCTGCGAACGCTGCA
>JBEGOD010000174.1:0-15667 GCA_041182185.1 Pseudomonadota bacterium
CCATCGTCCTCGATCGTCAGGCCCAGCCCCTCGATCTGCGCCCAACTGAACCGCGCCAGGGCGGTAATCGCCTGGCCGACGGTGGGCTGTTCGCGCAGCAGCAGGCGCAGCGGGCCCATCACCGAAGGCCGCCGGACCAGTGCCAAGCGCAGGCCAAGATCGTCGATCCCGGCCTGGCGACTGGTCAGTTCGAGCAGGGCTGCGACCTGCTGGGTCGGGATTCGCAGGTCCCGGTCGGTCAGCGCCTGCTTCGGGATACCGGCGGCGCGGAGCAGGGCAGCGGGAACCAGTCCGCGCTCGCGCGCGACAACGTCGAGCCCTTCCAGGACGGCGCTGCGGGCCAGCAGGGTCATCGGGCGGAGTCCATGTCTCCAAATGTCAAGTAATTGTCCCGTTATGTCAATCAAGGCCAGGCGGAACCGCTAGTCTGACAGCACAACATAGCGATCGGGAGAGACCAAGATGGCCGAACTGCTGCAAACCCGCGACTACACCCAGTTCCGCGTCGTGCCGCGCACGCCGGTAATCGGCGGCTGGATCGAAGGCTGCAACCTGGCCGAGCTGGACGATGCCGGCCTGGCCGAGCTGCGCGAGGCGCTGTGGACCTATGGCGTGCTGTTCGGACGCGGCCAGCACCTGTCGTTCGAGGCGATGAAGCGGGTTGCCCTGGCCTTTGGCGACCAGCTGGAAAAGCACACTTTCGCGCCGACCAAGGCCGATGAAGGCCACCCCGAAGTGGTGGTGATCCAGCGGCTGCAGACCGAGAGCGCCAAGTCGACGACCGACCTGTGGCACCATGACGTGACCGCCCGCAAGCATCCAAACGTGATGTCGATCCTCCAGGCAGAGCAGGTGCCGTTCGGCGCTGACACGATGTGGGCCAGCATGAGCGCGGCCTATGAGCGGCTGCCAGAGGCGCTCAAGCAGCTGTTCTCGGGGATCGAGGTCGAGCACGATTCCGTCTATCTGATGCTGCGCCACGATTTCGGGGATGCAGCAATCATCGAGCGGATCATGGCTGCGCGCGAACATGCGGTGCACCCGGCGGTGATCCGCCATCATTCCACCGGCAAGCCCTGCCTGTTCGTTGGCAATGCCTATGTCCAGCGGGTCCACGGCTATGACACCGAGCTGTCCGAACCGCTGATCAAGATCGCGGGCGAGATGTCGAAGATCCCCGAGATCCAGGTCCGCCACCAGTGGGAGCCGGGTGACGTGGCGCTGTGGGACAACTTCGGGACCACGCACTACGGCGTCTCCGCCGACATCGGCACCCAGCTGCGGCGGCTCTACCGGGTGGCGAGCTGGTCGGAAAAGATCGCGCCTGAGCCCTACATGGCTCTGGCCGCCGAATGAGGATCGACGGTGCCTGCCTGTGCGGCAAGATTCGCTATGAAGCAGTGATCGATCCGGCGGCGATCATGGTCTGTCACTGCACCGATTGTCAGGTGAACGGCGGCGGCGCATTCCGCTGGGGCACGCTGGTGCCGCGCGCTGACTTCACGCTGCTGGCCGGGACGCTGAAGTTCTATCGCAAGACGGCGGCCAGCGGGCGCGAACGGGCTCTCGCGTTCTGCGGCGATTGCGGGACTTCGCTCTATGGCACCCAGGCTGATCGGGCGGAGACCTACTCGCTTCGGCTTGGCACGGCGCGGCAGGCCCGTTCGCTCCGGCCGAGCCTGCAGATCTGGCACGGCTCGGCCTATGACTGGACCGATAGTCTTGACACAGTGCCGGCGCTGGAAACCCAGCCTTGAGCCCCAATCCTGCTGATCAGCGCACGCCCTGGGGGCTGGTGCTGTTCATGCTGGCGCTGCACGTGCTCAACCAGATTGATCGCCAGCTGGTAGCGGCCTTTGCCGCCGATATCATGCACGACCTGGCGCTCAATCGTGGCCAGTTTGCGCTGATCGCGGGCCTGGCCTTCAGCGGGGTCTATGCCATCGCGGCATTGGCTGCCGGGGTGCTGGCCGACCGCTTCGGGCGCGTGCCAGTGCTGGCCGGTGGCGTCGGGGTGTGGAGCCTGTTCACCGCGCTGGGCGGGTTCGCGCAGGGGTTCTGGACCATACTGTTGTCACGACCACTGGTTGCGGCGGGCGAGGCCACGCTTGTTCCCAGCGCCACCAATGTGATCCTGGCGCGAACGCCCGACCGGCAGAAGGCGGCGGCGATCGGCCTGTTCTTTGCCGGGATCCCGCTGGGCATCGGCGGTGGTTTCCTGATTGCCGGCCTGCTGGGCCCGGTCCTCGGTTGGCGCGGCACCTTCATGGCGATGGGGCTGCTGGGGATCGCGGCCTTCTTCGCGATCCTGCGGCTGCGGGATGATCCTCCGGCAGCGGGTGCCAAGCCGACACTGCGCGGCAACCTGACAGAGCTGTGGCAGATTGCCCGCGCCCGTCCGCGCGTGCTTTACGCCTCGCTCGGGCTGATTGCCGCCCATGCCCACACTGGCACCAGTCCGTTCGTGCAGCTTTGGCTGGTCAGCGAGAAGGGATACGACAAGGCCGTGGCGGCCAGCACTTATGGCCTGATGTTCGTGACGGTGGGCCTGGCCGGAACATTCGGGGCAGGGCTGGTGACGGACTGGGCGCACCGGCGCTTGGGTTGGGACCGGGCCCGCTCGATCCTGGTGATCCTGTGCCTGCTGGTGCCGCTGCTGGTGCTTTACCGGCTGGCCCCGGGTGGCTCGCCGGCGTTCCTGGCGGGCATGGTTGGTTCGATCCTGTTCATGACGGTGATCTACGGCCCCGTCTTCGCCGTGATCGAGGAGCAGCTTCCCGCCCGGCTCAAGGCAACCTCAACCGGGTGCAACATGTTGGGCGTCAATATCGTGGCGCTTGGCACGGTTGGACTCGGCATTGGCCTGGCCAGCGACTGGCTGGTCGCGGCGCATTCGGCGCTGAGCTGGACGCTGCCGCTGATCGGTGCGGACCTGCTGGCGCTGACCGCAATTCCCTTGCTGTGGCTGGCGCTGCGCAGCCCGGCGCAGCCAGCCTGAACGGTCTGCGGCTGGCCTCCGGCGCGGCAATGTTTGCTATTTCGCCCCGGAAAGCGCATAGGGTCCGTGCTACGTCGCCTGCGACGGGACTTTCGGCAGTCGATGCCCCAACTCCCCTTACACGCCACATTGCTCTGCCAGCGCTCGCTGGCGGATTCTGCAGGTTTCGTGAAAGGACCGCATCATGCCAGTTGGCACCGTAAAATTCTTCAATACCGACAAGGGCTTCGGCTTTATTGCGCCTGATGGCGGCGGCACGGACAGCTTTGTCCACATCAGCGCCGTTCAGCGCGCCGGGATGACCACGCTCGACAAGGACCAGCGCGTCAAGTTCGAACTGGAAACCGATCAGCGCGGCCGCACTTCTGCCGTCAATATCGAATCGGCCTGATCGCATGGCCAAAGAGGAGTTAATGACCCTCGAAGGCCAGATCGATGATATCCTCCCCGACGGCCGGTTCGGTGTGGTGCTCGAAAACGGGCACCGCATCGTGGCCTATACTTCCGGCAAGATGCGCAAGTTCCGCATCCGTTCGGTCGTCGGGGATCGGGTCAGGGTCGAAATGACGGCCTACGATCTCAGCAAGGGCCGGATCGTTTTCCGCGATCGCGGCCCGGGCTTCACCACAGGGGCACCACCGCGACGCCAGCAGCGTCGCTGAGGGGCAAATCCGAGGAGAATGCCGAATGTCCGCATCCACCCAGTTCTATCTCGACCAGGCTGCGTTGTGCGGCCGTAACGCCCAGTCTGCCACCCTGCAAAACCAGCGCGAGGTCCTGCTAAAGGCCCAGGCTGCCTGGCAGGCCATGGCCGACCGCGCGATCCGCACCGCCACGGAACGCGACCGCCGAGAAGACGAGCGCCGCGAAGTGGCGATTGCTACACAAGGAAACCTTGCATGTCCCGAGACCTGATCCGCCCTTTCCTGATCAGCCGCGATACAGAGGGGAATGTCCGCCTGTCGGTTCGTGACGTGCGCTATAATTCGCAAGGCTACCCGCTGGTCACCGCCGTACTGCAGGACACCCTGTTCGAAACGGTCGCGGCGGCGCGCAGCTATGCCCGCACGCATTTCCAGGCGATTGCCGGCCAGTACGAGCTGACCGCCTAGCAAGGCGCTAGAGCGGGTTCCCGTCGCGGTCGCGGTAGATATCGCGGCGGCCGACGTGGTTGGCGGGGCCGACAAAGCCATCCGCCTCCATCCGCTCGACCCACTTGGCGGCCGTGTTGTAACCAACACCCAGTTGTCGCTGCAGCCACGAGGCGCTCGCCTTCTGGCTTTCGAACACGATCTGGCAGGCCTGCCGATACTTGCGCTCTTCCGGGCTGTCCGAGGCCGTGGCATCCAGGTCGTCGAAGCCGAAGCCGCCGTCATCCGGTTCCTCGGTTACTGAATCGACATAGTCCGGCTTACCCTGGCTGCGCCAGAAATCGGCCAGCCGTTCCACTTCCTCGTCCGAAACGAACGGGCCGTGCACACGCCGGATCGGATCGGTATTGGGCTTGTAGAGCATATCGCCCTTGCCCAGCAGCTGTTCGGCGCCCTGTTCGCCCAGGATGGTGCGGCTATCGATCCGGCTGGTCACGGCAAAGCTGATCCGTGTCGGCAGGTTGGCCTTGATTACCCCGGTGATGACATCGACCGACGGGCGCTGCGTTGCCATGATCAGGTGGATACCGGCGGCGCGGCTCTTCTGGCTGAGCCGCTGGATCAGCACTTCGACTTCCTTGCCGACAGTCACCATCAGGTCGGCCAACTCGTCGACGATCACCACGATCTGCGGCAGCACCGGGTAATCGAGCTGGTGCTCTTCGAACAGTTCCTCGCCCGTTTCGGGATCGAACCCGATCTGGATCCGGCGGCCGAGCGGCTTGCCCTTGGCGATTGCGGTCTGCACCTTGTCGTTGAAGCCGGCTAGGTTGCGGACCGAGATCTCGCTCATCATCCGGTAGCGGCGTTCCATTTCCTCGACCGCCCATTTCAGCGCGCGGACGGCCTTGGCCGGCTCGGTCACCACCGGCGAGAGCAGATGCGGGATATCGTCGTAGGATTTCAGTTCCAGCACCTTGGGATCGACCAGGATCAGGCGGCACTGCGCCGGAGTCAGGCGATAGAGCAGCGACAGCAGGATCGTGTTGAGCCCGACCGACTTGCCCGAACCGGTGGTGCCTGCCACCAGCAAGTGCGGCATGGCCGCGAGGTCCGCCACGACCGGTTCGCCAGCGATGTCCTTGCCCAGGATGATCGGCAGCATGCCCTTGGAGCCGGCGAAGGCTTCGCTCGCGACCATTTCCTTGAAGCTGACCATTTGCCGATCGGCATTGGGCAACTCGATCCCCATGACCGTGCGGCCGGGGATCGAGGAGACGCGCGCGGAAATCGCGCTCATGTTGCGGGCGATGTCGTCGGCCAGGCCGATTACGCGGCTAGCCTTGATCCCGGGGGCCGGTTCCAGCTCGTACATGGTGACGACCGGGCCGGTGCGCACCGCCGTAATCTCGCCCTTCACGTTGAAATCGTCGAGCACGGTTTCCAGCAGGCGGGCGTTGCGTTCCAGCGCCAGCTTGTCGATCTTCTGCTTCGAATGCGGCAGCGGATCGTTGAGCAGGTCGAGCCCGGGGAGTTCATAGCTATCGAACAGGTCGCCCTGCTTGCCGGCGGTTGCCAGCTGCGCGGCCTTGGCCGGACGGTTGGGATCGCTGATCACCGGTGGCTTGCGCGGGGAATCGTTGGCAGCGGTTGGCACCGGGCGCGGCTCGCCCGCCGGTTTGCTGGCCGGCTCGATGCTGATCGCGCCGCCGGTCTCGCTGGCCGGGCTGCGGCGCAGGAAGCCGGGCAGGGTCAGCAGGCTGCCCCAATCCAGCGCGAAGACCCGTGCGGCCAGCACCGATCCGCCGGCGAGGCAGGCAATTCCCGCGCCCAGAATCGCCCAGAACCGGCCAGCTTCAGGCAGCAGTGCGGCCAGGGCTTCGATCGTGCGCGCGCCCAGCAGTCCGGAAATGCCGCCCATCCCGGCGGGCAGTGAGCCGCCCGGGCCGGTGAAGACCAGCGCCAGCACGGTCCCCAACAGGGCCATGGCGAACAGCAGTACGCCGATCGGGCGCCACCAGGCATGGTCGGCATGCGGCAGGTCGGCATCTTCTTCCTCGACCAGTCGCCACAGCTTGCGCGCGCCGACATAAAGCAGCGGCAGGAACAGAGCCGAGACCGGGCCGAACAGGAACAGCGCGCGTTCCGCCGCCCAGGCGCCGGGCGTGCCCATCCAGTTTGCCGGGGGGCCGCCAGCGGCAGTCGACCAGGAAGGATCGGTCTGGTGATAGCTGACCATGGCGAGCGCCAGGAACACCATGCTGGCCAGCAGCAGGCCAGCCCCGCCGATCTCAGCCGCACGGCGCGCGGCACGGCGCAGCGTGGCGCGCCAGTTGACCTGTGCGCCGCGGTTTCCCGCGCTGACTGCCCGTGATGCCATCATGCTTCCCTTCGTTCGGCCCGCATAATGCGCCTGCCGGTGACTCCGCGTCAAGAATCCTTGGAATTCCTGCGAGTCGCTTCAGCGCAAAAAGGCATCAATGCCGGACCAGCGCAGCCATTTCAGGCGCCGCGCCGCGCCCGGGGTCATGCCGCCAAGGGCAATCA
The DNA here is from genome assembly GCA_041182185.1 of Pseudomonadota bacterium. Lineage (GTDB taxonomy): Bacteria > Pseudomonadota > Alphaproteobacteria > Sphingomonadales > Sphingomonadaceae > Novosphingobium. Next base: position 6,637 of record JBEGOD010000174.1, read on the forward strand.
CCGGCACCGGAGAGCGGGCAGCGAGCAGACGGAAGCGCAGCGGGCCAAGCACTTTTGCGCCGGGGTGCGAGCGGGTCGCGAAGACCGGCGAGAGCAGCACGGCGGCGGCCCGATGCACCCGGCGCAACTCGCGCAGGGAATGGGCGGTCGCCAATGTCGCGTCGGCGTGCGCGCCGTAAGAACCATCCGCGCCCCAGTGCCGGGCCTGGGCCGCACTGCCGGAGAGAATGACGCAGAGACCGTGTGCCCGCGCAATGCGCGCCAGCCTGTCGAAACGAGCTCGGCGCTCTGCTGCAGGCAAGTGGTAATGGCGGAATACGAAGCCGCTGCCACGCGGCAGCCGTTTCAGCGCGGTTTCCAGCGCGGCATCGTTGCGTGCATCGCTCAGCAGCCAGATTTCGGGCAAGGGCTTCAATTGCGGCACGGCCCCGCTATAGCACCGCGCCATGCCCGATCCAGCCACCCTGCTTGCCGACATCCACGCCCGCATCGCCCGCGCTGCGCAGATAGCCGGGCGCAAGGCCGAGGAGGTGACCCTGGTCGCGGTCAGCAAGACTCACCCGGCCGAGCGGATCGCCCCGCTGATCGCCGCCGGCCAGCGCGTTTTTGGCGAGAACCGGGTGCAGGAAGCCGCTGACAAATGGCCGGCGCTGCGTGAGACGAACGGCGACATCGTGCTTCATCTGGTCGGCCAGCTGCAATCGAACAAGGCTGAGGATGCCGTGCGCCTGTTCGACTGCATTCACTCGGTGGACCGCTCCTCGCTAGTCACTGCACTGGGCAAGGCGATGGACAAGGCCGGACGGCAGGTGCCGTGCTTCGTTCAGGTCAATATCGGCGCCGAAGAGCAAAAGGGTGGCTGCGCCATTGCCGATCTGCCCGCCCTCCTGGCCGAGGCGCGTGCGGCCGAGCTGCCGGTCATTGGCCTGATGTGCGTGCCGCCGCTGGGGATCGAACCCGCTCCGTTCTTTGCCCTGCTCGACAAACTGGCGCGCGATCACGGCCTGGCTGGCCGCTCGATGGGGATGAGCGACGATTTCGAAACCGCGACCATGCTGGGCGCCACGCACATCCGCGTCGGTTCCGCCTTGTTCGGTGCGCGCGGGTGATGTAGCAGTGCAATACACCAAGGTCCGGGAGTTCTTCCATGTCGTTGCTTGCTACATTTCTGCTTGGTGTGGCTACTGCCCCCGAACCCGAGCTGGTCGATCAGATTCGCGCTGCTGACGCGGCGTTCTTCGCGATCTACTTTGAACCGCGCTGCCAGGCGGACAAGGTTCGCCCGCTGATTACCGACGACTTCGAAATGTATCACGACAAGGGCGGCGTGGTGGCAACGTCGGCCGAAATGTTCATGGCCGACTACAACAAGTCCTGTGTGGCCAAGGCTCTCCCCGATGGCTGGCGCTCACGCCGCGAGCTGGTCCAATCCTCGCTCCGCGTCGATCCGGTCCCCGGCTTTGGTGCGATCGAGGACGGAGTGCACCGCTTCTACGAGCGTCAGGGCGAAGGGCCGGAGCGACTGGCAGGCGAAGCCCGATTCACGCAGCTCTGGCAACGGACGCCTGGCGGCTGGAAGCTGAAACGGGTGTTCAGCTATGCGCACCGCGGCTTATGATCAGCTTGGACTTGGCATGACCGGGCCGTCCGCTTAGGCAAGGCCAACGGTCGCATTCAGGCGGCCGGGGGAGTGGCATGAGCGAAAGTTTCCGCGAGTGGATTCCGGCCGGTTGGCCGGCGCGCAGCCTGGCCGAGTGCGAGGCGATCCTCTGCGCACCGGGGGCGCGGTTCGAATATGAGACCATCGATATCCGCGGCGTGCCGACCCGTGTGTGGAAGAATGCGCCTGAGAACCTGGCGGTCCTCGCCCGGATCGGCCGCAGCCACGGTGATGCGACCTTCCTGATCTATGAGGACGAGCGGGTTTCCTACGAAGCCTGGTTCCGTGCGGTCGCCGCCTTTGGCCGGCACCTGCAGTCGCTTGGCGTGCAGAAGGGCGACCGGGTGGCGCTGGCCATGCGCAACCTGCCCGAATGGCCGGTGGCGTTCTTCGCTGCGGTCACGATCGGCGCGATCTGTGTGCCGCTCAACGCCTGGTGGACCGGGCAGGAGCTGGCCTATGGTCTCTCTCACTCCGGCGCCAAGGTGCTGGTCTGCGATGGCGAGCGGCTGGACCGGATCGCGCCGCACCGCGCCGAACTGCCGGACCTGGCCCACGTCATTGTCTCGCGCCGGGATGACCTGCCAGCTGGCGTAACCGCGCTGGAACGCGTGATCGGTCCGTCATCAGCCTGGGGCAGCTTGCCCGACCTGGACCTGCCCAAGGTCGAGATCGCGGCGGATGACGACGCCACGATCCTCTATACCTCTGGCACCACCGGCAATCCCAAGGGGGCGCTGGGGACGCACCGCAACTTCGTTACCAACATCTTCTCCAGTGCCTATGGCGCCGCGCGGCAGGTATTGCGGCGGGGCGATCCGCTACCCGAACCGGCCCGCAAGGTGGTGCTGACGGTCATCCCGCTGTTCCACGCCACGGCCTGTTCGGCGACGATGATGGGCGCGATCGCGGCCGGTCACACCATGATCTTCATGTACAAGTGGGAACCGGAAAAGGCCTTCCAGATCATCGAGCGTGAGAAGGTCAATTCGACCGGCGGCGTGCCGACCATTGCCTGGCAGCTGATCGAGCATCCGGCGCGCGAGAAATACGATCTCTCCTCGCTGGAGGCGATTGCCTATGGCGGTGCGCCTTCGGCACCCGACCTGGTCCGCAAGATTCGCGAAGTGTTCGGCGCGCTCCCCGGCAATGGCTGGGGGATGACCGAAACCACGGCCACTGTCACCGGCCTTGCCGCCGAAGACTATCTCAATCGCCCGACCAGCTGCGGCCCGCCGGTCGCGGTGGCGCAGCTCAAGGTGCTGGATGAAGAAGGGCGGGAACTACCCCCTGGCCAGATCGGCGAGCTCTATGCCGCGGGCCCGATGATCGTGAAGGGTTACTGGCACAACCCCGAAGCAACCGCCGCGACCTTCATCGATGGCTGGGTCCGCACCGGCGACCTCGCGTGGCTCGACGAGGAAGGGTTCTGCTACATTGCCGACCGGGCCAAGGACATCGTCATCCGCGGGGGTGAGAACATCTACTCGTCCGAGGTGGAGAACGTGCTTTATGAGCACCCCGCGGTAATGGACGCGGCGGTGGTCGGCATTCCGCACCGCACCCTGGGCGAGGAACCGGCGGCCGTGGTTCACCTGACCCCCGGCCAGTCCGCCACCGAAGCCGAGCTGCAGGACTGGGTCCGCGCCCGCCTGGCCGCGTTCAAGGTGCCGGTTAGGATCCTGTTCTACCCGGAAACCCTGCCGCGCAACGCCAATGGCAAGATCCTCAAAAAGGACCTCAAGGCGCTGTTCGGTTAGCCCTTATGCCGGTCAAGCTCGTCGCCTTGCAGGGTGACGACATGGAGCAGGTTGGTCGAACCCGGCGTCCCGAACGGCACGCCGGCCAGCGCGATCAGCTTTGATCCGGCGGTGCCGAAGCCGTGGCGCAGTGCCATGCGCTTGCCCTTGGCGATCATCTCTTCGAAGCTGCCGATGTCCTTGGTGGTGACCGCCGTGGCGCCCCACAGCAGGGCCAGCTTGCGGGCGATCTTGCTGGACGGGGTCAGCACCAGCATCGGCGCGGCGGGCCGCTCGCGGGCGACGCGGCGGGCCGTGCTGCCCGATCCGGTGAACACGATCACGCCCGAGATTGGCAGCGATTCGGCGATTGAGGCGCAGGCGTGGGCCAGGGCATCAGCCGTGGTGCGATCGGGCAGGACATCGGCGAAGCTGACCTGCTGGCGATAGCCGGGGTCGCGCTCCACCTGGCCCGCGATGCGGTGCATGATCGTCACGGCCTCGACCGGCCAGGCTCCGCTGGCGGTTTCGGCCGAAAGCATGACTGCATCGGCCCCGTCATAGACCGCATTGGCGACGTCCGACACTTCGGCGCGGGTCGGCGCCGGGCTTTCGATCATCGATTCGAGCATCTGCGTGGCCACGACCACCGGCTTGCCGGAGCGGCGAGTAGCGGCGACGATCCGCTTCTGCAGCGGCGGCACTTCTTCGGGGTTCAGCTCGACGCCCAGATCGCCGCGGGCGACCATGATCCCGTCGGCCAGCTCGATGATTTCCTCCAGCCGATCGATCGCGGCGGGCTTTTCGATCTTGGCCATCAGCGAGGTGGCCGAACCGCCCATCAGCTTGCGCGCTTCGGCCACGACTTCGGGCCGCTGGACGAAGGACAGGGCGATCCAGTCCGCGCCCTGGTCCAGCGCAAAGGCCAGGTCGCGGCGGTCCTTTTCGGTCAGGGCCGGGACCGGCACGACCGCATCGGGGACGTTCACGCCCTTGCGGTCCATGATCACCCCGCCGACCTCGGCCGAACAGAGGATCGCATCCGCACTGGCCTCGATCACCTTCAAGCGCAGCTTGCCGTCATCGATCAGCAGCCGCTGGCCCTTGTGCAGCACACCGAACAGTTCCGGGTGGGGCAGGCAGACGCGGGTCTCGTCACCCAGCTCCGGATTGCGATCGAGCGTGAAGTGGCCCGAATGGCGGATTACCGCCTTGCCGTCCTTGAACTGGCCGACGCGCAGCTTCGGACCCTGCAGATCGCAAAGGACCGCCACCGGGCGGCCGACGTCCTTTTCTACCGCGCGGATCGCGGCGATGGTCTGGGCATGGGTTTCGTGATCGCCGTGGCTCATGTTGACGCGAAAGGCGTCAGCCCCGGCACGCAGCAGCTTCTCGATCATCTCGGGGCTGCGGCTGGCGGGCCCCAGCGTTGCCAGGATCTTGATCTTGCGCCCACGCGGATCGAACTTTGCCATTGTTTATCTTCCTCTGTCCGGCCTGCCTATGGCAAAGGCATCACGAAAGACCAAGGGTGTGCCCATGAGCTGTTCCGAAAATACGAATGCGAACCCCGCAGATGCCCTGGAAGGCCTCGATGATGCCGTCGCCGCTGCCGCATTCCGCCGGCTGGTGCGCCATCTGCGCCATCGCCACGATGCCCAGAACCTCGACCTGATGGTTTTGGCCGGCTTTTGCCGCAACTGCCTGGCCGACTGGATCCGCGATGCCGGCGCACCTTTCGACAAGGAGGGCGCGCGCGAAGTGATCCACGGCATGCCTTCCGCCGAATGGAAAGCGCGTTTCCACAGGGAAGCGACCCCCGAGCAGCTTGAAGCCATGGCGGAGAGCTTGAAGAAGAACGCCCCTGCCCCCTAAGAGCCGGTCAACCGATTCACCCTGTTACCGGAGCTTACCCCGAAATGGCCGAAACCACCGACGACCGCCTGCGCCTGCTGATCGAACGCGTGGAACGCCTGGAAGAAGAGAAGAAGGGCATCGCCGACGACATCCGCGACGTCTACGCCGAGGCGAAGGCCGTGGGCTATGATGCCAAGATCATGCGCCAGATCGTCCGCCTGCGGAAGATGAAGCCCGACGACCGCGCTGAAATGGAAGCGATTCTCGATCTCTACAAGGCAGCGCTGGGGCTCGGCTAACGGTTGAACGCGGCGGCGGACTCGCTATCTCCGGCTCATCAGAACCGGGAAAAGGAGAGCCCCGCATGATCGTTACCACCACCCCCACGATCGAGGGCCGGCCGGTCCAGCAGTATCTTGGCGTCGTCACCGGCGAAGTGATCGTCGGCGCGAACATGTTCCGCGACCTGTTCGCCAGCATCCGCGATATCGTCGGCGGCCGCTCGGGCTCCTACGAGGACGTGCTGGCGCGGGCCAGGATGCAGGCGCTTGAGGAAATGAAGCAGTTTGCAGCCGGCATGGGCGGCAATGCCGTGGTCGGGGTCGATCTCGATTACGAGGTGCTCGGTGCCAATGGCTCGATGCTGATGGTCAGCGCCACCGGCACGGCCGTGGTTGTCTGATCGGCACCGGTCGGCTAGGGGGCGGCTCAATTCCACCTCCTAGCTGACGGCGTATTCCATGGCAGGCCAGTCCAAATTCAAGAACATCATGCACCGCAAGGGTGCGCAGGACAAGAAACGGGCAGGCTTGTTCTCCAAGCTCAGCCGCGAAATCACCGTGGCGGCCAAGATGGGCATGCCGGATCCGGATTTTAATCCGCGCCTCCGCGCCGCCGTCAACGCGGCCAAGGCCCAGTCGGTGCCCAAGGACAACATCCAGCGCGCCATCGACAAGGCCAGCAAGGGCGATGGCGAGAATTACGAAGAAATCCGCTACGAAGGCTATGGCCCGGGCGGCGTCGCGCTGATCGTCGAGGCGCTGACCGACAACCGCAATCGCACTGCCACCAATGTCCGCACCGCCTTTGCCAAGAATGGCGGCAACCTGGGCGCATCGGGCGCGGTCAGTCACGGCTTCGAGCGGCTCGGCCTGATCGAATATCCTGGCAGCGCTGGCGATGCCGACAAGGTGTTCGAGGCCGCGCTGGAAGCTGGCGCGGATGACGTTGAAAGCGATGACGAAGGTCACGCCATCTGGGTCGCCATGGAAAACCTTCACCCGGTCGCGCGCGAGCTCGAAAAGACGCTGGGCGAAGCCGTCGGCGTGAAGCTGGCCTGGAAGCCCGGCCTCAAGACCGAGGTCAGCGCCGAAGACGCCGCGACCCTGCTCAAGCTGATCGACGTGCTCGACGATGATGACGACGTCCAGACCGTCTGGGGCAATTACGAGATCCCTGATGCCGTGATGGAGCAGCTTGGTTGAGGATTCCATCTGCAGGCAGATGGGGGGCATGATCATCATCGGCCTCGATCCCTCCCTCAGCTGCACTGGCTGGGGGATCGTCGCGAAAAGCGGCAACCGGCTAAGCCACATTGCCAATGGCCAGGTAAAGACCGATCCCAAGGCCGCGCTGGCCGAGCGGCTGGTGGTGCTTGACCGCGAACTGGCCGCCGTGATCGCGCAGTTCCGGCCCGAGACCGGCGCGGTCGAGGAAGTCTTCGTCAACAAGAACGGGCAGTCGACGCTCAAGCTCGGCCAGGCCCGCGGGGTCTGCCTGCTGGCGCTGGCCCGCGCCGGGCTGTCGGTGGCGGAATATGCCCCGACGCTGGTCAAGAAGGCAGTGGTTGGCACCGGCGGCGCTGAAAAGGCGCAGGTCCAGGCCATGCTGGGGGTGCTGCTGCCAGGTGTGAAGCTGGCCGGCGCCGATGCGGCCGATGCCCGGGCGGTGGCGATCACCCACGCGCACTTGATCCGGGGCTAGCAAGGCGCGGTTAAGGCGCGCGGTCGCAGCCTGCTGTCTTGGCAGCAACCAGGAGCCGCCCCATGCCCTTGAAGAAGACCCTGACCCTTGCCGCCCTGTCGGGCCTTGCCCTCTCGGGCTGCACCGCCAGCCGCTACCAGATCTCGGACGCCCTCCAGCGTTACGGGATGAGCGAGAACCAGGCGAGCTGCGCGGCAGAATTCCTGCGCGGCCATCTCAGCACCGGCCAGGTCAGCCGCCTGACCAAGGCCGCCCGTTACTACAACCGCGATGGCCGGCTGACCTTCGGCGATCTGGTCCGCGTTGCCGGCCGGATTGATGACCGCGAAGTGCTGTTCCAGGTCGGCGCATCGGCGCTGGCCTGCCGGATCGCCGCGGATATCCAGCTGCCGCGCTTCTGATTTGTAACTGTTCGCCACTTGTTCCTTTTGCTTGCCCCGCGCGGCGCGGCGGGTTAACCCGCCTGCATGATCGCCCGCCTCTCTGGCCTGCTTGACGATTTCGGTCCCGACTGGGCGGTGATCGACGTCAATGGCGTGGGCTACCTGGTCCATTGCAGCGCGCGTACGCTCGATGCCCTGGGGGTGCGGGGGGACCGGGTGACGGTCCACACCGAACTGCAGGTTTCCGAAAACGACATGCGCCTGATCGGCTTTGCCAGCGGCGGCGAGCGGGAGTGGTTCCGCCTGCTGACCGGCGTGCAAGGCGTGGGCAGCAAGATGGCGCTGGCCGTGCTTTCGGCGCTAACGGTGGACGAACTCCAGCGCGCCTGCGCCGGCGGCGATGCCGCCATGGTCGCCCGCGCGCAGGGCGTCGGGCCAAAGCTCGCCAGCCGGATCGTCAACGAGCGGCAGGACCAGGCCGGCGGCCGGCCCGCTGCGGCCGGCGCGGCGCTCGCCTCGGCCCCGCGCGGCTCAGCCAGCCAGGATGCCGTCTCGGCGCTCCAGAACCTCGGCTTCAAGCCCAACGTCGCCACCGAAGCCGTGGCGCGGGCGCTGGAGGAACTGGGCGAGGGCGCGGATCTCAATTCCCTGGTGCGCATTGCGCTGAAGCGGGTGTCGGGATGACCGACAATCCGCTCCTTTCCGGCGCCCGCCAGGTCGAGGACGCCGACGCCGCGCTGCGGCCCAAGACACTGGCTGAATTCGTTGGGCAGGCGGCGGCGAAGGATAACCTCAGGGTCTTCATCGAAAGCGCCAAGTCGCGCGGCGAGGCGATGGATCACGTGCTGTTCTTCGGCCCGCCGGGGCTGGGCAAGACCACGCTGGCGCAGATCGTGGCGCGCGAACTCGGCGTGGGGTTCCGCGCCACCTCCGGCCCGGTGATTGCCAAGGCGGGGGACCTGGCGGCGCTGCTGACCAACCTGGAAGAAGGCGATGTCCTGTTCATCGACGAGATTCACCGCCTTAATCCGCAGGTCGAGGAAGTGCTTTACCCGGCGATGGAGGACCGTGCGCTTGACCTGATCATTGGCGAAGGGCCGTCGGCGCGCTCAGTGCGGATCGACCTGCCGCCGTTCACGTTGGTGGGTGCGACCACCCGCGCGGGCCTGCTGACCACGCCGCTGCGCGACCGGTTCGGCATTCCGGTGCGGCTCAATTTCTATACCGAGCCAGAGCTGGAACGCGTGGTGACGCGCGGGGCGGGCCTGCTCGGCATCGGCATCGAACCACCGGGCGCGCGCGAGATTGCGCGGCGCTCGCGCGGGACCCCGCGCATTGCCGGGCGGCTGCTGCGCCGCGTGCGCGATTTTGCCCATGTCGAAGGCCATGCCGCGATCACGCAAGGCCAG
>JBEGOD010000175.1:0-2900 GCA_041182185.1 Pseudomonadota bacterium
GATCGTGCGCGGGGCCCGCATGTCGCGGGCCTCATCGCCAGTCATCGCGGCCAACGGCATCGGCGCCGGGCGCGGGCTGATGCGGATCGTGACGCGCTGTTCGATCCGCACCTGCTGGGCATTTGGCAGGCGGAAATGGTCGCTGAACACCGGCTGGATCTCCTCGCCCCCATCGCTGAGGCGCGACAGCGGATGCGCGGGGATCGAGACGAGCGGAGCCTTGTTGGGCTGAGCTCCGGCCTCATGCGGCAGCGTCGGCTTTTCCTCGGCCGCCATGGCCGCACCCATGCCGACTGCGCCCGCAGTCAGTGCCAGCGCTGCCTGCGCAAGAAAAAGGGTGGATCGCTGCATTGTCCCCGGACAAATAGCTCCTGTGCTTGAACATGCGCTTAACCCGGCAGGGCTATCCGCCGCAAGGGGCTGGCAAGCGGCCCTGCCCGATGTAATAGCAGGGTCATGAGCGCCGTTCCTGAAACCTTCCTCGCCGAAGCGGCCGCGCTGCTCGGCCCGCGCGGGCTGACCCGCGATGCCGATCTGGTCACCCCCTGGCTGACCGACTGGCGCGGGCGCTATACCGGCGCAGCGCTGGCCCTTGCCTCGCCCGCCTCGACGGCGGAAGTGGCTGGGCTGGTCAAGCTCTGCGCCCGCCACCAGGTGCCAATCGTGCCGCAGGGCGGCAATTCCGGCATGTCAGGCGGAGCAACGCCGGATGAGACCGGCCACGCGATCCTGCTTTCCTTGCGCCGGATGACGCAGATCGGCCCGGTCGATCGCGGCGCCCGGCAAGTGACCTGCGAGGCCGGGGTCGTGCTGCAGAACCTCCACGCCGCCGCCGAGGCTGAGGGGCTGCGCTTTCCCCTGACACTGGGCGGCAAGGGTTCGGCGACTGTCGGCGGGCTGATCTCCACCAATGCCGGCGGCATCCAGGTGCTGCGCCACGGCGTGATGCGCGCGCTGGTGCTGGGGATTGAGGCCGTGCTGCCCGATGGCTCGGTCTATTCGGCCCTTACTCCGCTCAAGAAGGACAACCGCGGGTTTGACCTGAAGCAGCTGTTCATCGGCGCCGAAGGGACGCTGGGGATCGTCACCGGGGCCACGCTCAAGCTGGTCCCCGCGCTCAGCGACCGAGTGGTGGCCTGGGTTGGCCTGCCATCGATCCACGCCGCGCGCGAACTGCTGGTCCATTGTGAAACTGCCGCGGGCAGCCTGCTCGAAGGGTTCGAGGTCCTGCCCCAGGCCTGCCTCGATGCCGTGCTGGAATATCTCCCCGAGGCCCGCGCCCCGCTGGCGCAGCCGCATGCCTGGCATGCCTTGATCGAACTGGCCGCCGATGCCGAAGCCGCAGCGAGCCTGCGTGAGCGGGCCGAGGCGCTGCTGGCCGATGCCTTTGATCGCGGCCTGGCAGACGATGCGGTCCTTTCCGCCAGCGAAGCCCAGGCCGAAGCCTTCTGGACGCTGCGCGATTCAGTCGCCCCGGCCGAGCGGGCCAAGGGTCCGGCGATGCAGCACGACGTGTCAGTCCCGGTCGCGGCCATGCCGGACTTTGTCGCCACGGCCGCGCCCGCGATCGAAGCGGAGTTTCCCGGCACGCAGGCGCTGGGCTTCGGGCATCTTGGCGATGGTAATATCCACTTCCATGTCCTCGCGCCCCAGGGTGCGGTGCGCGGCGAATGGGAAGCCGACCAGGGCAAGGCGATCAGCGCCCGGGTCCACGACCTGGTGACCGCCGCGCATGGCTCGATCAGCGCCGAACACGGCATCGGCCAGATGAAGCGCGACGAGCTGGCGCGGCTGGGGGATCCGGTCGCCATGGCCTTGCTGCGCCAGGTCAAGGCAGCGCTCGATCCAAAGGGGTTGATGAACCCGGGCAAGTTGCTTGCGCAAGGCCAGCCAACCGCTTAAAGGCGCGCCTTTCCGCCCGGACACATCCCGTCCCGGGTCGCCAATCGGAGAGAATGCATGGCCAGCGCGCCCAACGCCACCAACCTGCCGCTGTTCTACAACGACCTGATGCCGCTCAACAGCCGCGATCACGTCAATTACAAGACCCGCAGCACCGATGCCGCTACCTGGCTGGTGGGCGCGCATGCCGTGCCGCTGACCGCCGAGGAATTCATCCACGCCGGGCGGCACTATCCGATCGTCTTTGCCGCGGCCGACCAGCCGGTGCCGCTGGGGCTGATGGGCCTCAACGAAGGCGTCAACATGTTCGTCGACGACGAAGGCAAGCTGATCGATCCGAGCGTCTATGTGCCCGCCTATGCCCGCCGCTACCCCTTCATGCTGGCCAAGCTCCAGCAGGATTCGGACGAGCTGTCGCTTTGCTTCGATCCGACCAGCAACCTGATCGGCGAAATGGAAGAAGGCAACGCGCTGTTCGATGGCGAGGAAGCCACCGAAATCACCAAGGGCATGCTGGAATTCTGCCGCAGCTTCGAAGAAGCCGGCATGCGCACCCAGCAGTTCGTGGACGAGCTGAACAAGCACGGCCTGCTGATGGACGGCGAAGTCTCGATCCAGCAGCAGGGCTTCGATCAGCCCTTCGTCTACCGCGGTTTCAAGATGGTCGACCAGGAAAAGCTGCGCGATCTGCGCGGTGACGTACTGCGGACCATGAACCAGAACGGCATGCTCGCGCTGATCTTTGCGCACCTGTTCTCGCTCGACCTGATCAGCGGGCTGTTCGGCAGCCAGGTGCAGGCCGGCAAGGGTCCCGTGGCCCTTCAGGACGCTCAGCCGGCGCTGGGCTGAAGCAGCTGAAGCAGCCGTGACACGCCGGGGCTTGCATAAGCCCGGGTAGCGGCATATCTTCTTATTCGTCTTGTCGGGCTGCCCTCATGGCCTGGCGGGACGTGGTGCACTTCGTGCACCTCCTCCCTGAACCTAGGCCACCTCGTGCT
>JBEGOD010000176.1:0-9508 GCA_041182185.1 Pseudomonadota bacterium
GGCATGCCCAGCGCGGCCATATCCTCAACCAGCCCCTGCGACACCGCCAGCAGTCCCGCGGCGCGCAGTCCGGCTTCCCGAACCTGCGCGGCAGTGGCCGGCTGGTGGCCCCAGTGCTGGATATCCGCCCCGCGCGCCTTGATCGAGACAGGTAGACCGAGCGCTGCGCCGATCCGCACAGCGGCCAGGCCGTCAGGATGGAAGAACTGGGCATCGACCAGGTCGAACGGCTGTTGCCGATGAAGCTTGCGGGCCAGCGGCAGCACCGCGCGCACAATCGCTCCGGCGTTGACGCGCGCGCCGATCTTGGGAACGAGCGAGAATTGCGGGCGCAAGACCGTTACTCCGCCGCGTTCTTCGCGGCTGGGCAGACTGCGCAGCGGGAGATAGCGTGGATGCAGCGAGAGCGGGAAGGGCGGCAAGCCGATCGGGCTGACCAGGGTCAAGTCAACATCGCCGCGCTTCGCCACGGCCTGCATCTGCCGTTCAACGAAGACGCCGAAATTGGGGTTCTGGTCATGGGGGTAAAGCGTGCTGAGCGACAGCACGCGCAACCGGCGGATCACAACTTGCGGACCAGCATTTCCGCCACGGCGATCCAGGCCGGGCCATCGATCACCACCTGGCGGCTTCCGGGGCCGGGTGGCAGGATCGCGACCCGCTTGTCATCGCGGTCGATCATCCTCCCAAAGGCAAAGCGGCCACCCGGCCGGGGGGCAAGGACATCGCGGTTGAGCAGGCGGGCGTAATATTCCGGTCCGTGCTGACGCAGCCAGACCTGGTCGCCGGCGCGATAGTCGCCTGCGCCTTGTTCAATTGCGAGAGCGACCAGTGGCGCATCGCCGCCCAGCTCGGTCGGCAGGATGGCATCGCGCGGAGCGGGCAGTGCCTCTGCGCCGTTCTCGGTAAAGCGGGCGATATAGCGCGGCGCTTCGCTTTCCGCGCTGCGCACCAGCAGTTCCGGCTCCACCTCCAGCGCGGCCGCGATCTTGTTCATCCAGGCGAGAGAGAGCTGGCGCATCCCGGTCTCGAGCCGGCCGATCGTCTGGGCGGTCGTGGCGGGTGAGCAGCGCTCGGCCACGTCGGCCAGGGTCAGGCCCTTCTGCTTGCGAATATCGCGGATGCGGTTGATCACGGCAAACCTCAATTAACCAGATTGGTTTTTCCGCTTTCCTACAGGCTGCCGATTTTGGCAAGTCAGGATTCGGTACAGGCAACGGGAGCGCGCATGAAACAGGTTCTGGTCGAACGTGAACTGGACAGCACCGGGCCGCTTGCTTCCGCCCCCAGGGCCGGGCGCAGGCGGGTTACGGTCAACATTGCCGAAAGTCCGCTGACCTGGCTCCATGCGCGCGGTCACCTGAGCGATGCGCAGCTCGCGGCCGGGGAATGCCTGCGCCGGGATTACGAGCGTGCGCAGCTTTCTCCCGGCGTGACGATGCGCTGGGACGCCGTGCGGATTGCCGGGACCGGCGAACGCGGCCTCAACCCGACCGAGCGCCAACTGGCGGCGCGTCAGCGCTTTGACAGTGCCCTGATCGCGGCTGGCAAGGACCTGGCGGATATCCTCTGGCGCGTGGTCTGCGCTGGGGAAACCCTGCCAGTTGCGGAGAAGGCGCTGGCCTGGCCGGTCCGGAGCGGCAAGCTGGTGCTGCGGATCGCGCTTGACCGGATCGCCGGGTTTTACCGGATCGGCTAGCCTTCGACCTGCTCAGCCAGTTCCAGCCAGCGTTCTTCTGCGGCATCCTTTTCCGCCCGCGCGGTATCGATTGCCTTGGTCAGGGCGGCAAATTTCGCCGGATCGCGGGTGTAGAGCGCCGGGTCGGCCAGAGCGGCTTCATCGCGGGCGATCTGCGCCAGCAGTTCCTCGATCCGGCCGGGCAGCAGGTCGTAGTCGCGCTGGTCCTTGTAGGACAGCTTGGCTTTCTTCGGCGGGGCGGGTGGTGCTGGAGGCGTCGCCGCAGCAGCCGGCCTGGCGGTCTTCGCCGGCGCGGCCCGCTTGGTCCGCTGCTTTTCCCAGTCGGCATAACCGCCTGCCACCACATCGACCTTGCCGCTGCCATCAAGGCCCAGCGTAATCGTCACCGTCCGGTCGAGAAAATCACGGTCGTGGCTGACAATCAGTACTGTACCGTCATAGTCCGCGATGACTTCCTGGAGCAGGTCGAGCGTTTCGAGATCGAGGTCGTTGGTCGGCTCGTCGAGCACCAGCAGGTTGGATAGCCGCGCAAATTCGCGTGCCAGCAGCAGCCGCGAGCGTTCTCCGCCGGACAGGGTGCCGATCCGGGCATCGACCAGGCCGGGATCGAACAGGAAGTCCTTAAGATAGCCCTGGATATGCTTGCGCACACCGCGCACGTCGATCCAGTCACCGCCCTCTGCCAGCACGTCGCGCACCCGCTTTTCCGGAGCCATCAGGCTGCGCTGCTGGTCGATCAGCACGCCTTGCAGGGTCTTGGCGCGGGTAACCGTGCCGGTATCCGGTTCCAGTTCACCGGTCAGCAGCTTGAGCAGCGTGGTCTTGCCGGCGCCGTTCGAGCCGACGATCCCGATCCGGTCCCCGCGCGTAATCCGCAGGGTAAAATCCTTGATGATCGGGCGCTCGCCAAAGCTCTTGCCGACCTTGTCGGCGACGATGACGGCCTTGGACTTGGCATCATCCACTGCCAGTCCAAGTTTTGCAGTTCCTTGCGGGGTAAGCATGGCAGCTCGCTGGGCGCGCATTTCCCACAGCTTTTCCAGCCGCCCCTGGTTGCGCTTGCGCCGCGCGGTGACGCCGCGTTCCAGCCAGTGGGCTTCGAGCTTCAGCTTGGCGTCCAGCTTGTCCGCCGCGCGGGCCTCTTCGGCATAGACCTGTTCCATCCAGGCCTCGTAGCCACCAAAGCCGATCTCCCTGCGCCGCAGCGAGCCGCGATCGATCCAGATCGTCGCCTTGGTCAGCCGCTCCAGGAAGGTGCGGTCATGGCTGATGACCACGAAAGCGCCGTTGTACCGGCTGAGCCAGTTTTCCAGCCAGTCGATAGCGGCAATGTCGAGGTGGTTGGTCGGTTCATCGAGCAGCAGCAGGTCGGGCTCACTGGCCAGCGCCCGGGCCAGCGCGGCGCGGCGGCGTTCCCCGCCACTGGCATTGTCAGCCTTGCGGCTCATGTCGATGCCCAGTTGGCCGGCAATCGCCTCCACCTCGTGCCGCGGCGGGGCGTCCTTGCCGTGCAGGGCAAAGTCCATCAGCGTGTCATAGCCGGTAAAGAACGGGTCCTGCTCCAGCGTGACGATCCTGGTGCCGGGCTGGATCGAGCGCTTGCCCTTGTCGGCCTCAACCTCGCCAGAGATCAGCTTCAGCAGGGTGGTC
The DNA here is from genome assembly GCA_041182185.1 of Pseudomonadota bacterium. GTDB lineage: Bacteria > Pseudomonadota > Alphaproteobacteria > Sphingomonadales > Sphingomonadaceae > Novosphingobium. Next base: position 3,350 of record JBEGOD010000176.1, read on the forward strand.
TTGCCAGCGCCGTTACGCCCGATCAGCGCCAGCCGGTCACGCGGGCCGATATGCAGGTCCAGGCCCTGGAACAGCCAGCCCGAGCCCTGTTGCAGGCCCATGTCTTCCCAGGAAAGGATCGGTGCGGCGGCCATGGCCCGCGCGCCCTAGCGGGTGAGGCAGAGCGTTGACAAGCACCGATCGGGTGCGGATGAGGGGGCCATGCGCACAGTCTGGCTCAATGGTGAGTTCCTGCCCGAAACCGAAGCAAAGGTGCCGATCTTCGATCGCGGCCTGCTTTTCGGCCAGGGGGTCTATGAAGTTACCCCGGTGATTGATGCGCACTATTGCAATTGGCCGCACCATGCCGCGCGGCTGGCGCGTTCGATGGCGCTGGCCCGGATTGCGGACGATACCGATTGGCCGCCGATCCTGAACGAGCTGATTACGCGCAATGGGCTGACCGAAGGCCGGATCTATCTCCAGGTGACCGGCGGTGCGCCCGATGACCGCGATTTCCTAGCGCCGCAGCCGCCAGTTCCGGCCACTCGCTTCGCCTTTACCCAGGCAGCCCCGGTCGCAAACCAGCCCAAGGCGCTGGAGGGGATGCGGATCGTCCTGCACCCCGAAGGCCGCTGGGCGCTGCGCTCGGCCAAGACCACGCAGCTGCTTTACGCGGTGCTGGCCAAGGAAGTCGCGCGCGAAGCCGGCGTCGACGATGCCTGGCTGGTCGACAATGGCATGGTGACCGAGGGGACCAGCGCCAACGCCCACATCATCGACAGTCGCGGCGTGCTGGTGTCGCACCCCGTCGAACACGGTGTGCTGCCTGGGGTGACGCGACTTTCTGTGCTGCCGCTCGCCCGCGATATGGGCCTTGATGTCGAGGAGCGTGCCTTCTCGGTCGAAGAGCTGTTTTCGGCCCGTGAAGCCTTCATTTCCAGCGCCAGTGCGCTGGTGATGCCGGTGGTCGAGGTGGATGACCGGGTGATCGGCGACGGTCGGCCCGGCGCGCTGACCGCGGAACTGCGGCGGCGCTACATCGAGCGGCTGCGCGCTTCGTGACCCATTCACTGTCCGTTCAATCCCGGCGGGTTAGGCCCTGCGGCATGATCCGTACTGTTCTTGCCCTTGCCCTGCTGGCCTCTGTGCCAAGCGCCCCAGCCTTGGCCAATCAGGGCGACGAGGCTGGCATGGCCCGCAAGGACCTGCGCGCGGGCAATGTCCGCCCCTTGCGCGAGATTGAGCGCCGCGTCTTGCCGATGATGGCGGGGGCGCAGTATCTTGGCCCCGAATACGATCCGGCGGCCTTTACCTATCGCCTCAAGTTCATTCGTGACGGCCGCGTCATGTTTGTCGATGTCGACGCCCGCTCCGGCGAAGTTCTGCGGCAATCCCGCTAGCTTGACGGCATTGCCTGCGGCTAGCAGAACGCCATTACACCACAGGGGAATTTTGCGATGCGCATCCTGATCGTCGAGGACGAACCGACCCTCGGCAAGCAGCTGAAGTCCACGCTGGAGGCGACGGGCTATGCCGTCGACCTTTCGACTGACGGCGAGGACGGGCACTTCATGGGCTCGACCGAGGAATACGATGCCGTGATCCTCGACCTTGGCCTGCCTGAGATCGACGGGCTGACCGTGCTGGGCATGTGGCGCAAGGAAGGCCGCAAGTTTCCCGTCCTGGTGCTGACCGCGCGCGACAGCTGGTCGGACAAGGTCGCCGGCCTCGACGCCGGGGCCGACGATTACCTCGCCAAGCCGTTCCAGACCGAGGAATTGATCGCCCGCCTGCGCGCCCTGATCCGCCGTGCTTCGGGCAATACCAGCAGCGAGCTGACCGCCGGTGACGTGCGGCTGGATACCCGCTCAGGCCGGGTCACGCTGGACGGTGAGCCGGTCAAGCTGACCGCGCAGGAATACAAGCTGCTGTCCTACCTGCTCCACCACAAGGGCAAGGTCGTCAGCCGGACCGAGCTGATCGAGCACATCTATGACCAGGATTTCGACCGCGATTCGAATACGATCGAGGTCTTCGTCACCCGCATCCGCAAGAAGCTGGGTGCCGACGTGATCACCACGATCCGCGGCCTGGGCTATAGCCTTGACGATCCGGCCGAAGGCAGCCGCGGCTAAGCAACGATGACGGCGAGCGATCCATCGGCGCGGACGCCCGCGCATACCGGGTCGCTGTCCCGCCGGATGATGCTGATCGCGGCGGGGTGGATTGTCATCCTGCTCTCGCTCGGCGGGTTCGCGCTAGACCGGACCCTGACCGGCCTGGTCAGCCGGAATTTCGACGAACAGCTTGAAAACGTCATGAACGCGATGATCGCCTCGGCCGAGATCGGGCCGGATGGCGAGGTGTTCTTCAACCGGCCGCTCGGCGACCAGCGCTTTCTGGAGCCCAATAGCGGGCGTTACTGGCTGGTAACCGGGCCGGGGCATGAAAACTTCCCCTCGCGCTCGCTGTGGGATCGCGGGCTGGAGCTCAAGAGCAATCACTTCGACAAGGCGGCGCATCTCTACGACAATTTGCAGTATCCGGAAGAACCGCTGCGGGTGATTGAGCGATCGGTGATTCTGCCGGACAGCCAAACCCGCTGGAAATTCGCGGTGGCAGCCAGCCGTGCCGACCTTGACGAGCAGATCAGCCGGATCCGCGCAATCCTGGGCTGGAGCTTCCTGGTGCTGGGCCTCGGCCTGTTCCTGATGGCGGTGCTGCAGACTTGGTACGGCCTCGGTCCGCTGCGCCGCGTGCGGCTGGCGATCCAGCATCTGCGCGCGACGGGCCAAAGCCGCCTGACCGAGCCCCTGCCGCTGGAAGTCCAGCCCCTCGTCCAGGAGCTCAATGCCCTGCTGGCCCATTCGGAAAAGCAGGCGGAGGAAGCGCGAACCCATGCCGGCAACCTGGCCCATGCGCTCAAGACTCCGCTGACCGTGGTAATGAACGCCGCAACGGCCAAGGCGCCCGACCTGGCCGATACGGTGATCCGCGAGGCAGCAGTGATGCGCCGACAGGTCGATCACCACCTGGCTCGCGCTCGCGCCGTTGGCCGGCGGGCGGTCGGCCTGAGCCGGGCATCGGTTTTTGAAAGCGTCGAGGCCGTGCTGCGCGCAGTAACCCGGCTCTATGCGAAGGCGCGCTTTGACCTTGACGGCAATCGCGGCGCCGAAGTGGCGATCGAGCGCCAGGACCTTGATGAAATCCTCGGCAACCTGATCGAGAATGCCGCCAAATATGGCGGCGGCTCGGTCTTCGTCACGATCGATCCCACCTCTGAACCGGACTGGTGCGAGATCTGGGTCGAGGACGATGGCCTGGGCATTCCCGAAGTCGAACGCACCCGGATTTTCGATCGCGGCGCGCGGCTGGATACCAGCAAGCCGGGAACTGGCCTTGGCCTGGCGATCGTGCGCGACGTGGCCGAGATCTATGGTGGTAGTGTTACGCTGGAGGAGAGCGAGGACCTGGGCGGCTTGTTGGTGAAGCTGCGGGTGCCGCGCGCCGCCAAGTTGCCCGGTTGATTACTTGCCCGCCGCCTGTTCGTGGTGGCGGATCACTTCCTGGATGATGAAGCGCAGGAACTTTTCCGAAAACTCCGGATCGAGATTGGCTTCGCTGGCCAGTTGTCGCAGCCGCGCGATCTGGCGCTCCTCGCGACCAGGGTCGGACGCGGGCAGGGCGTGTTCGGCCTTGTATGCGCCGACCGCCTTGGTGATGCGGAACCGCTCCGCCAGGATATGGATCAGGGCGGCGTCGATATTGTCGATCGAGGCGCGATAGCCGGCCAGCGTTTGATCAGGTTCGGACATGTTGCATCCGCTAGCATGCACTTTTGCGAAAGGCCATTGCTGCAATTGCACTTGCCGATAGGTGACTACCCTCGCTAGGGCACAAGCGATGAGCGCCGATGTGATCCCGCTGCGCAAGCGCGCGACCGAACCTTCGCTGGCCCCGATCCTGGCCTTGACGGCCGAAGGGATGAACGCCGTGAACGCGGTGATCCTCGATCGCATGCAAAGCCGCATTCCGCTGATCCCGACGCTGGCCGGGCACCTGATCGCTGGCGGCGGCAAGCGGATGCGGCCGATGCTGACCCTGGCCGGTGCGGCCTTGTGCGATTACCATGGCACCCGCCACCACAAGCTCGCCGCAGCGGTGGAATTCATTCACACAGCCACGCTGCTCCATGATGACGTGGTTGATGGCTCGGAACTGCGTCGGGGCAAGTCCACCGCCAATATCGTCTTCGGCAATCCGGCGACCGTCCTGGTCGGTGATTTCCTGTTTACCCGCTCGTTCGAATTGATGGTCGAGGATGGCAGCCTCAAGGTGCTCAAGATTCTCTCCAACGCCAGCTCGGTGATTTCCGAGGGCGAGGTGGACCAGCTGACTGCCCAGCGCCAGATTGAGACGAGCGAGGAACGCTATCTTTCGATCATCGGCTCCAAGACTGCCGCGCTATTCGCAGCCGCGACGCGGATCGCCGCCGTGGTGGCCGAACGCAGCGAGGCCGATGAGCGCGCGCTGGAAGACTATGGCCGCAACCTTGGCATCGCCTTCCAGCTGGTCGACGATGCGATGGATTACGATTCCGAAGCCGGCGAAATGGGCAAGGGCAAGGGCGACGACTTCCGTGAAGGCAAGATGACCCTGCCGGTGATCCTGGCCTATGCCCGCGGTTCGGATGAAGAGCGCCAGTTCTGGCGCGATGCGATCCAGGGGCACCGTAGCGCGGATGCGGACCTGGCCCATGCGATCACCCTGATCGCCCGCCATGATACCGTCAGCGCGACGCGCGAACGGGCCCGTCACTTTGCCCAGCGCGCCATCGATGCGATTGCCGGCTTCCCCGCTGGCGCCGCCCATGCGGCCATGGCCGAAGCAGCCGAGTTCGCCGTCTCCCGCCGCTTCTGACCCAGCTGGCATAGCCCGCTGAGCGCTTCGTCGCCGATCCCTAACCGATGGGCGTAACCTGCCCTCTGCGTGCGGTGAGGGGTGCTCCAAATTCAGTCCAATTTAACCATGCCGGGGCGACCTTCGGATCGCTTTGGGGGCCAACGTTGTGTTCACACCAACAGAGGTCGAAATCATGCTTGAGTATACCAATTCCCGTCCGGTCCGGATCATCGGCCCGCACAACGAAGTGCTGACTCGCGAAGATCTTCCACCGCCTGGACACAACCGCTGGGTTGCCAGCCGCAAGGCCCAGGTAGTGGCTGCCGTGCAGTCCGGCCTGCTGCCGATCGAGGAGGCGCTCGAACGCTACAGCCTGTCTCTGGCCGAGTTCTACAGCTGGCAGGTTGCGATGGACCGGGCGGGCGTGCCCGGCCTGCGAGTGGCTGCAGTCCAGCGCGCGCGCACCTTGCGGCGGAGCCAGCATTTGCTCGATGCGTAACGGCGTCCGGTTGGATCGGGCCAGACCGCCCGCTTGACGCTGTGGCCGCTTGCCCGCAATGGCGTAAGGCGTGAGCAATCTGCCGATCCATGCCGTCTTGCCAGACCTGTTGTCCGCGCTGCGGGCGCGCTCCTCGGCCGTGCTGATCGCACCGCCGGGGGCGGGCAAGACCACTGCGGTGGCGCCTGCCTTGCTGGCCGAAAGTTGGTGCACTGGCAGCGTCATCGTCTTGTCGCCGCGCCGGGTCGCTGCCCGGGCGGCGGCAGAACGCATGGCCGAACTGATGGGCGAGCCGGTTGGGCAGACGATCGGCTACCTGACCCGGCTCGACAGCAAGCGATCGGCCAAGACCCGCGTGTTGGTGATGACTGAGGCGATCTTCGTCTCGACCCTGCTGAACGACCCGGAACTGGCCGGGGTCTCGGCAGTCCTGTTCGACGAAGCGCACGAGCGGCACCTTGATAGCGACCTGGGCCTGGCCCTGGCGATCGAAAGCCAGGCCGTGCTGCGCGAGGATCTGCGGCTGGTCGTGATGTCGGCCACGCTTGATGGCGCGCGCTTTGCCAGCCTGCTGGGGGAAGCTCCGGTGATCGAGAGCGAGGGCAAGGCTTGGCCGCTGACGGTTCGCATTGGCCGTGCAGCGGCAGGATCGGCACGTCCGGCAGACGCTGGACCAGCCGTTCGCGCGTCCGCTCAATCTCGCCCACGCCGGGAAGGAAAGCGAGCACGTCGCCCGCCTCATCGCGCCAAGCCGCCAGGATCGCGCTGGCCATGGC
>JBEGOD010000177.1:0-8072 GCA_041182185.1 Pseudomonadota bacterium
CATCCCCGGCACGACCAGCACGGTCGATTCCAGCGGCGCAGCGTCAGCAAGGCGGACTGGTGCGTTCACCGCAGTTCCTGCTCCTCGCGCCACTTGGCCGCGCCCTGCTGGGCAGCAAGGCGCAGCATCCAGCGACCCGGCGCGACCGCCCTGGTCGAGACAAAGGCGCCATCGGCCGCGCGGACGAAGGTCAATGCCTGGTCCGGCGCCCGGCCGAGCGGGTGGCGGGCCACCGCGCTGACAGTCAGCCCTTCCGGCGCGCCCGCAAACCGCACCGCGACCCGGTCATCCGGCAGCCGCGCAACCGTGGCGCTCCAGCCCAGCTTCTGCTGCGCGGCGGCGGCGCCCAGCCACTTGTTGTAGTGCTGGCTGGCGACGTAGGAATTTTCGACCACCACGCCCCCAAAGGTCGAACTGGCATAGTGCGCCATGGTGAAGTTGACCGCCATGATCACCCCGAAGAACGCCACGAAGATTGCGGTCATCTTGCGGCCGGTGAGCTGGCCTTTCGTGTTGGCAGCGGCGGTCATTCGTCTTCCTCTTCCGGAGCATCGAAACGGGTTTCGGCGCGGTCGCCGCCGGCCTCGCGGTCACGCGCAGCCAGGACGAAGCTGAATTCCTCTTCCTCGGTCCCTGCCGGTGCAACGACATAGACGCGCAGCGGCTTGGTCTGATCGGCACCAACGGTCAGCTGCAGCTCGCGCGCGGCGCCTTCCTGGCCCATCTCGTCGGTCCACATCACCGCGCCGGGCAGGCCTTCCAGCGTCACGCTCATCGGGCGCGGACGGGCTTCCATGTTGCGCAGCTTGAGCGTGTAATCGTTGCGGACCTCGCCGTTGGAGAGCAGCATGAAGGGCGGATTGCGGTCCTTGGCAACGCTCAGGTCGATCCGCTGGCGCGTGCCGAGCGCGAACAGCAGGCCCACGCCGATTGCAGCCCAGACGCCGAAATAGACCAGCGTGCGCCAATGCAGCGCGGTCTTGAGGATCGAGCGGCGTTCGCCTCCGGCGCGCTCATGCGTGCAGTCTTCCAGCGTGGCATAGTCGATCAGCCCGCGGGTGCGGCCCAGCTGGCCCATCACCGTGTCACAGGCATCGATGCACAGGCCGCAGGTGATGCAGGCAATGTCCGGCCCGTTCCGGATGTCATACCCCGTCGGGCAGACCGCAACGCACTGGTTGCAATCGACACAGTCCCCGATCCCGCCGGGGTTCTTTTCCCTGGCCTTGACCGAGCCGCGCGGTTCCCCGCGCCAGTCCTTGTACGTGACGATCAGGCTCTTTTCATCGAGCATGGCGGTCTGGATGCGCGGCCAGGGGCACATGTAGATGCAGACCTGTTCGCGCATGAAGCCGCCGAAGATCAGGGTCGTGGCGGTCAGCACGGCGACCGTCGCATAGGCCACCGGCGCGGCCTGCCCGGTCCAGAAGTCCACCGTCAGCGTGGGCGCATCGGCGAAATACATGATCCAGGCGCCGCCGGTCCAGAAACTGATCGCCAGGTAGATCGACCACTTGAGGCCGCGCTTGAACACCTTGGTCGCCCCCCACGGCGCGGCTTCGAGGCGCAGCTGCGCGTTGCGATCGCCATCGATCAGGCGATCGACATGCTGGAACAGGTCGGTCCAGATCGTCTGCGGGCAGGAATAGCCGCACCAGGCGCGGCCAAAGGCGCTGGTGATCAGGAACAGCCCGATCCCCGCCATGATCAGCAGCCCGGCGACGAAATAGAACTCGTGCGGCCAGATTTCGATCGAGAACATGTAGAAGCGGCGATTGGCCAGATCGACCAGCACCGCCTGGTCCGGGGCATAGGGGCCGCGGTCCCAGCGCAGCCAGGGGGTGGCATAGTAGATCGTCAGGGTGACGACCAGCATCAGCCACTTGAAACGGCGGAAGGGGCCGTCCACCACCTTGGGAAAGACGGCCTTCCGCTTTTCATAGTACACTTGGCCGGCAGGCTCAGGGCTGCGCATTGGCCTCCCCTGTCGCTGGCCCTGTCGCTGGCCCTGTCGCTGGCCCTGCCGCCGGTGCCGCGACGAAATCCTCACCGCCCCCCAGCGAGTGGACATAGGCTGCCAGCATCTTGATCGTTACCGGATCGAGCTTGCCGGTCCAGGCCGGCATCACCCCGACGTGCGCCTGGTAGATGCTGGCCGTAACCTGCTCGCGCTTGCCGCCATAGAGCCAGATCGCATCGGCCAGGTTGGGCGCGCCGAACTGGCGCAGGCCCTTGCCATCCGGCCCGTGGCAGGTGGCACAGTTGTCCGTAAACAGCTGCGCGCCGCGGGCATTCGCCGTGCTCTTGCCGGTCAGCGAAAGCACATGGTCAGTCACCGCAGCCAGATCGGCCGGCACCAGGATTCCGTCCTTGCCGAAGCTGGGCATCAGGCTCTGCCGCGTGGAGTCGTTGCCCGGGTGGCGGATGCCATTGGTGATCGTGGTCTCGATCTCCTTGATATTGCCGCCCCACAGCCAGTCATCGTCACGCAGGTTGGGATAGCCCGTGCTGCCCGCCGCGCCCGAACCGTGGCATTGTACGCAATTGACCCGGAAGGCCGCCTTGCCGCCGTTGATCGCGGCGCGCATCAGGTCGGGCTTGCCGGCCAGCTGTTCGATCGGCGTGGCGGCGAGCGCAGCCAGCGTCCCGGCGCGGCGCGCGTCCTCGGCCTTCATCTCGTCGGCCAGTTGCCCGCGGCTGGACCAGCCCCACAGCCCCTCGGTGGCCTTGCTGGCCATTGGAATGGCCGGATAGACGATCACATAGCCGATCGCGAAAACGATCGTGGCATAGAGCGTCCACAGCCACCAGCGCGGCAGCGGGTTGTTGAGTTCCTCGATCCCGTCCCAGCTATGGCCGACGGTTTCGACCCCGGTTGCTTCATCGATGCGCTTTTTAGACATCGTCGTCGTCCTTGAAGATCATGGTCTTGGCCGCCTCATTGGCGGAGCGGGCGCCCGGGCGGAACGGCCAGAGCACAAGCACGAGGAAAGTGACCAGCATGGCCAGCAGCCCCCAGCTGTCGGCAAAGTGCCGCAGCATGTCGTAAGTGGAGTGCGTGCTCACCGGCCCTTCTCCTTGGCCAGATCCTCCTGCGCGGCGGCAGCGTTCACGTCGACCAGCGTGCCGAGCATCTGCAGGTAGGCCACCAGCGCGTCCATTTCGGTCAGCTTGTCGGGCTGGCCATCGAAGTCGCGGACCTGGGCCTTGGGGTAGCGCTTGTTCAGATCGGCGGCATCGCCCATCGGATCGGCCTGCAGCTTCAGGTCAGCCTCGGCCTTGGCGATCTGCTCCTTGGTATAGGGCGTGCCGGCCCGGTAGAGCGCGGTCAGCGTGGCGGCCGGATCCCCGGCATCCAGTTCCCGGTCGGCCAGGAAGGCATAGGTCGGCATGACCGATTCCGGCACCACGGCGCGCGGATCCTTCAGATGCTGGACGTGCCATTCATCCGAATAGCGCCCACCGACGCGGGCCAGGTCCGGCCCGGTGCGCTTGGAACCCCACTGGAACGGCCGGTCGTACATCGATTCCGCCGCCAGGCTGTAGTGGCCGTACCGTTCCACCTCGTCGCGGAACGGCCGGATCATCTGGCTGTGGCAGACATAGCAGCCCTCGCGGACATAGATGTCGCGCCCGGCCTGCTCGAGCGGGGTGTAGGGGCGCATCCCGTCCACCTTCTCGATCGTGTTGTCGATCCAGAACAGCGGGGCGATTTCCACGATCCCGCCGATCGTCACCGCCGCGAAGGCCGCCAGACCGAACAGCGCGACGTTGCGCTCCATCTTCTTGTGGCGCCGCCAGTCTTCCTTGGGGGCGGCATCAGGTGCTTGTGCAGTCATTGTCTTGGCCCCCTTATTCGGCCGGAACAGCGGTCAGCGGACGGTCCGCGGCGGGATCATGCTTCGGCTGGTAGAGCGAATCCTCGTTGCGGAGGTTGCCGAGGATCGTCTGCCAGACGTTGAAGGTCATGATGCCGGCTCCGACCAGGAACATGCCCCCGCCAAAGGCGCGCAGCAGGTACATCGGGTGCAGCGCGGCGACCGTTTCGGCGAAGGAGTTCACCAGGTAGCCATCGGCCCCGTATTCGCGCCACATCAGCCCTTGCGTGATCCCCGCCACCCACATCGAGGAGGCGTAGAAAACGATCCCCAGGGTCGCGAGCCAGAAGTGCCAGTTCACCATCCGCAGCGAATAGAGCCGTTCACGCCCCCACAGCCGCGGGACCAGGTAATAGACGCAGGCGAAGGTGATCATGCCGTTCCAGCCGAGCGCACCGGAGTGGACATGGCCGATGGTCCAGTCGGTATAGTGCGACAGGCTGTTGACCGACTTGATAGACATCATCGGGCCTTCGAAGGTGCTCATGCCGTAGAAGGCCAGCGCCAGCACCATCATGCGGATGATCGGATCGGTGCGGACCTTGTCCCAGGCACCGTTGAGCGTCATCAGGCCGTTGATCATCCCGCCCCAGCTCGGCATCCACAGCATGACCGAGAAGACCATGCCCAACGTCTGCGCCCAGTCGGGCAGCGCGGTATAGTGGAGGTGGTGCGGCCCCGCCCAGATGTAGAGGAAGATCAGCGACCAGAAGTGCAGGATCGACAGCCGGTACGAATAGACCGGGCGCTGCGCCTGCTTGGGCACGAAGTAGTACATCATCGCCAGGAAGCCGGCGGTCAGGAAGAAGCCGACGGCGTTGTGGCCGTACCACCACTGCACCAACGCGCCCTGCACGCCCGACCACAGCGGATAGCTCTTCGACCCCAGCAGGCTGACCGGCACGTTCGCGTTGTTGACCAGGTGGAGCATGGCCACGGTCAGGATGAACGAGAGGTAGAACCAGTTGGCGACGTAGATGTGCGGTTCGGTCCGCTTGACCAGCGTGCCGACGAACACCGCCAGGTAAGCCACCCAGACGATCGTCAGCCAGAGATCGACGTACCATTCCGGCTCGGCATATTCCTTGCCCTGGCTGATGCCGAGCAGGTAGCCGGTCGCGGCGAGTACGATGAACAGCTGATAGCCCCAGAACACGAAACGGGCGAGGCCGGGGAAGGCCAGCCTCGCCCGGCAGGTGCGCTGCACGACGTAGAACGACGTGGAAATCAGCGCGCTGCCTCCGAAGGCAAAGATCACCGCCGAAGTGTGGAGCGGGCGCAGGCGGCCGAAGCTGGTCCATTCCAGCCCCAGGTTGAGCGCCGGAAAGCCCAGTTGCAGCGCAATGATCAGGCCCACCAGGAACCCGGCCATGCCCCAGAACACCGTGGCGATCATGCCGTAGCGGATCAGGTCGTCGTCATAGCGGCTTTCATCCTGCGGCACCTTGAGCAGGCCGCGCGCGGCGGCCTGGAAATCGGTGGTGCGCAGCGAAATGACCAGGCCGATCAGCGCCGCCAGGGCAAAGATGCCCATGTGCACGGAAAAGCCCCAGTCGACCGCAGCCCCCATGGCGAAGATCGAAAGAAACAGTGCAGCAAGCCACCAGCCGCTGCGCGAAACTACGGATTCCATGAGCCTTCCCTCTCTGGAAATGTCAGATGACAAGGCTGATGGTCGCCGCGCCGCAATGCAGCATTGACCGGGATCAAATTTCACCCCCCGGTGCGGAAATAACCATGGGCAATGCGAAAATTGCGCAGGATCAATGTCAGCTCTTCGCAGCTGCCGCATTTTCCCGCTCGCGCCGTAATCACCTGGCTGCACAGGGCAGCTCTACGGCGCCGGATGAGGGATTATGAAGAAACTGACTGTCTCCGCCCTGCTGGGCGCCTGCGCAATTCTGGCCGCGAGCCCGGCCCAGGCCGGCAGCACCGACGGCAAGATCCAGGTGAAAGTGCTCGCCACCGGCGTGCTCCCGGATGGCAAGATCACCAAGGTGCTGGTCGACCCGGGCCTGCCCGTCGGGACCGACACCAAGGCCAACGACAACTGGGTACCGACCCTGGCGATCGAGTACTTCGTATCGCCGCAGGGTTCGATCGAAACGATTTGCTGCCTGACCCAGCACGATGTCGATGCCTCGGCGCCCGCCGCACTCGCCGGCGGTGAACTGGTGGCAGATGCCAAGATCCTGCCCGCCACGGTCACGCTGAAGTACCATTTCACCGAATCCGGCGTGCGGCCCTACATTGGTGCCGGGCCGACCTGGTTCATCTTCATCGATGAAAAGCCCGGTGCGGCATCGCGCACCCTGCTCGGCGCGACCAGTCAGAAGCTGGACAACCGCATTGGCGCGGTGGTGCAGGCCGGGATCGATATCCCGATCAACGACCAGGGCTTCGGCATCAGCTTCGATGCCAAGCGCTATTTCCTGAGCACCACGGCCCACTGGTACAACGCCGCCGGCACGCAGGTGCTGTCAACGCGGCACAAGCTTGATCCGTGGGTGATCAGCGGCGGGGTATCCTACCGCTTCTAAGCGGTCGTTTTCCGGTCTGGGGCAAAGCCCGGACCGGGAGCACCAATCAGCCCGCCTCGACGACCAGTCCTTCGCGGTCACGGATTTCCACTTCGCGCCGCGAAGGCAGGTCGATCAGGCCTTCGGACTTGAGCCGGGTGAACTGGCGGCTGACGGTTTCGATCGTCAGCCCCAGCACATCGGCCACCTGCTGGCGCGAGAACGGCAGGGTAAAACGGTCGAGCGGCTGCTCATGGCTGCCCTGGCAGCCGTGCTCGACCAGCCGTTCAGACATTTCGACGATAAAGCTGGCGACGCGTTCGCCGGCCGACTTGCGCCCCAGCAGCAGCATCCAGCGCCGCGTCCGGTCGAGTTCGCCCAGGGTCCGTTGCAGCAGCTTGTGCTCCAGCGCCGGGTGGTTGCGGGCAAAGGCATCGAAGTCGCGGCGGCTGAACACGCAGACCTTGGCCTCGGTCAGCGCGGTCACGCCGTGCCCAGAGGTCGATCCGAACGGACGGCCAATAAAATCAGATGGATAGACCACCCCAACGATCTGCTCACGACCGTCCTCGGTCCCGGTGGACAGCTTGAGCACGCCATCGATCACATTGGCGACGAGGACCGAATCCTCACCCTCCCAGATCAGCGATTCACCGGGCGCGAGGATGCGGCGGCGACCCATGGTGTTGAGCATTTCCAGCTCATTCGAATCGAGCGATGCGCAGATCGCTCGGTTCCGGACAACACAGGTATCGCATGCGCTCATTGGCTTATATTGCAGGACCATCCCACTGCGCGCAAGCTAGACGATGTCCACCGCCCCGCCGAGCTCGGCCCTGAGCCGGTCGAGCGCCTGCGCCTTGAGCTGGTGAACCCGCGGCACTGACACATCAAGCGCGGCGGCGATTTCCGAAAGGTTCAGCTCTTCGGCAAAGTAAAGCTGCATCACCAGTTGCAGTCGCTCGGGCAGGTTTGCCACTGCCCCGGCCAGCGCCTCGCGCAGTTCCTGGCTTTCGAGCAGCGTGTGGCTATCGGGCCGCGCATCTGCAAAGGCCGGGTCGTGATCGGAATAGACCGCGTCGATCGGCTCGAACCGCAAGGGCTCGCTGCTGCCGCGCAATTGCGCCAGTTCAACGGCGCTGACCCCCCGCCCTGCGGCCAGCTCGGCCGCGGTCGGATCGCGGCCCAGTTGCCCGCGCAGCACCTGTTCCTGGTCGGCCAATTGCCGCCGCCGCCCGATCCCCCCGCGCGAGATCGGCACGGCGCGGCGGATCAGATCGACCATCGCCCCGCGCACCCGGATCTTGGCATAGGCGGCAAAGCCGTCCTCGCCGGGGCCGGCATGGCGCTGGGCCGCCTCGGTCAGCGCGACCAGGCCGGCCTGGATCAGATCATCGAGCTCGATCCCCGCCCGGCCCGATCCGTGGACGTGCCAGGCCAGCCGCCGCACCATCGGCATGAAGCGGCGGACGCGGTCGGTGGTGGCGCAGCGGTAAGCCCCGGCGGCTTTCAGGCTATTGTGATCCTGGATCATGCGGCAAGAATCTCCGGTTCAGGAAGGGCGGGCGCGCTTGGCGCGCCGATCACGGCAACCACCTCGATCGGCTGGCTGGCCGGCAGTTCGGCAATGGACAGGACCAGGCACGAGGGCGCCCGGAGCTTGAGCAGTCCGGCG
>JBEGOD010000178.1:0-5364 GCA_041182185.1 Pseudomonadota bacterium
CCCTTGCGGCCGGCTTGCGCCAGCGCGGGCAGGGCGCGATCGCGGCGATAGAGGTCGTCGAACAGCGCCAGGCTGCCATCGGCGCGGCTGCCCGCGGTGAAATAGGCCACATAGACCGGGATCGGACGCGGCAGATCGACCGTGACCGACTGGCCGGCCGCAACCAGGGCATCGATCTGCGTGCGGCTCTGCGCGCCTTCCAGCAGGCTCGCCGCCAGGCCCAGCGCATCGCCAACCCGCACGCAGCCATGGCTGAAGGCCCGCACCGGTCGATCGAACAACTCGCGATTGGGCGTATCGTGGAGATAGACGCTGAAGCCGTTGGGCATGACCAGCTTCACTTGGCCCAGCGCGTTCTGCGGCCCGGGTTTTTGCCGCACCGCTCCGCCGCCCCAGACATAGCCGCGGGCCCGGGCGGTAGCGGGATGGCGGCGGATCAGGCTGCCCACGCTCTCGCGGATGATGTTGCCGGGCACGGTCCACCAGGGATTGAAATTCACCCCGGTGACCGTGGCGGCAAAGACCGGCGTGGGGGTTGCCGGCTTGCCGACGATCACGCGCCAGCTGCCGATCCGTTGCCCGCCGCGCCAGCGCGCGGCCTCGAAGGCGGCGGCATTGACCAGCAGGAAATCCTGGCCGAGCGAAACCGGCAGCCAGCGCCAGCGCTCCATGTTGCGGGCAATGGTCTGGCGGCGCAGCGGATCGGCCTCGTCGCGATAGGCTGCGCGCAGCAGGGCATAGTCGGGATGCTGCGGCCGCAGCGCCATGAAGAATTCGTCCAGGCGACCTTCGGCCAGGGCTGACTGCAGCCGGGCGGCCAGGTCGATTTGCCCATCGGGATCGGCAATGTGCCAGCCTTTCCGCTCACTGGCTGCCGCGCTGCCGAGCAAGTGCATCCGGGCCAGCTTCAGCGCCAGGGCAGAAGCCGCAGCGTCGACTGCAACGGGATCAGACGCAGCCAGCGCGCGCTTCAACGGCGCTTCATCGACGCTGGGCAGGGCATCGGCAGGCGCAGCCGCAGCCCAGAGGCGCAGCTTGGCGAGGCTGTCCGCGCTCCACGCCGGTGCGGCGGCCCAGGCATCGCCGCCGCCGATTACCAGCACGGTCAACGCAAGCAGGAAACGCTTCATCGGCGCCAGGCTCCCTCAAACTTGCAAACCAGAGCGCTGCTCCCCAATTTGCCTGGAAACGAACTTCGGGAATTGCATACCCATGAAAATCGACCGGCGCCACTTCCTGGGCGCCATGGTTATTGGCAGGGTCGGGCTGGTGCCCGCGCGAAGCTTCGCCGCCACCCTGTGCGGTGAAACTCCAGCCCTGCTGCCGCAAGCCATGGCTGCCCTTGAGCAACACTCTGACCGCATTCCGCATCGCGACAGGATCGGGATCGTCAATTTCGCCGCCCATTCGCGGCTGCCGCGCTTTCAGCTGGTCGACCTGGCCGGCGGACGAGTGCTGAACACCATGCTGGTTGCCCACGGCAGCGGCTCCGATCCGGCAGCGACCGGCTGGGCCGAACGGTTCTCCAATCGCCCTGGCTCCAATGCCTCGTCGAAGGGCGCCTTCGTGACCGGCCCGACTTATGTCGGCAAGCATGGCCGGTCCCGCAAGCTGATCGGGCTGGACCCGCAGAACGCAGCGGCCGAGCAGCGCGCGATCGTGATTCATGGGGCCGACTATGTCGATCCGGGCATCGCGATCCGGCAGGGGCGGATCGGCCGCAGCCAAGGCTGCTTCGCCGTTTCGCGGGGCGAGATTACTGACTTATTGTCGGCACTTGGCGAGGGGCGCCTGCTGTTCGCCTGGAAGGACTGACCGGCCCGTTCGCCGCAAGGCGCTGACGCCAAACCTTATCCTGCGGCCGCCGCCAGCAACCAGCGCCGGGTCGCCGCAGCGACGGCTTTGGCGCGCTCGCCAAGATCGGGATAGGTGTCGCGCAAGC
This sequence comes from Pseudomonadota bacterium, assembly GCA_041182185.1. GTDB lineage: Bacteria > Pseudomonadota > Alphaproteobacteria > Sphingomonadales > Sphingomonadaceae > Novosphingobium. The sequence continues at coordinate 1,943 of JBEGOD010000178.1, forward strand.
GTTTCGAGCGGAGTTCGATGCTGAGCGGGATGCCGGCGGGCAGCGCTTGGTAGAGCGCGCGCAGCGGCAATCCGCCTTCGCCGCATTGCTCGCGCAGGTCCACCGCATCGGTGATCACCGCGCCAAAGTCAGCCGGATCGGGCCGCTGGGCCGGGGCATCGCAGAACTGGGCATAGGGCAGCAGCTCAGGCGGAACCGCGGCGATGGCGGCGATCGAGCTGTCCGAGCGGTCGACATGGATCGGATCGATCAGCAAGGCCCGCAGCGGGTGGGCAACGGCATCCAGCACGGCCAGCGCCATGGTCAGGTTCTTGACCTCGGTAAAGATCCCGAATTCCAGTGCGACCCGCATCTGCGAGCCTTCGGCATGTTCGCACAGCGCGGCGAGGCGGGCGGCTGTCGCCCCCATGTCGGGATCCGAAGAAACGCACAGCACATTCCTGGCGCCAAGTTCGGCACCGATATCTATGCAGGCCTTGTGCGCAGCCAGATCGTCGCCCGGCTTGATCCAGATCACCTCGACATCCAGCAGTTCCAGGCCGCTATCGGCCAAGGCCGCGCGGGCCGCCTGCAGCGTCGCCGCAGTCCACTTATCGGGTTCGACCCACAGCCCGGTTGCATCGAACCCGCCCGCCGCCGCCGCCTCGATCGTCTCGACCGGCGTGCAGTCTGGTGCGATGCCGGCCGCGAAGGAGATGCGGTTCATATCGAACTGCCGCCATCGACCTTGAATTCCGCTCCGGTGGTGAACCCGGCCTCATCCGAGGCGAGATAGACGGCCATGGCGGCAATCTCTTCCGGCTTGCCGATCCGGCCGATCGGATGGGTCGCCACCCAGCCGGCATAGACCTCGTCCGGGTTGAGGACCTGCGCCAGCACCTTGTCGAGGATCGGGGTGTGGATCACGCCGGGATGGATCGAATTGCAGCGGATGCCATAACCGCTGGTCGCACAGTGCATCGCGACCGACTTGGTCAGCAGCGTCACCGCCGCCTTGGCGGCATTGTAGGCGGCAAGGTTGCCGTTCGCGCGGATCCCGGCCAGCGAGGACATGTTGATGATCGAGCCGCCCCGGCCTGCAGTCTTCATGTTGGCCACGGCATATTTGCAGCCCAGGAACACGCCGATCACATCGACGTCGAGCTCATGGCGGAACTGGTCGAGCGTGACGTCCTCGATCGATCCATAGGTGGTGATGCCGGCATTGTTGATCAGGACATCGATCGTGCGGTCGCCGCCGAGCACACGTTTCCAGTTGTCTTCCACCGTGACATCAAGATGCGCATAGCTTGCCTTCGAGCCGAGTTCGGCGGCGAGTGCCTGGCCATTCGCGTCATCGATATCGGCAATGATAACGGCCGCGCCCTCGGCCACGAACCGCCTGACCATGGCATTGCCCAGCCCGGATGATCCGCCGGTAACCAGTGCGGTTTTGCCTGCTAGCCGCATCGTCGATCTCCTGCCTGGCAGGGCGTTTGCCGCTGCTTCTGTCCGGTTACTGGCCTAGCAGAGTGGGCGCGGCGAAGAACTCGCAAAACCATGAGGGCTGGGCCCTCATGCCAGCAGCGATCTTCTCCATATTGGCTTGATGGCTTGCAGCAGCGCCAGCGTTACCAGGCTGGCCAGGGCGATGGCGAGCAGGGCCGGAGCCGCCACCTGGCCAAAGGCGAACAGGTTCGCGATCGGCGGCACGAGCTGGGTCGCAGCCAGCATTCCCGTGACGGCCGCAAGGATCGCAGCCAGCGCCCGGTTCAGGCGAAACTTGGGCATTCCCGGGGTTCTGCCGAAGCGGCGGTTGACGATGATCAGGGTGGCGATGCCAAGCACCAGCGCGATGAACGAGGCAGCGCGGAGTTGCTCTGCTGTCAGCCCTGCCTGCCAGAGCCACAGGGTCAGCCCGCCGGCGACCGCCAGGACCAGCACGCCCTGGATCAGGGCCCAGCCGACCAGGCTGCGGGAGAACAAGGCTGACTGCGGCCCACGTGGCGGTCGCTTCATGGTGTCGTGCTCTTCAGCTTCGGCTTCGAAGGCGATCGAGCAGACCGGATCGACGATCATCTCGAGGAAGGCAATGTGGATCGGCCCCAGCAGCAGCGGCATCCCGGTCAGCAGCGGCAGCAATGTCAGGCCGGCAATCGGGATATGGACAGCAACGATAAAGCCCATGGCCTTGCGCAGGTTGTCATAGATCCTACGCCCCATCCGCACTGCCTTCACGATCGATCCGAAATCATCGTCGAGCAGGACCAGCGAAGAGGCTTCCCGCGCGACGTCGGTGCCGCGGCTGCCCATGGCTATGCCGATATGGGCGGCCTTCAGGGAAGGTGCGTCGTTCACCCCGTCGCCGGTCATGGCGACAACCTCTCCCGCCGCCTTCAGCGCTTCGACCAGGCGCAGCTTCTGCTCCGGCATGATCCGGGCGAACAGGTTGACCCGGCCGATCCGCTCGGCGAGGGCCGCGTCGCTGAGCTTGCCCAAGGCATCGCCGGTCAGGACCTCATTGCCCGCGATCCCGGCCTGCCGTGCGATGGCGCGGGCCGTGGCGGGATAGTCCCCGGTGATCATCACGATGCGGATGCCGGCCTCGCGGCATTGCTGGACAGCATCCGGGACCGAGGGGCGCAACGGATCGGCCAGGCCGACCAGCCCGCGGAACTGGAAGTCGAAACCGCGATGGCTGTGGGGAAGCTCGCCGCCCGGCCAGCTGGCCTCGGCCAGGCCCAGCACGCGCAGTCCCTGGCCGGCCATTTCATCGACCGCCCGGTCCAAGGCCTGACGTTCGGCCGCCGACAGGCCGCAGAGCTCGGCAATGGCTTCGGGAGCGCCCTTGGTGGCGACAATCCGGTCTGCTCCCGCCAGGCTGCTGGACCAGACGTGCGACATGGCGAGAAGATCAGGGTCCAGCGGGTAGAGCCGCTCGATCGCCCACCCGTCTCCCGGCGCACCACGCGGTGACTGTCCGCCATCCTGCCGGAGCGTGTGGAAGGCCAGCTCCATCGGATCGACTGCCTGCTGCGCGCTGGCCAGGACGCCCAGTTCCACCAGCAGCCGGAAGTCGTCCTCCAGTACCTGGGCGGTACCCGCATCGATCGCGCGGGCGGTGCCGTCGGGCAGGCGCAGTTCGGCGATCTGCATCCGGTTCTGGGTCAGGGTGCCGGTCTTGTCGGTGCACAGGACAGTGGCCGATCCAAGCGTCTCGATCGCCGCCGCGCGCCGGGTCAGCACGCGTTCGCGCGACATGCGCATCGCGCCCATCGCCATGAATACGGTCAGGACAACCGGAAACTCCTCTGGCAGCATCGACATGCCCAGCGCGATCGCCGCCAGCGTGGCTTCCAGCCAGCTGCCGCGAAAGAGGCCATAGAGCAGCAGGACCAGCAGGCTGGCGGCCGCCCCGGCAGCGGCAAACCACAGCACCAGCG
>JBEGOD010000179.1:0-14229 GCA_041182185.1 Pseudomonadota bacterium
GCACAAGCGGCAGGCAGGGCACTACGCACAGCGCATCGCCATCGAGAGGCCGGCCAGGCGGCACGAGATCGATATCCAGCCCCAGTCCGCGCAGCAGCGAATAGCATTCGAACGCCGCCCACAACGCCGAGAGACCACGGCCTTGCGGCTGGATCTGGGTGATCCAGTCCGCATCATAGGCAAAGACCAGCGCGACCTTGCGCGGCGGTTCCCCGGCGGCGCCAAGCTGGGCCAGTTCGTTCGCCACCTGCTGCGCCTCGGCAAGGCCCGGTGCAGCCGAATTGTCCGGGCGCAGTAGCCCGGCATGGTGCTGTTCCTGCGCCTTGGGAAATTGCCGCCAGCGGAAATAGCTGACCAGTTCCGCCCCATGCGCCATCGCCTCCAGCGTCCACAGCCGAACCATGCCCGGCAGCGGCGCCGGGTTGTGCGCCGACCAGTTGACCGGCCCCGGCTGCTGCTCGATCACCCACCAGCGTCCGTCGGGCCGGCAGCCGCGATAGAGATCGTGGTGGAAGGCCGCGATATCGGGATGGCCCTGCCGCGCATAGCGGACCTTGTCCTCGGCCGAGAAGCGGAAGCTGTCGAGGAAGCCTAGCGGATAGCTATCCCACCCAGCCACATCGATATCGGCGGCGACTTCGTGGTGATCGAACTGGGTGAAAAAGCCCATGAAGTTGTGCATCACATCGCGCCCGGGTGAGTGCGCACGCAGGATCTCAACCTGGACCCGGTTGAAGCGGGCAACCTGATCCGAGGAGAACCGCCGGAATGCCAGCCAATGCGCCGGGTTGGCCTCGGTCACGGTCAGGTTGGGCAGGTCGACCTCGGCGAAGTCGCGGTATTCCATGCTCCAGAAGACATTGCCCCAGGCCTGGTTAAGCGCGGCGACGGTGCCGTAGCGGGCCTTGAGCCAGACCCGGAAGGCTTCCTGGGCCGCCTCGGAGTAGCTGATCGCCGTATCGTGGCAGCCATATTCATTGTCGGTCTGCCAGGCGACGACTGCGGGATGTGCCCCGTAACGTTCCGCCAGGGCCCGCGTGATCCGGGCGGCCTCGGCGCGGTAGCCCGCATGACTGAAGCAATAGTGCCGCCGCGATCCGAACCCGCGCGGGCGGCCAGCGGCATCCAGCGCAATCATGTCGGGCATGGCATCGACCAGCCACTTGGGCGGGGTAGCCGTGGGCGTGCCCAGGATCACTTCCAGACCGGCGCCGTGCAGCGCGGCAATCGCTCGGTCGAGCCAGTCCCAGTCGAACCGGCCGGGATCGGGCTCGATCCGGCTCCAGGCAAATTCGCCGATCCGCACCCGGCTGAGTCCGGCCGCCACCATCCGTGCGGCATCCTCGGCCCAGAGCGCCTCAGGCCAATGCTCAGGGTAATAGCAGACCCCCAGCCGCATCGGCCGATCCGGACCCGCTGTTCCTGCCGCCATACCCCTGCTCTCCCGCCATGCGGCCGCGCCGCAGCTGCACGAATAGGAAGGATCGCGGCTGGCGTGAAGGACGCCGCAACAAAAACTGCCGATGCGACGAAGTTTCTGAAGCGAGCGCATTAACGCCGGCCGCATGAAGTGTTGAGATTTCGCCGCCGTTCCCTATCTTGTGGTTAGGGATTATGCTTAAGGATTCGCGCGAATTGACTGTTTTGACCCGGTTACGGGTGGGGGTGGATAGGTTGACAGGCGAAGTGGACCGGCAAGCGAGCGGACCGGATTTTGGGCAATCCAGCGGCATCCAAAGCGCCGAGACCGGCGCGGCGATCGCGCTCGACCTGACTTCGCCGGCCAACCTGGGCCAGGTCCTGGACGCCATCCCGCTGGCCATGATCATCATTGATCGGCGCGGGACGATCCGGGCCTTTGGCAAGGGCGCGGAAGAGGCTTTTGGTTATGCCGCGCACGAGGTGGTCGGGTCGAACATCAGCATGCTGATGTCGCCGCACATCGCCGCCGAACATGATGACTACCTGGCAAACTATGCACGGACAGGGCAGCGCACCGTGATCGGGGCCAACCGCATCGAAATGGCCCGTCACCGCGCCGGCCACCAGTTTCCGATCGAACTGCGCGTGTCCGAGATCACCCTGGATGGACAGGCCAGTTACGTCGGCTTTCTGCGGCCGATTGGCGGCGGGGACTTTCAGCGGGGCGAACCGAAAGCCATGCTGGCGGAACTGGCCCAGGCTTCGCGGGTCTCTGCCATGGGGGCCCTGGCCACGGCCATCGCGCATGAGTTGAACCAGCCGCTGACCAATATCGCCAACTACACCCAGGGCCTGTCGAACCTGGTCAGCCAACAGGACGACTTCAAGGGCCGCGAGGAAGTGATCAACGTCCTGAAGACCTGCAGTGACCAGGCGGTCCGGGCCGGCCAACTGCTGCACCGCCTGCGCGATTTCGTCAGGGGCGGCCAACCCCATAGCGAACCCAACTCGGTCGGCGACCTGGTCCGGGATGCCACGGCACTGGCCTTGATCAATGGCTATCGCCGGTCCGTCCATCTGACGAACGACATCCCCGGCGATCTGCCGCTGGTCGAGGTCGATCACCTGCAGGGACAGCAGGTGGTGTTCAACCTGGTGCGCAATGCGCTGGAAGCGATCGATGCCGAGTCCGGCGGCCATCACGAGATCCTGATCGCTGCGCGCCCGGCGGGCGATTTCGTCGAAATCTCGGTCGAGGACGAAGGCCCGGGGATCGCTCCGGCGATCGCCGATTCGCTGTTCGAAAGCTTTGTCACCACCAAGGGTGGCGGCATGGGGGTCGGCCTGCCGATCTGCCAGAAGATCGTCGAAGCCTATGGCGGGACGATCTCGGCCGGAAAATCGGATCGACTGGGCGGTGCAGCCTTCCGCTTCACCCTGCCCATTGCCGGTTCGGCCAAGACCACGGAGGCCTGAGACCATGCCCAAGCCCATCTGCCATATCGTTGACGATGATCCCGCGGTGGCGGATTCGACGGCCTTCCTCCTGCGCACCGAAGGCTTCGCGACCACGGTCCACGCGACCGGCGAAGCTTTCCTGCGCGAACTGCCCGGGCTGGAAGCAGGATGCATCCTGCTCGACATCCGCATGCCGGGCATCAACGGGCTCGAGCTGCAACGGCAGTTGCGCGACATGGGGATCGATATGCCGGTGGTTGTGATCACCGGCCATGGCGATGTCGATTCTGCCGTCCGGGCCATGAAGGACGGGGCGGTGGACTTTCTCAAGAAGCCGTTCTCGCGCGAGGAACTGCTGGCGGCGGTAAACAGCGCGGAACGCCAGCCCTGGCGGCCGGCGGCTCCCGCTTGCGAAGTCACCGATGCCTGCAACCGGATCGAATCGCTGACCCGCCGCGAACAGCAGGTGCTGCTGGGGCTGGTCAAGGGCCACGCCAACAAGGTGATCGCCTATGACCTGAACCTCAGCCCGCGTACCGTGGAACTCTATCGCGCCAATGCCATGCGCAAGCTGGGGGTACGCAGCCTTTCGGAAATGCTGCAAATCGCCTTCCTCGCCGGCCTGAGCCAGGAGGGCGAGACCCGGCTCAGCATGACTGCCTGACCGCTGCAACCGGATCGGGCCCCAGTGCCTCTAGTGCCGCGACCTTGAACAGCCCGATCGTCCCGCCGCTGGGCCGCAAGACGACAGGATCGTCGACCAGGAACCGCGGCGCGGTGATCCGGATCTGCTCCGGTTGCAGCTTGGCCAGGTCCGGCCAGACACAGGTCAATTGATTGTCCCGCAGCTCGATCGTGCCAAGCTCACCCGGTCCCTCGGCCGGGCAGCGCTGGATCGTGGCAAGCGCCGGATCGGTCCGGTACAACGGCAAGGAAAACCGGCCATCGGAAATCAGCGGCAGGCACAGGCTGTAGCCAAGCAGGTCCGCGCTCGCGCTTCGCTGCGGCAGCGATATCGGCTCAATGCGGATCTTCCACCAGTCCAGCACGCCAGTGACCTATTCTTCGACCGCCGGCCTTGGGGCCGGTCGGATATCCAGTTGCGCTCAACATCCAATGCGCTGCCCCACTCCGCGCCTTACCAAACCTGTGCAATCATCGCCCCTGCGGCGATCGCGACCCCATAGGGAACCGTCTGCGGCTGCGTTAATGCCGCCGCGCCCGCGCCCGCCCTGGCCCGCGCGCCCTTTCGCCAGACCAGGGCCCAAAGCCCCGAAGTGAGCACCAGCCCAGCCAGGGCCACCAGCAGCAAGAGCCGAAAACCCTCCGCCAGCGGAAACCAGGCTGCCAGGGCGGCGTAATACTTGGCATCGCCGCCGCCAATCAGCCCGCCGGCGAACAGGCCCATGCCGACCACCAGCGCCAGTCCCGCATGTTCGAGGTGCGGTATCACGGTCGAGACCCCCCCGGCGGCACTGGCCAAGCCAAGCCCGCATGCCAGCGCCAGCCCGCAGAGCCAGTTCGGCAGCCGGCGGTCGCGCCAATCCAGCCAGGCACCGATCCCGGCAAATCCGGCGAGCAGGACGGTGTTCAGCAGGGCCAGCATGTTACCGCCTCGCTACTCGTAATGGCTGATATAGGGGGAGGCGCGGCTGACCGGCGGCCACCGCCGAGGCACCGCCTGGCCCGGCGCGCTGCGAGCGGCCGGCAAGGTCCAGGGAATGCTCAGCATCGCGACGCGCGCCGGCTTGCCAACCTGGACCGGCCCCGCAGGATTGATCTGGCTGCGTCCCGGCGAAACCTGGACCAGGCTGGCCAGGGTCTGGACAGACACGGTCACGCGCGGCGCTGCTGGCCGGCTGCTCACGGTCACGGCCTTGCTGGTGCCGCCCACCGCACCCCGGATCCCGGCCTTCAACACCTGTTCCGCCGGGGCCGGGGCTGCGGGCGCTGGCGGGGCGTGGGCCAGGCGCGCCGCGCGGGACTGGTTGAAGCGTTCCAGGTTGGCAGCAAAGCGCGGATCCTGCGGGGCCAGCGCTGCGGCCTGGTGGAAATAGCGATCGGCCAGGTCGTCGCGGCCCAGCTGCGCATAGGCCACGCCCAGGCCGTTCGTCGCCTCGGCCGTGCTGGCCGGATCAAGCCGGGCCAGCCGCAAGGCGGCAATCGCCGCACCCAGCTGACCCTCGGACAGCGCTTGCCGGCCGGCCACCAGATCGGGATTGGGCGCAGCGGCGAACAGCTCCTCGCTGGCCGCCGCGCGGCTGTTCAGCGCAGCGCGCCCGAACAGCGAACTGCAGCCCCCCAGGGCAGTGGCACTGACAACAAGCAGCATGAGGGTTCCAAGAGTCTTGCGCATTTCAACCTCCCATCAGGATCGGGAAAATCGTTTTCACCAGCCGGACCACGGCCGGCAGCATCAGCACGCCGATCATCACCGGCAGCATGCAGACCACCAGCGGGATCGAGATCAGCACGGGCAGCCGGTGCGCGCGCTCCTCGGCCCGCAGCTTGCGGCGCTCGCGCATTTCGTAGGCATAGACCCGGAGGGTCGTGGCGATGCTTGTGCCCAGCTTGTCCGACTGGATGATCAGCGTGGTGAACGAGCGGATCTCGTCCACTGCCGCCATTTCGCCCAGCTTGCGGAAGGCATCCTCACGCGAGGCACCGGCGCGCAGCTGCAGCGTCGCGGCCGAGAGCATCTGGGAGACCAGCGGATGCGACAGGACCATTTCCCGCCCAACCCGGTCCATCGCCGCTTCGATGCTGAGGCCGGATTCGATGCAGATGATCAGGAGATCAAGGCAGTCCGGGAACCCGCGCAGGAGTTCCTCGCGCCGGCGATCGGCCCGGGCCTGGACGAACAGGTTGGGCAGGTAGAGCCCCACCAGGGCCAGCAGCGCGCCAATCAGGTAGGTCCTGAAAAAGGATGGCTGCTCGGCAGCGGAAAAGGCCAGGGCGACATAGCCGAGCGGCAGCGCAAAGACGCCGATCAGGCGGCTGAGCGTGAAGATCCGGGGGGCCGCCGGTGAAAGATAGCCCGCCGCGCGGAGCCGGGCGGTCAGGCGCTCGCTCTTGGTATCGGTCAGGTCCAGGCCAGCTGCCTCAAGCGCGGCCGCCAGCTTGGCCCAGGCCCCTTCCGTCGCATCGGCGCGCAGGCTGGTGGGCCGCGAGACCACCCCCGGTTCTTCCCCGATCTGCTGCAATTGCCGGCGCAGCGCCAGGCGATGCTCCAGCCAGTTGGCGACTCCGAAGACCGCACCGACAGCGGCCAGGAAGATCGCCAGCAGCACCCCGGAGCGGGCGAGCGAATTGGTGGCAAGCAGGTCAAGCATGACTAGACTTTCAGGTCGATCATGCGGCGGATCGCGTAGACGCCGATGAGGTAGAGGACGATGAGGCCGCTGAAGCCCCAGATGAAGATCGGGTCACCCGCCACGTCCATGTAGAAGGCCGGATTGACGATAATCATGCCGATCAGCGAGATGACCGGAAGCACCGACAGCATCCAGCCGGTCAGCCGCCCTTCGGAGCTGAGCGCGCGAACCTTCATGTACATGGCCGCGCGGGCCCGGATCACCTCGGCCAGGTTCTCAAGGATCTCGGCCAGGTTGCCGCCCGTCTCGCTTTGCAGCGACAACGATACCACGAACATATGCATGTCCGGGTTGTCCCAGCGCTCTGCCATGGCTTGCAGCGCATCGTTGAGGTTGGCGCCATAGGACACCTCGTCCGCGACGATGCCGAACTCGCTGCCCATCGGATCTTCCATCTCGTGCGTCAGCAAGTCGATCGCCGAGGCAACCGGGTGGCCAGAGCGGAGCGCGCGGACGAACACGTCCAGCGCCAGCGGAAACTGCTCTTCCACCCGCTTGCGCTGGCGCTGCGCCCGGATCGAGATCAGCAGCAGCGGCAGGAACAGGCCAAGGCACAGGCCCAGCACCAGCAGCAGCATGATCACGCCGGAAGTCCAGTCGAAGCCCGCCGCGCCGGCTGCCAGCAGCAGGACGACGAACACCGCCAGGCTCATCCCGAGCATGATCATCAGCGCGGCCCCGACTGTCACCGGCACCGCTGCGGCAAAGAACTCGCGCTGCATGTTGCGATAGATGCGGGCCAGGAAGTCGGGCAGGTTCGGGAACTCGCCCGGTGCATTCTTGCGCAGCCGGGCGATGATCTGATCGCGCTCACCGCCCTCCTTGATCATGCGCAGGCGCGTGTTGATCGCGGCATGCTTCTGCCGCTTGCGCCAGGCGACCCCCAGCAGGACCTGGGTGAACAGGAAGAATGCCGAAAAGATCGACAGGAGGACGACGACGCGGACGATTTCATCCCACATTGGCCTATCCCAGCTTGACGTCGGGCCGGAACAGTTCCGGCGCCAGGGTGATGCCGTAGGCCGCCGTTTCGACCAGGAACTTCGGCCGGATCCCGGTTGCCTCGAACTGTCCGATGACCGTACCGTCGGCAGCCCGGCCCGTGGCGCGGAAGCGGAAGATTTCCTGCATCGTGATGGTTTCACCTTCCATCCCGATGATCTCCGACAGGCTCACGACCCGGCGGTGGCCATCGACCAGTCGCTCGATCTGGATGACGATGTTCATGGCCGATGCGATCTGATTGCGCGCGGCGCGCGGCGAAATGTCGACCCCGCTCATCCCGATCATCTGCTCGACGCGCGACAAGGCATCGCGCGGCGTGTTGGCGTGGACCGTGGTCATCGAGCCGTCGTGGCCAGTGTTCATCGCCTGCAACATGTCGAACGCTTCACCGCTGCGCACTTCGCCGACGATGATCCGGTCGGGCCGCATGCGCAGCGCGTTCTTGACCAGGTCGCGCTGGCTGACCTCGCCGCGCCCCTCGATGTTGGCCGGCCGGGTTTCCAGCCGCACGACGTGCTCCTGCATCAGCTGGAGCTCGGCCGAATCCTCGATCGTGATGATCCGCTCCCGGTGATTGATGAACGATGACATGGCGTTCAGCAGGGTGGTCTTGCCCGAACCCGTCCCGCCCGAGATCAGCACGTTGCGGCGCGCGCCGACGATCGCCTTGAGTACCTCGGCCATCTGGTCGGGCATGGTGCCCAGTTCGATCAGGCGATCGATGCTGATCCATTTCTTGGCGAACTTGCGGATCGACAGCATCGGGCCGTCGATCGCCAGCGGCGGAATGATCGCGTTGACGCGCGATCCGTCGGCCAGACGGGCATCGACATAGGGCGAGGATTCATCGATCCGGCGGCCAACCGCGCTGACGATCTTCTGGATGATCCGCAGCAGGTGGCGATCGTCCTGGAACCGGGTCGAAACCCGTTCGAGCAGGCCGTGCCGCTCCACGAAGACATTGTCCGGGCCGTTGACCAGCACGTCGGTGATGGTTTCGTCCTGCAGCAGGGGCTCAAGCGGCCCCAGCCCCAGCAGCTCGTCCATCACCTCGTCGACCAGGGCCGAACGCTCGCGGGCGTTCAGCGGCTCGCCCTGGGTCTTCAGCAGTTCCGACACGATGTCCGAAACATCGCGGTGAATCTGCTCGCGCGAGAGCTGGTCGAGCGCGGCCAGGTTGATCTTGTCGAGCAGGTCGCGGTGGATCGAGACCTTGAGCCGCAGCCGGTGATCCTGGTCCGACTTTTCAGCATCGGCATGCGGCTCGGCCGCGGACGCCTTGCCGGGCGACGCGCTCGGCTGCGGCCCTTCGGGTTGCTTGACTTTCCAGATGCTCATAGCCGCTCTACCTGCCTTCCAGATCGAGAGATTGTGCCAGTTCCTTGATGTCGGATGCGAAGCGGCCGTGCTTTTGGAAGTCGGTCAGCAACCGCCCTTCGTTCTGCGCGGCGACCAGGCGATCGTCCTCGTTGTGGATCGCCGCCGCGAGCGGGCAGCCCAGCGCTGCGGCGGCCTCCTTCAGGCCGATCGGCTTGAACAGCCCCTGTTCGACCCGGTTGCCAACCACGCGGATCCGGTCCTCGCGGACCCCGACCGAAGCAAACAGATCAAGCCGGCGCCGGGCCTGCCGCAGTCCGGCCACGGACAATTCGGTGACCAGCACCAGTTGGTCGGCTGCCAGTGCCAGCGACAGCGCCCAGTTCGACCAGTCGCTCGGCACGTCGACCAGCACCACGTCGAACATCGACCTGACCATACCGACCATTGCCAACAGGCGATCCTGGTCCACGTCATCAAGCGCGGTGATGGTTTCCGGCGCGGCGATGATCGAGAACTGGTGCTGGCTATCGGTCAGGGCGCTCCGCACCAACTCGTCGTCAAGTCGGTCGCCCGCTTCCAGCAGGGGCGCCACTGTAACCCGCGGAGCCTGGCCCACGTAATAGGCCACCTCGCCAGCCTGGAGATCGAGGTCGATCACGCAGACCTTGCGGGGGTGGTCCCGGTTGGCGGCCAGCGCGGCGGCCAGGTGCGTCAGGATCGTGGTGGCGCCGCTGCCGCCAGTACTGCCCACGACCAGCACGAGCTCGGCCGGCTTGCCGCTCCGCCGTTCGAACTCGCCATCGCTGAGCTCGGCCAGCTGCCGCGCCAGCGCGGCGCAATCGATCGGCAGGGAAATGATATCGTTCACGCCCTGGCGCAGCAGGGTGCGCGACAGTGCGACGCTATCCGCCCGCAGCGCGGCGACCAGCGGCAATTCCGGATGCTGCTTGCGGATCAGGGCCAGCCGCTCGAGCGATTCCGGCGGGTCTGCCGCAACCTCGATCACCAGCACGCCGGCATCGGTCAGCCAGCGGTCCTCGACCGGGTCCGCCAGGCCGACCGTGTGGCAGGCAATCTCGCCCAGCGCGGCCTGGTCCGGCGCGGTCTGAAGATCCGCGATCGCCTGGCTGCCGACAACGAAGGTCACCGGTCCGCCGCGACCGAAATGCGGCTTGCCGTCCTGTTGCTGCGCGAAGGGTTTCATAGTGGCCATCGGTCCTTCTCAATAGGCGGTCGCGCCGTCCCCATCCTCAAGCGTAAGGGTGGAGCGCACCGGGGGGAGGGCCACGGTGCCGCCGAACAGGGTCATGGTCCGCAGCCCGATGCCGCTAAGCTCGACGGTCACCAGCGGGGCGATGTCGCTCAGCGGATCGCCGTTGTCGTCCAGCCCCGGATCGCCGGCATAGCCAATGCCCGAGCCGCTGTAGGTGATCGCCACGTTATCGGCCCGGATCAGCGGAGTGATGACCCGCATGCGCGTCACGATATTCGCAAATGCCGCGCCGTTGCTGGAACCTAGGTTCGGACAAGGGCTGCGCTGGCAGGTGCAGGTTGCGCTCGTATTCGTGCCGGTGCAGCGGATCGCGCCCAGGGCTTCACGGCAGATCCGGTCGCCCGCCTTGAGCACGCCGCCGGGGCAGGTCAGGCCGATCGTCTCGTATGAATTGAGCCCGGTCGGGACCAGCGCCGTGGACACTGCATAGCGCGCACCCATCTGGGCGGCCTTTTCCAGCTGGTTCAGCGTCCAGGCATAGCGGCCGACATCGAACAGGCCGAACAGCAGCAGCAGCGCCAGCGGCAGGACCATGGCGAATTCCGCCGCGCTGGCCCCATCGCTGGTGCGCAGGAAAGACCGCCGCCCGCTCATAGCCCGATCACCGGAGCGGCAGCGTGCGCGTTCATGCGGAACTTCGCATCGAAGATCCCGAGCGCGCCGAACAGCGAGGGATAGGGGACGCCGACCGCCGCGACCACCGCGACTGGCCCGGCTTCGCCCAGCTCGCTGTAGATCCCCGTGTCGACAAAGCCACCGCAGGTGATCGCGACAGTGACCTCGTCACTGGTCCAGCCCGGGATTAGCGGCGGCTTGGCCGCATCTTCAAGCTGCCCCGTGCGGGTCAGCAGCTTGATCTCCGCGATCCGGGCCGGGTCAATGATCAGCGCGCCGTCGCGGCAAACCTGGGTCACTTCCAGCCGGCCAGCATAGCGCGCGCCATCGCGTACCGCTTCAGTCAGCTTGTGCTGGGTCCAGATGAAGTGGCCGCCCTCGAGCCCGCCGAACAGCAGCAGGATCATCAGCGGCAAAATCAGGGCCAGCTCGCCCGCGGCGGCTCCGGTCCGGTCGGTCAAGGCGCGCAGCGGGTTCATCTGATCAGCACCGCCCGATCCTTGCCGAAGTACTGGAACCCGCTGAGGTTGTCGGGGCGCAGGGCCGGACCGATCACTTCCGCCCGGATCGTGCCCGGATCGGCCGGATCGGACGGATCAAGCAGGAACACGTCCATCCAGCCGAGCAGCTCGACCTGCTTGCGTCCACTGATGCCCTCGCATTTCGCTGCGCCGACCGTCAGCACGCGCCGGTCCTTCTGGGTGTCCGACGGGATCACGGGGGACGAGAACTGCGGCGTCGAATAGCTGCAATGATAAGTGATCGAATGGCGATAGTTGGTCCCGCTCAACCGCGGCCGGCTATCGGGATTGAAGCCGACCAGTTCCGGCCCGAGGCGCGCTGCCTTGTTCGCCTTCTCCCACTGGTAGACCTCGTAGCGGCTGCCCTTCGTAAAGCTGCTGGCGAGCACGCCCGGATGATGGCCGGCAAGGTACCGGTCGATGTCCCAGGTGCCATCGCCAAGGTAGGTACACGTGTTCGTGAAGAAGCAGTTGTCGAGCGTGAAGGAATCGCTGGCAGTGCGGTCAATCACCCCGATGCTCGAGAACGGCACCCAGGTCTGCTTGCCCGCCGGCAGCTTGGCCGGGCAGGTCAGCGCGGCGCGCACATCGGCGATGGTCAGGGTGCTCTTGGGGCTGATCACCGTTCCGGTGAAGGCCACCGCATAATTCTTGCGGGTGTTCTCCGACGGGCAGAAATCGCCGTTGTCCTGGCATTGCAGCTTGTTGGTCGGCATGTCGAAGCGGGTGTTCAGCGCATCGGGCTCGGTATTGCGGAAGCCTGGCTCGGTCGTCAGGTTCTCCAGGTTGAAGCAGCGCGGCGCGGCATTCTCGCCCATCTCGTACTGCGAATCCCGCACCCCTTCGATATCGAGGAAGCCCCAGTTGCCGGGCGCCAGCGGCGTCACGTCCTTGCTGCTCTTCCACCGCATCCTCAGGCCCTTGCCTTCTTCCGCCGGGAGCGGGAAATCGGAGCGATCGACGCAGACCATGATCGAGGGAACGTTGCAGCCGGCCTTCTTCAGCATGGCCATGGCCGAGGCTCTCATCCCGCCGGAACTGATTGCGCCGATCACCGGGGTCAGGGCGTAGAACACCTGCCGGCCGGTGGTGGTCACTTCAACCACGTGCGCGTTGCCCCCGTCGGCATCGCTGGTAACCTCGGCACCGGGGGCGTCGTCGGCATAGCTTTCGTAGAAGGTGAAGTTCAGCCCGCTGACCGTCCGCCCGCCATCATCGTTGGCAATGCGGGTGATATTGGCAAACTCGCTGGTGGCCGTGGCAAAGGTGTTCACCGCCGCCGCGCGGGCACGGATCATGGCATCTTCATGGCCATCGAGCTGGGTGGCCGCCGCCAGGGCCGCCTGATCGACGGCGTTCTGCAGTTCGCTCTGCATAGCCACCATCCGGCCATAATCGAAGCCGATCCCGGCCAGCGCGATCAACACCATTAGGACCAGGGCATAGAGGGGCGAAACGTTGCCCCCCTGATCCCTTGCGAGGTGCCGCAACCCAGGTGCCACGTCGCGCCTCCCCCGGGGTCAGGATGTGGTGCTGGAAGTGACTGAGGTGCTGCGCACCCGTTCCGGCTTCTTCACGGCATCCTTGCGATACCGCTCGACTGCCTGAGCCGCCTTGCCCGCATTGGTCGGAGGAACTGCTTCCTCATACTGGTTATCGGGCTCGATCACCTGCGCCAGCATGGTTTGGCGGTTAGCCTCGCCATAGCTGGACGCAGGTGTGCCAGTGCCAGCGCCATCGTGGACGCAGGCAGCCAGCGGGGGGGCCGCAAAAAGCAGAAGCGCAAGCCATTTTCCGCGATCAGAATTCATAACCCTTCTCCTTAGCTTGCGGGGCGGGATTGGCTTGCGGAGCGCCTGCCTGGGGGGCGAGCGCCTTGGGGCGATAGCCTTCGCCGTCAATCAGCACGTCCGAGGCACGCGGATCCTCGATCCGGTCGGTCGGCAGGCGCACCTGCTCGGGCCGGATCGGCGCAACCAGCCGCGGCGTCACCACGATCAGCAGTTCGGTTTCGCCCTTCTGGAAGCCGGATGAGCGGAACAGCGCACCCAGGATCGGGATCGAGCCGAGCAGCGGCACCTGGCGGACTGTGGTCTGGAAGTCCTTCCGGAGCAGCCCGGCGATAGCAAAGCTCTCGCCATCGCGCAGTTCGACCGTGGTGCTGGCCCGCCGGGTCTGCAGGCCAGGCACCACGATCCCGTTGACCGAAACCGAAGCGCTGGGGTCGAGCGAGCTGACTTCGGGTTCGACCAGCAGGCTGATAACCTTGTCGGCCAGGACCGTGGGCGTGAAGCCCAGGCTGACGCCGAACGACTTGTACTCGATCGTCACGTCCCCGCTCGCGCGGTTGCTGCTGTCGACCGGGATCGGGAATTCGCCGCCAGCCAGGAACGAGGCTTTCTCGCCCGAGAGCGCAACCAGCGTCGGCTCGGCCAGGGTCTTGGACAGGCCCTTGCGCTCAAGCAGGTCGAGCGACGCGTTGATATCGGTATCGCCAATGCTGAACGATTTCGTGATCGTCGCGAAGCTATCGGTCGCAGCCGCCCCGCCGGCAACGCCGGTGTTGAAGCTGAAGCTTCCGCCGCGCGAGAGCCCGGCCAGGCCGAGGCCGACCTTTTCACCCAGCTGGCGATTGACCTCGGCAAAGCGCACTTCCAGCATCACCTGCTGGCTGCTGCCGAGCGACACCAGGTTGATTACCTTGTCGCCGGCAAAGCTCTTGGCCAGTTGCGCCACCCGATCGGCGGCACCGGCATCGTTGACGAGCCCCGTCAGCACGACCGAGCCATTCGACAAGTGGGCATCGATCTTCGGCCCGGGCACGAGGGCAGCGATCTGGTCGCGCAAGGCCTCGACATCGGGCCCAACGGCCACGTCCATCACCGCGATCACCCGGTTGTTGCGATCATAGAGCGTCAGGCTGGTGGTGCCGAAGCTCTTGCCCAGCAGGTAGACCGAGCGTTCCGAGATCGGCAGGACATCGGCCACTTCGGCATTGCCGATCAGCGCCTTGCCGATCGCCCGTTCGGCCGAGACCACGCGGCTCTTGTTGACGGGAACCTCCAGCGCGCCGGCATGGAGCGATTCCTCGGTGGACTGGGCCAAGGCCGGCCCGCTGGCGACTGCGCCAGTCACCAAGGCAAGGGCACAGATGCTGCTGTTGAAGATGTTCATCTTACCTACCCTTCGTCTGGCCGACCGGGTAGCTGGTCGGCTGAGTCCCGCGGACAATGGTCATGGT
>JBEGOD010000180.1:0-8917 GCA_041182185.1 Pseudomonadota bacterium
GATGAGGTCCATGACGCGATCGAGACGATGTTGGGCGGCGAAAGCGAGCCCTGCCCGGTGATCGTCATGGCCACCAGCGCGACCGACAAGTCACGCACGGCCAAGCTGCTGGCGAACCGGCCCGATGCGCTGGTGGCGATGTTCTATCCGCCTGACCTGCGCAGCGTAGCCACTGCGGTGCGGGCGATGGCCGATGCCGCCGGGGTGACGCTGAGCGGCGACCTGGCCGAGCGGATCGCCCGCGCCGCCGCGCTCGATACCCGGATCGCGGCCAGCGAAGTGAACAAACTCGCGCTTTATCTCGATGCCAGCCAGCAGGCGCCGCGCCGCGCCGATGCCGCCGCACTCGATGCAATCGGCGCGCAGACCGAGGATGACGGGCTGATGCCGCTGGTCAATGCCGTCCTCTCGGGCGAGGTTCAGCGTCTGCCAGGGGAATTGCGGCGGATGCGCGAGCTGGGGCTCAACCCGGTCGGACTGTTGCTGGCGGTGGAACGCCGCGTGGCACAGCTGGCGCAGCTGGCGGCCAGGGCCCCGCGCGGCGATATCGGGCAGTTTATCGAGACAGAGACTGCCGCCCGCCGGATCTTCTTCAAGGACAAGGGCGATATCCTGCGCCAGCTGCAGAAATGGCGCGGGCCCCGGCTGGCGCGGCTGGTCGACAAGCTGATCGGCCTGCACCGCGCGCTGCTCGCCAACAGCCAGCAGGCCGAGCTGCTGTTGGCTCAGGGGCTGACGGAAATCGCCCGGGTTGCCGCCCCGCGCAAATAGCCCTTGGCCAAGGCGATGATCCTGCTAGGGAACGCGTAGTTTCACCTAGGGGGTCGATCCGCTGCCATGCCATCTCGATGCTCGATGACATGACGGCGCAATCGTTTACCGTTCCAGCTTCGCTTGAGCGCACTCGGCTGCGGATCTACGAGATCCAGCTGCTGCTCGACGGCGTGATGCTGCTAGCCGGGTTTGCCTTGTCGACCTAGCTGTACCTTGGCGGTCCGACTTAGGACGGACTTATCCTCGCCCACCCACTTTTCAATTAGGAGGGTTTGCTTGGACAGCGCCCACAATTGGCCTGCTAGTCTCCCAATCTTCAATTGTACTGAACCGTAACCGTGAATGTGCCTGAATATGTGCCGGCTTGGGTAGACGATATCACGCCGAATGAGCCACCCACGCGCAGCGGCAAGCTACCCGCCGCACCCAGGCCATTGCTCAGGGTCTGCGCACCGCTGATGCTTGGCGTTGTGGTCACGGTGATCGAGCTCGACGATGGCCCGCTCATGGTGATGGTGGAGGGAACGGAAAGCGATACGGCCTGGCCACCTTCGCCGGTGATCGTGAACGCGGCAGCGGCCGGTGCCGGGCTAGCGAAGGCAAACGTACCGGGCCCCGTTACGGTAACCGCGCCCGTTGCTTGGGCGAGTGTGACTGTTCCGCTGCCACTCGACGGGATGATGATCTTACCGAAAGCCAAATCGGCTGTCTTGGCAATCGCCAGCGCCCGAAAAACGTACGCCTGCACGATTCCAGTTAAAGAGCTGGCGCGGCTGCCGTTGGTTTGCGAGACTGTAATCGTGAACTGCGCTTGCGACAAACCGGTGCTGCCAGCCGAATTGTCACCGTTAATTGGGATGTCAAAGCCAAGCCAGAAGGTCTTGGACGAATTGCGCCCGATCGGACCGAGCTGAAAGCTGATCGGCACCCCGGCGGTCGGCGTCGTTGCGAGAGTGCCGGTCGCGCCGCTGACCGAGATGTCGAACCGCTGCAGGACCGCGGCGCGATTGGTCGGGGTGCCGGTGGTCGAGATAGTGACGAGTGCGTTGTTCGAATTGCAGGCCGGTGGCCCCGCACAGGCAATCGTGACCAACGAACGGACCATTCCCGACGATATCCTGGCGCCTGCCCCGGAAACCGCCGTGACCGCGCCGGTGGCGGGACTGGCGCGAAGGATTGTCTGCCCTGTGGATGCCGCTGCGACGTTGCCGAAATCGGCGGTGGAGACCGAGCTGACTGAGAAATTCTGGGCATATGCCGGGGTCTTTAAGCCGGAGGCGAGGGCGAGGGCCAAGAAGAACGATCGCATGCTAATCATCATTTTGCCCTCACCTCGAAACCAACTTCACCGGCGACGCGCAGGATCGCACCCTTTGCGCCGACTTCAACCGTCAAAGGCTTGACCAGGAACATGCCCAGCCGGCGGGCCTGCGCCTGTTCCAGTTCAATCTTGTATCGGCCAGGTCTGACCTGTTCGAAAACCGCCATGCCGTCGAATTCTGTGGACGCGGTGACTGCCTCTCCTCGTTCCGGGACCAGCTTTAGGTAAACCGCGGCCAGTCCGGTCAGCGACCCGTCAGACTGGCGAAGCTTAATCGTCGCAGCCACCTCAGAGGTAGGAACGATCGGATAAAGCACCTTGAGCACGTCGCCTGGCCGGGGAGAGAAAGCGACCTGCGATGGCGGGGCCGATCCAAATACGGTATCGACCTCGCTGGTATCGATCCGCAGCAATCCGGTTGGGGCATCGCCCAGACCAGTCACCAGCGCCTGCCCCTTTGCATCGGTCTTGAAGCGGCCACCAGGTCCGTCGATCGCAATGCCGGCTACCGGGTCCTCACCACGATCGGGCAGGCCGTTGCCGTTGTTGTCGTGAAACGCTTGGAACGCGGCGCTGCCCCCGCTTGCCGGTCCCGGCGGGGTCAGGCGATAGCCGCGGCGGTTGGGATCCCACGCCAAACCGACATTGATCTGCAGGCCAACGCGCCAGCTCTTCTGCGAGGTAGAATAGTCTCCGATCAGGCTGGCCTGACCGAACGGCAAGCGGGCCGAGACACCGCCCTGGGCAGTCAGGTCACGGGTCGGCCCGAACGACTTGGAGAGGCCGAGCCGTAAGCTGTAACGTTCCGACAGGACCCGATCGGCAGTGAGCGTCATCGCGCGCAGCCGCGCGCGCGGAGTGAAGTCGAAATCGGTCGAGGCACGCAGTTGCCACTTGTAGTCGACCAAGCGCGTTGCAGCGATGCTGCCGCTGGCCTGGGTATCGACCTGACCGGCGACCGTGCGGCGCGAATAATCTCCGCCGATCGCGAACAGCGTATCGGCCGCGGAAAGCGTAGTGCGCGCCCGCAAGACAAAGGTCGTTCCGCCGTCAGCGAACTGCGCCCGCTCGACCCGGCCGGAGATCGGCAGGCGGGCGTGCGAAAGGAACGGGACGGTCATGTCGAAAGTAAGGTCGCTGTAGCGGCTCAGAACTCGGGAAACATCGAAATACGGAACGTTTTCGTCGACAAACCGACCAGTGTATTCGGCATGGCGGCCAACCACCGAGATGCCGGCGATCCGGCCAGCGGCTGCAAGCGAAGTTGCCGATCCCTTATTCAGATCGCGCGCATGGTCGAATTGGACGGCCAAGCCAGCCAGCGACGTGCGCAGGCCGCCGGAAACGACCCTGCGTTCCTGACCAAGCTGATCGCTGAAGATTGCCCCGCCGGCTTGCAACGTCAGCATCGAGGTTATGCCGTGCGCGACCGAGACTACAGCCCGCGCCTTGCCCTTCGCGAGATAGGAATCAAACATTTCATCGACCGTTGCGTCGATCATCGGTTTGTCCTGCCAGACGATCCCGGCCTCGACTACGGTCGCACCTTTGGCGACAACCCCGCCGCCTACGTTGATCACCCGAGTTTCCTCGTCGCGTTCGCCGCGCGGACCGTAGGCAACAAGGCGTACCACGTTGACCCCGCGCACAAGCCCGACGTCGAGGAATTCGTAGCGTCCCTTGGTCGCCATGTGGTGCCCGGCTCGAAGCACGTCGTTGACGTAGAGTTCGACGTCGTAGCCTAGCGGGAGTTCGCCGCGCAGATCTACCCGCTCAAATACGCTTGCTTCCTGAAGCGGTGCATTGGAAACTATCACACCCGCGCCGCCGACGCTACGAGGCCCGACGGGCAGCGCCGGTGAAAAGACGTCACCGGCGGCTGCATAGGTCGCGTGAAGCGGGCCAAGCAACCCGCCGGTCAGCGAGCGGCGCTCTGCCTTAACCCGTATGCTGGATAGTTTGCCCCGGTCGTCGGTGCCGAGAAAACCAGTCACATTAGTGCGCAGGACGTCCGCCGCTACCCGGCCTTCGAACCGGGTGAGCAGCCCGCCCCGGCTGGAATCGCCACCGATGTCTGCGGCAAGGTCGAAGGTGGGAACGCTGACCATGCGATAGGGGGATGGCACCTTGAGCGTCGCGTTTTCGACCAAAGGCTCGTCGGACAGCTGTAACAGTCGACTGGCACGCTCGCGGCTGGCTAGGAACGGAAGCTTTTCGCGCGGGACCAAGCTTACCGACAGATTGTCGGCATCGACCTTGAAATCAAGCGGGAGCAGCTGCTGGAGCAGCGAAGCACGGACGTAGATTTCGGTCGGCGTGGCGCGCAGATCGCCTTCGCCGATTGCCAGGCCGACCGACCCGCTGCGCGCCTCACCGCTCTTCAGATCTATTGTTAGAGGTCGCTGGGCCTGACCAAGCCGCCCGGTGATCCGCGCTTGACCCGGCAGAACGATGATGTCGAGCCCGAGCAGTCGGGCCAGTTCGGAAACCGGCAGCATCGGGTCGGCCGGATCGCCATAGGCCGGCAAGGCCTCGCTAAAGGTCTCGTGCTGGAAGTCGACGGCAAGCAGCAACAACTGATCGGACCGCGCCAGCGGCACGGGTTCGGCGGCGAAGGCCGGTCCGCCGCTTGCCGCAATAGCGATTGCAAGGGCGTTGAATGCTGCTGCGTGCCGCATGGTCTATTGGGCGGTGAAGCGCACTTCGGCAGTCACCCCACGTAGTCCCGGGTCGTCACCGTAAAAGGCGACCGTCACGGTTTCGCCTGGCTTCGGCTCGCGGTTGAGCTGCATGACGACGCGGCGCTGATCGATCTCAGGATAGACCGCGATGCCCCGGATGAAGCCGATGACTTCGCGGCCCGCCTTGCCATCGATCCGGGCTTCGATGTTGCCGTAGATCGAATTTTCCCCGGTGCGCGACAGCTGGAAGCTGAGCATCGGCACGTTGCGGGCCACGCTTCCATCTGCCTTGGGCACTTCGCCGCGTTCGAACGAAATCGGCCCAAGGGTGGCGGCAGCCGCAGCAGCCGAGCCACGCACGATCAGCGGAATACTGACCCCGAATGCCGACTGGATGCGGAATGCCATTTCACCCTTTTTGGGCGAACTCGCCGCGTCGGCGGTAAGGCCGGCATCTGGCGGCGGCACGGTGGAAACGGTAAGATGGGTTCGCCATTCTGCTGTAGTGCCCGAACTTTCCGGAATGCTCGCGCGGATGCGGATAGCCTTGCTCCTGCCGGGCTCGACCGTCATCCGGCTGGGGGTGGCGAGGATCGCTTCGCGCGCGGATTGGAGGCGGGCAGCTGCCGCTTGCGCGGCCGATCCCTTGCGCGGCACTTCTGCCAACGGTGCGATTTCGCCTGTCGGCAGCATGACGTTGTCAATTAGCGCAATGTCAACTGTAACCGGCGAAGTGCCCTGGTTGAACACATAGACTGCCTCGGTGCGCTTGACCCCGTCGAATACTACCCGCCGCGGAGTGATGTTGATATTGGCCGTAGGTGCCTCGATCCGCGCCTGGGCCACCGGTTGTGCCAAGGTCATCGTTGCTGGAAGAATTGCCGCCGCGACCAAAAATATGGTTAACGACCCAAAGCGCGGAAGATGTCGTTGGTGCTTCACCGGAAGGTACTCCGCTAAGTTCAGTTGAATTGGGCGAGGATCAGAAGCGCAGGAAGTTCCGCAGGGATGGCCGCCGCTTCCGCTACCTCCAGAGAGACACCGGTGCCCGGCGCGCTCGTGGACGCGAAACTGGCCTGCTTGATCCGGAGAATACCAACGCTCACTGCATCGCGGGAAAAGATCACCATTCGTGCGCGATAACGTTCACTGCCGCCCGTTTCACTCATTGCCCAGGCTAGCGGTCCGTCGGAGGGTGCATCTCCTGCCTCGGGCGAACCACCAGACACGAAAATCGCAGACAGGATCTTCTGCGAAGTCTCGCCCGCGAACGAGCCGCCGACAAGCGACTCCAGTTGCGAGGTCTCGATCGCGAACGAGCCGCCGACAGGCGACTCTATCCGTGCCGACCCGTACGCGACCTGTCCTTGCGCGGCAGACGCCGAGACGAGAGCGAGCGTTGCCAGCACGGCACCGATCACTGGAAGGCCAAACCTTTCAGGCCGGATGTGCCGAAGGCAAGACATCGCTCGCTCCTTCCTTTCGATCTTTATTGGTACGCGACGGTCACAGAGAACGAACCCGAATAGACCCCCGTAGAGATCGCATTCGGCACGTTGAAGTTGCCGCCGACATTGAGCGCAGCGCTTCCGCCCGCGGCCATCGAACCACTTAGATTGGTGGTCGTGCCAAGATCCGGATCCAACGTCACTGCAATGGTGTCCGTGCCGTTACTCAGGTTGAACGAGGCCGGCACTAAAACGCTGATCACCTGGCCGCCTTCACCATCGATAGTGAACTTCGCACGCGAGGTCGTGCTCGCAAGCGCGACCGCACCGGAAGCGGCAGTGACAGTATCGGCGCTGTTGGCGACTGCCACTGTGCCCGTGCCAGTGCCAGGCTTGACGATCCGGCCGAAGGCCAGGTCAGCCGTCTTGGTTATGGTGATCGGACGGATGAGCGTAGTCGAACCATTGGCCGTGACCGTTGCACTCGACTGCGCATAGGCGGCATTCGACACTAACAGGGCAGCGGCGCACGTCGTAGCCGCAAGTACAAACTTCTTCATTTCAGGTCTCCAAGACACTCAGGGTAAGGAGAAACAACATGCCGACTTGCCGCCCACGCGGTGCAAGCCTGTAGCTCAGCGTACCCGTATTGCCCCGAACCCGATCAGGGCGATGGCTTTCCAATACGTGCTAATCCCTAGGATTGTTTTAACAGGTTGTTTGCTGTGATACTGACGGCTGGAGATTGATAGCCGGTATCAGTTGGAGGGAGCTAAATCCGGCTTTCGCCGAAATCGATGGACTTACCCGAGCTGTGCAATGATGATTCTCGGTGCCGCGATCAGCTGATCTCACTTAATGTGCAGAGCTTTCACCACACCGATCGGCACATTGAAGAATTTTAGCATTTAAAGCGGGTTCTTGGTTGAACCTGCCCCGGAAAACGCCTCCAACGAGAATAAGAGGAATCTGGCAAAATCGAAGTCCACGGGCGAGCAGATCGCGTTTGCATTGCGCCAAGCGGAAGTCGGAATGCCGGTCGCAGAAGTCTGTCGGAAGATAGGCGTGTCTGAGGCGACGTATTGATGCCTGCACACCGAACATCCGCTCTCCGTCAATGCTCACGATCCTGTGCAAAATCAGCAACCGGCAGCACGATCGGCAGCTTGCGGACAAATGCCATGCGTGACATGTTTGACTTTGAACAGATGGGGTTAGGCGATTGAGTATCTTTGTCTTCGACGCGCGCCATGAGCCTTGGCCGCGAACCTCCGAATTCCTCGTCAAAAAGGCCAAGACCATACTAGCTGACGGAAGCTATCTCTATATACATCCGGAACAAGCGCGCTTGCACCAGCTTGAACGACTAGTCCATGACCTCAAGTTGGAAGACAACTGCCATCTCCTCGAGCCGGACGAAGCGCCACCGGAAGCGGCTAAACCAATATCTTCTGGCTAGGAATGGCTGCCGATCGACCCGACGCAGGCAGGTTAGCAAATTGGGCTAGCGAGTCGGGACGGGGGCTGCACCCGTATAGTCATAGAAGCCCCGGCCGGTCTTTCGGCCGAGCCAGCCGGCCTCGACATACTTCACCAGCAGCGGGGCCGGGCGGTACTTACTGTCGCCAGTGGTGTTGTAGAGCACCTTGACGATATCGAGGCAGGTATCGAGCCCGACGAAATCGGCCAGTTCTAGCGGGCCCATCGGGTGGTTGAGGCCCAGCCGGCAGCCCTTGTCGATGTCGGGAATGCTGGCCGTGCCCTGACCCAGCACGAAGACCGCCTCGTTGATCATCGGCAGCAGGATGCGGTTGACGACGAAGCCGGGCTCATCCTCGGCCAGCACCACCTGCTTGCTCAGCCCTTCGGCAAAGGCGCGGGTGCGGGCGACGGTTTCCTTGGAGGTGGCCAGACCCGGGATCACTTCGATCAGGCCCATCACCGGGACCGGGTTAAAGAAATGGAGGCCAATGAACCGCGCCGGATCGGGCGAGCTGACCGCCATCCGGGTGATCGGGATCGAGCTGGTATTGGAAGCCATGATCGCGTCAGCACCCAGCACCTTGCCGGCTTCGGCGAAGATGCGGTGCTTGATCTCTTCCTTCTCGGTCGCCGCTTCGATGATCAGTTCGGCTTCGGTCATCGGCGCATAGTCGGGCACGGCAGTGATGCGGCCCAGCGCGGCGGTGGCTTCATCGGGAGTGATCTTGCCGCGGCCAACCAGCTTGCCCAGCGCCTGGTCGATCTTGCCCTTGCCGGCCTCGGCCCGGGCCAGGTCGACATCGGCCAGCAGCACCTTCATGCCGAACTGCGCAACGGTCTGGGCAATGCCCGCGCCCATCTGTCCCGCGCCGATCACCGCCACTGTCCGCATCGCAAATCCCCTTCGCCAGTACTGCCACTTCGCAGCGCCGCCCTTCGCAGGTGCAGCAAGGCGCGCTGCCTAGCGGCGGCGCATGGGCTTGGCTAGCGGCAATTTAGCGGTGCTGGCCCGGCACCCACAGCACATCGCCCGCTCCGCCGTCGTTCAACGCACGGGCCAGGACGAAGAGATAGTCCGACAGGCGGTTAAGATAGGCCAGGGCCGCCAAGTTGACCGGTTCGCCTGCCGCCAGGGCCGTTGCAGCGCGCTCGGCCCGGCGCACCGTGGCCCGCGCGAGATGGACCCGCGCGGCCGCTTCGGTCCCGCCCGG
>JBEGOD010000181.1:0-2781 GCA_041182185.1 Pseudomonadota bacterium
GTGCTGGCCGAGCCGGCCTGGGCCGAGCTCTTCGCCCCGGGCGGTCTGGCCGAAGTGCCGATCGCGGCCACGGTCGGCGGGCAGGTGGTGGTCGGCACGATCGACCGGATGGTGATCCTGCCAGACCGGATTCGCCTGATCGACTTCAAGACTGCGCGGCGACCGCCCGAAAGCCTTGATGTCGTACCGGTTGCGATCCTGCGGCAGGTGGCCGCTTATGCCGCCGCGCTGGAGGCGGCCTACCCGGGGCGCAGGATCGAAGCGGCGCTGCTTTACACCCAGACACCGCGCCTGATTGCGCTGCCGGAGGAGTTGCTGGCAGTCCACAAGCAGGCATTGCTGGCCGCGCAGGAAAGCTTTTGAACCGCAGTGATTGCCGAAGCGCGCGCGGCTTCCTAGATTGACGAACAAACTTTCAGGAGATTCCCCATGGCCACCAAAGCCGTTACCGATGCCAGCTTCGCCGCCGATGTGCTGCAGTCCGACAAGCCCGTGCTGGTCGATTTCTGGGCCGACTGGTGCGGCCCGTGCAAGATGATCGCCCCGGCGCTGGAGGAAATCAGCGACGAGCTGGCCGATCAGGTGACCATCGTCAAAATGGACATCATGGAGAGCACCGACACTCCGGCCAAGTTCGGCGTCCAGTCGATCCCGCTGATGGTGCTGTTCAAGAACGGCGAACCGGTCGCCCAGAAGCTGGGTGCCGCGCCGAAGAGCCAGCTCAAGGGCTGGCTGGAAAGCGTTCTCTAGAGCGCAGCCATCCGCTCGGCCAGCTCGTCCCACAGCGCCGGGCTGGCGGCGCCGATCAGGCTGGGACGCAGGTGTTCGTCCACCCGGTAGGGCTTGCCGTCCGGGCGGGCGACCTTGCCGCCAGCTTCGTTGACCAGCAGCACCCCGGCGGCATGATCCCAGGCGAGCGTGCGCTCGAAGATGGTGATGTCATTCTCACCCAGGACGATCCGCGGATACTGCTCGGCGGCGCAGCGCGGGATGTCGACCAGCGTATAATGCGGGGCGATATGCGTCTTCAGCGCCTCGCGCCGGGCCGGATCGGCGAAGACCAGCGAAATGGCGGCGATCGGCGGGGTCTGGCCGCTGGGGCGGGAATTGATCCGCTCCCGGTCGATCCAGGCGCCCTGGCCCTTCTGAGCCGTGCAGAACCGGCCGCGCAGTGGATCATAAATCCAGCCGCCGATGGTTTCCCCGGCTTCGGCCAGGGCGACCATGATCCCGAACGGCGGCTTGCCCGCGGCGAAGTTGTTGGTGCCGTCCACCGGATCGATGATCCAGCACAGCGCATCGCCCAGTCGCTCCATCAGTGCCGGGTTGGCCTCGCAGGCTTCCTCACCGACGATAGTCGCCTCGGGCAGGATCTTGGCGAGGCCATCGGCCAGGATCACCTCGGCCTCGCGGTCAGCGAT
This sequence comes from Pseudomonadota bacterium, assembly GCA_041182185.1. GTDB lineage: Bacteria > Pseudomonadota > Alphaproteobacteria > Sphingomonadales > Sphingomonadaceae > Novosphingobium. Next base: position 1,422 of record JBEGOD010000181.1, read on the forward strand.
GGTCACCAGTTCGCCAACCGATTTGTCGATCACCTCATGGGCTTCAAGCTGCTGGTAGCGCGGCATGACCGCGCGCTCTGACGCGTCCTTGATGACCGCGAGGACGGCAGCGTCGAGCGCCGCGCGCACGAACGCCCCACTCACGAACGATAATCCGCATTGATCGAGATGTAGCCGTGGGTCAGGTCGCAGGTCCAGACCGTGGCGCGGCCTTCGCCCAGGCCCAGGTCGACCTCGATCGAGATGTCCTGCCCCTTGAGGTGTGCGGCCACCGGGGCCTCGTCGTAATCGGCCAGCGGCTGGCCGTCGCGCGCGGCCCAGGTGCCGCCGAAGCCGAACGAGAGCCGGTCGCGGTCGGCGGGTTCGCCGGCCTTGCCCACGGCCATGACGACGCGGCCCCAGTTGGCGTCTTCCCCGGCGATGGCGGTCTTGACCAAGGGCGAGTTGGCAATGGCGAGGCCGACCTTGCGGGCGCTCTCGTCACTCACCGCGCCGCTGACGGTCACGGCGATGAACTTCTGGGCGCCTTCGCCATCCCGCACCACCAGGTGCGCCATTTGCCGGCAGACATCCTCCAGCGCGGCGGCAAAGGCATCGGCGCCGGCACTGTCGAACGAGGCGAGCGGGGCATTGCCCGCCGCGCCGGTGGCAAAGGCCAGCACCGTGTCGCTGGTCGAGGTGTCGCTATCGACCGTGATGCACGAAAAGGTCCGCTGGTTGGCGGCGGAAAGCAAGGCTTGGAGGAAGCCCGGCTCGACCGCCGCGTCAGTGAACACGTAGCCCAGCATGGTCGCCATATCGGGCGCGATCAGGCCGCTGCCCTTGATGATCGCGCCCAGCGTGACCGTGCGGCCATCGACCACGGCCCTGGCCATGGCGCCCTTGGCGAAAGTATCGGTGGTGCCGATGGTCAGGGCAGCCTCTTCCCAGCCGCAGGGCTGTGCCACCAGCGCGGCTTCGATCCCGGCCTTGGCCGTGTCCTTGGGCAGCGGCACGCCGATCACTCCGGTCGAAGAGACGAAGACCTGCTCAGCCGCGCAGCCGAGCTGCCCGCTGACCTGGGCCATGATCGCCTCAACCGCCTCACGCCCGCGATAGCCGGTGAAGGCGTTGGACTTGCCGGCATTGAACACCAGCCCCCGGGCGCGGCCCTGGGCCACGTTCTGGCGGCCAAGTTCGACCTCGGACGAGCAGCAGACGTTGCGGGTGAAGACCCCGGCCACTGCCGTGCCTTCCGCAAACTCCACATAGGTCAGGTCGCAGCGGCCCCAGTCCTTGTACCCGGCGCGGGCGACGCGCGGGGTGACGCCGGCAATCGGCGGGATCGCGGGGAAGGGGCGGGCAAGGGGCGAGACAGGGT
>JBEGOD010000182.1:0-4220 GCA_041182185.1 Pseudomonadota bacterium
CAACCACCCCGAGGGTACCATCAATGGGAGGTTGGGCCGGGGGAGCGGGCTGGTATTGCGAGCCAATGGCGGAGGCGATTGGCGTACCCATCAATCCCCGAAGAAGTTAAGCTCCAGCACCACGTTGTTGGGGTCGGTCACAAACACCTGTCGCAGCCCGATCGAAGCGAGGGTGTTGACGTGATGATTCAGTCCCGCGCCGTCCAGCCGCTCGATTAGCCCGGCAAAGCCAGAACAGTTGAAGGCAACATGGTGGATCGCGCCGGTCGGCTGGCCCGGAAACACCTCGCGGTCGAAGGCGCGCGGGCAATCCGTGTGGTTGATATGGACCAGCGCGCGGCCGGCTTCGTCGTACATCCACTGGACCTGGTGCGGCGGCAGCGGCGGCGGACCGTCGCGGCGCTCCAGGCCCAGTACGGCGGTATAGAAGGCTGCGGTTTCATCCAGCTGGTCGGTGATCACGTTGAAGTGATCCAGTGCATTTACCCGCATGCCTTGTGCTCCTTAACGCGCCAGCGCAGCCTCGCATTCGCTCATCAGTTCGGCCATGATGTCCGCCACCGGTTCTTCCTTGGTGACCATGCCGACCGATTGGCCGGCCATCAGCGAGCCGTTCTCGATATCGCCGTCGATCACCGCGCGGCGCAGCGCGCCGGCCCAGTAATGCTCGATCTGCAGCTGGGCCTCGCCCATCTCGATCTTGCCTTCATCGAGCAGCTTGGCCACTTCGACCTGCTTGGCAGTGAATTCCTCGGTGCCCTTGTTCTTGAGCGCACGGACCGGGATCACCGGCAGGCGCGGATCGACCTGGACCGAGGCGACCGCATCGCGCGCATTGGCGCGGAAGAAAGCCTTCTTGAAATCGGGGTGGGCGATGGATTCGGTGGCACAGGCGAAGCGAGTGCCAAGCTGCACGCCCGAGGCGCCCATTTCGAGATAGGCCGCGATCATGTCGCCCCGGCCGATCCCGCCAGCGACGAACACCACGTGATCGGCCGCCAGCGCCGGCAGGAATTCCTGCGCCAGCACCGAGGTGGCGACCGGGCCGATATGACCGCCAGCTTCCGAACCCTCGATCACCAGCGCGTCCGCGCCGGACCGCAGCAGCTTCTTGGCCAGCGCCAGGGTCGGGGCGAAGACCAGCACCTTGGCGCCGAATTCCTTGATCGCCTCGACCGACCCCTTGGGCGGAATTCCGCCAGCCAGCACCACGTGGCTGACCTTGTGCTTGGCGCAGACCGCGATCAGGTCGAACAGCATCGGGTGCATGGTGATCAGGTTCACGCCGAAGGGTTTCTTGGTGAGCGCCTTGGTCGCGGTGATTTCGGCATCGAGCAACTCGGGAGTCATCGCCCCGCAAGCGATCACGCCGAACCCGCCGGCATTGCTGATCGCGGCGACCAGGTTGCGCTCGGACACCCAGGACATCGCGCCGCAGAGGATCGCGTGCTCGGTCCCCAGGAAGGCGCGGCCGCGTTCCATCAGCGCATGGGTCTTGTCGTACACGTGAAGTCCCCCCGTCGTCGTAGCGTCGCGCGCCTATAGGCAATGCGCCCGAAGCGCGCCAGTCCTCGCATCTAATCGGATTAACGCAACACTCTATCCACTTTTGATCGCTTATCCCGATTAAAGGTATAGGCCATGGAGCTCTCAGTCGCCCGGCGAGTCCCGGGCTGAGCAGGAGAATTAGCATGGATGCCAAGACCGGATCGATCGCGGGCGGTGGCTGCCCGTTCCACCAGCAGGATGGCGGCGTGCGCGCCCTGCTGGGCCGTACCAATCGTGACTGGTGGCCCGATGCCCTGGCCGTCGATATCCTGACGGCCAACGGCGCGGCTGACCCAATGGGTGAGGACTTCGTTTATGCCGAAGCCTTCAACGCGCTCGACTACAACGCGCTCAAGGCGGATCTGACCGCACTGATGACTGACAGCCAGCCGTGGTGGCCGGCCGACTATGGCCACTACGGCCCGTTCTTCATCCGCATGGCCTGGCACGCGGCCGGCACCTATCGCACCGGCGACGGGCGCGGCGGCGCCAACAGCGGCCAACAGCGCTTTGCCCCGCTCAACTCCTGGCCCGATAACGGCAACCTCGACAAGGCCCGCCGCCTGCTGTGGCCGGTCAAACAGAAGTACGGGAAGCACATTTCCTGGGCCGATCTGTTCATCCTGGCTGGCAATGTCGCGATTGAATCGATGGGCGGCCCGGTGTTCGGCTTCGGCGGCGGCCGGGCCGACGTGTTCGAACCCGAGAAGGACATCTACTGGGGCAGCGAGGACAAGTGGGTCAACGAAGGCGTCCAGACCCGGATCGATCCGGAACAGGGCCTGGCCGAACTCGACGGACCGCTGGCTGCGATCCAGATGGGCCTGATCTACGTCAACCCCGAAGGGCCGGGCGGCAATCCCGATCCGCTGCTTTCGGCACGCGACATGAAGGCGACGTTTGAGCGCATGGCGATGAACCATGAGGAAACCGTCGCCCTGACCGCCGGCGGCCACACCTTTGGCAAGGCGCACGGCAATGGCGATCCGTCGCTGCTCGGCCCGGCCCCGGCCGGCGGTGACCTGGTTGCCCAGGGCTTTGGCTGGACCAGCAGCGCTGAACACGGCGGGCTCGGTGAGCATGCCGTGACCAGCGGGATCGAAGGGTCGTGGGTCAACACCCCCACCGAATGGTCGGCCAACTACTTCCGCTTGCTGCTCGACTATGACTACGAGCTGGTCAAATCGCCGGCTGGCGCGCAGCAGTGGCAGCCGATCAACCAGAAGCCGGAAGACATGGCCCCGGCCTCGTGGGATCCCAGCGTGCTGGTCCCAACCATGATGACCACGGCCGACATGGCGCTGAAGATGGATCCGGAATTCCGCGCGGTCTCGGAAAAGTTCCGTAACGACCACGAGGCGTTCAAGGATGCCTTCGCCCGCGCCTGGTTCAAGCTGTGCCACCGCGACATGGGTCCCAAGGCCCGCTACCTCGGCCCGGAAGTGCCGGCGGAAGACCTGATCTGGCAGGACCCGGTCCCGGCGGGTACCATGCCGTCGGACGCCGACGTCCAGGCGATGAAGGCTAAGATCGCCAGTAGCGGCCTGACCGTCAGCCAGCTCGTCAAGACCGCCTGGGCCTCGGCCAGTACCTATCGCAAGTCGGACCATCGCGGCGGCGCCAATGGCGCCCGGATCCGCCTGGCCCCGCAGCGCGACTGGGACGTCAACGAGCCGGCTGAACTGGCCAAGGTGCTTGCCAAGCTCGAGGCGCTGCGCGCCGGCACCAGCTTCTCGCTGGCTGATGCCATCGTGCTGGGCGGGGTCGTCGGGCTGGAGCAGGCAATCAAGGCCGCTGGCTTCAACGTGGCGGTGCCGTTCACCGGCGGTCGCGGGGATGCCGCGGAAGAGCAGACCGATGCCGCAAGCTTCGCCGTGCTTGAGCCGCAGGCTGACGCCTTCCGTAACTACCTGCCCAAGAAGCTGCGCGTGAAGACCGAGGAGATGATGCTCGATCGCGCCGCCCTGCTTGGCCTGTCGGTGCCGGAAATGACCGTGCTGATCGGCGGCCTGCGCGTGCTGGGTGCCAACCATGGCCAGCGCGACCATGGCAAGTTCACGCAGCGCTCGGGCCAGTTGACGACGGATTACTTCGTCAACCTGCTCGACATGGCCAATGCCTGGCACCCGGTCGAAGGCAGCGACGAGGAAGAATTCGTCGCCACCGACCGGAAGACCGGCGCGGAAACCTGGCGCGCGACCCGGGCCGACCTGGTGTTCGGTTCGAACTCCGAGTTGCGCGCCATGGCCGAGGTCTATGCCGAACGCGGCAACGAGCAGAAGTTCGTGGCCGATTTCGTCAAGGCCTGGACCAAGGTGATGAACGCCGACCGCTTCGACCTGAAGTAGGCGGCAGGCACCGTGCAGATGGCCCCGTCTCCGGCACGGCCGGGGGCGGGGCTGCTGCATTAAAGCGCCATTCAGCCCTGAACGCGCAGCAGCGCTTGTCGCCTTGCCCCTGCTGGCCTAGGCGCTGCATCATTCGAGGGCGGGTCGCCCTTCTTGCGAAGAGCCGCTGTGCCCAACCCGCTTGCGACATTGCTGGACCGCCTGCGCGATCGGGAGCGCGGAACCGCGCTGATCCTCGCCCTGCTGGTCGAGGCGCTGCTGGTGTTCGCGGTACTCTCGATCGGGCTCTACGATCCGCCCACGCCCCCGGGCACACCCTCGCTG
>JBEGOD010000183.1:0-5618 GCA_041182185.1 Pseudomonadota bacterium
CCGCTGACCCCGGCGCTGGTCGAACGGCTCAGCCGCGCCTTCCCGCTCGATTGGCGCGAAATCGGCGCCGGCGATGCCGAGACGCGGCTGGCCGCGCTGCGCGAGGCCAATGCCGATCCGCTGTTCGCCGAGCCGATGGATGCCGCGCAGCTCGCCCGCTTTGCCGAGCAGCAACCGGCGCTGGCCGAACGCTTCATTGCCCTCCACGAAGCCTATCGCCGTTCCGGCCAGCGGCTGCAGATGGTGGACGAGGCGCTGGCGGCCGAGGGGACCAGCGGCCCGCGCCTGCCGTGGGAAGAGGTGCGCGACTGGTTTCACCTCGCGGGCAATTATGTCGACAGCCTCGACCGCGCGGCCGAGGCGCTGGGCGAGCGGCTCGGCACCCCCTCCCCCGATACGGCCGCGATCGAGGGCTATCTGAAGGGCGCCCTATCCGTCTCGCTGATCTATTCCGGCCAGGCCGGGCTGCGCTCTTACGATGCCGAGATGGGCCACCTGACGATCGACCCCGGCCAGCCCTCCGAAACCCGCCGCTTCCAGCTGGCCCACCAGCTCGCCGCGCTGGCGCTGAAGGACGAGATTGCCGCCGTGGTCGAAAGCGCCGAGCTGCGCAGCACGGCCAGCCGCCAACTGCTATCCGTCGGCCTGTGCAATTACGCGGCGGGCGCGCTGCTGATGCCCTATCGCCGCTTCCGCGGCGCGGCGCGGGCGGTGCGGCACGATATCGACCGGCTGGCCCAGCAGTTCGGCGTCAGCTTTGAGCAGGCCTGCCACCGGCTCTCCACTCTGCAAAGAGCGGACGCAAGAGGAGTGCCGTTCTTCTTCTGCCGGGTCGACATGGCCGGTAATATCACCAAGCGCCATTCCGCCACCCGGCTGCAATTCGCCCGGTTCGGCGGGGCCTGCCCGCTGTGGATCGTGCACGAGGCCGTCGCGATCCCCGACCGGATCCTGGTCCAGCTGGCCGAAACGCCCGACGGGGTGCGCTATGTTTCGATGGCCAAGGGGCTGGTCAAGCCGAGTGGCTCCTATGACCGCGCCCCGCGCCGCTATGCCGTGGCGCTGGGCTGCGAGGCCGAGCACGCCAGCGAGTTCATCTATGCCGACGGGCTGGACCTGCGCTCGACCAGCGGCGCGGCGCGGATCGGGATTTCCTGCCGCATCTGCCCGCGCACCGATTGCGACCAGCGCGCCTTCCCGCCCAGCGACCGTCCGATCAGCGTCGATCCCGACCAGCGCGGCGTGGTGCCTTACCGGGTCAGCTAAACCTTCACGATCCCAAGCCGGATCATGTCGCGCGCGGTATCGAGGATGCTTTCCTCGGGCGGGCGCGGATTCCAGCCGAGCTTGGTGCGGGCGTGGCTGATATCGGTATCGCGGACATTGCCAAGCTCACCGATCACCTGCCGCACCACCGGATCGAACCGCCCGACCAGCCGCATCAGCCAGTCCGGCAGCTTGCGGCGTGGCACCTTGCGGCCCTGCGGCCCCAGCCCTTCGCGCAGGATTGCGGCGACCTCGCTCATCATCAGGAACGGGCCAGAGCAGATGAAGCGTTCGTTCGCCATGTCCGGCAGGGTCAGGCAGCGCACGTGCATATCGGCCACGTCGCGCACGTCGACCACCCCGAAGCCCAGGTTCGGCAGGCCGGGCAGCGAGCCTTCGAGCAGCTTCTTGATCGCCTCCAGCGAGGTTGAGAAATCGCCCGATTGCAGCGGGCCCAGGACCAGCGCCGGATTGACGGTGACGAATTCCATGTCGCCGCCTTCGGCCGCCACCCAATCGCGCGCAGCGCGTTCGGCAATGGTCTTGGACTTGACGTAGGCATAGGCATCGGGGCTGGTCGGGTCGGTCCAGTCAGCCTCGGTAAAGACGGTCTTTGACCGGCCATGACCATAGGCAATCGCCGCCATCGAGCTGGTCATGACAAAGCGCTTCACCCCGGCTTCCTTGGCCGCCTTGAGCGCGCGCAAGGCGCCGTCGCGGGCCGGCACGATCAACTCGTCGTCGGTCTTGGGCGCATTGCTGGGCAGCGGCGAGGCGACATGGGCGACGTGGCTGCAACCGGCCATCGCCTCGGCCCAGCCGGCATCGCTCATCAGGTCGGCCGCGAAGAACTTGAGCTTGCTGTCATCGACCGCCAGGCTGGCCCGCACCGCGCCTTCCTTGGCGAGGTCACGGATCGAGGTGTGGACCTTCCAGCCCGCCTCGATCAGCTGGCGAATGAGGAAGCCGGCGATATAGCCGCTGCCACCCGAGACGAAGACCGTGCCTGCCATTGTCGTTACCCCTTAAAACCGGATCATGATCTTGCGCGCCAGCGCTGGTGAGATCGAGTTCACCACTTGCAGGAACTTGACCATGCCGACATTGGCCTCGTCAGCGCCCTGCTCCATCGCGGCAACGATCTGGCGGGCACATTCTTCCGGCGCCATTTTCTTGCTACCACGCCCGGCGGTCAGCTTGGTTTCGACCACCGGCGGCAGGGCTTCCAGCACATGCACGCCGGTGCCCTGCAGCTGGAAGCGCAGCGCCTGCGAATAGGACCGCAGCGCCGCCTTGGTCGCGCAATAGACTGGCCCGCCGGCGCGCGGCGCAATCGCCAGGCCCGAGGTAACGTTGACGATCATCGCCTCGGTCCGCGCTTTCAGCACCGGCATCAGCCCGGCGATCAGGTGGATCGGGGCGTGGAGGTTGAGAAAGATCGTCGCGTCCGAAGCGGCCAGATCGGGCGCGGCCTCGCGGAAATCGTGATCGACCCCGGCCCCGGCATTGTTGACCAGAATATCGATATGGCGACCCTTGACCCCGGCCAACACGGCATCGACCCCGGCCTGGGTCGAGAGATCGGCCTGGATCACTTCGAAGCCGTTATCACGCGTCGCCGCCACGCGCTCGGCATTGCGGCCTTGCGTGATCACGGTCGCGCCCTTGTCCCGCAATTGCCGGATCAGCTGCGCGCCGATCCCATCGGTGCCGCCGGTGACCAGCACGGTCTTGCCTGCGAGTTGCATGCGCTATCTCCCCTGTGTTCTTGCCGGGGAGCCTAGCATTAAGGTTGCATATTGCAACTAACGCATCAGGACCAGCTCTTCGGCCATGCTCGGGTGCAAGGCGACTGTCGCGTCGAACTGCGCCTTGGTCAGGCCGGCCTTGACCGCGATGGCGGCGGCCTGAAGGATTTCCGGCGCATCCGGGCCCAACATGTGGACGCCCAGCACCCGGTCGCTCTGCCCATCGACCACCAGCTTGTAATAGCCACGCTCGGCCACGTCGGAGAACATGTTCTGCATCGGCCGGAAGTCAGACTTGAACACCTTGACCTCGGGGTACTGCGCCCGCGCCTCGTGCTCGGTCAGGCCAACCGCCGCGATCGGCGGCTGGGTGAAGACAGCGCTGGGGATGTGGTCATAGGCCGTGGTGCGCGGCATGCTGCCGAAGACGGTATCGGCAAAGGCATGGCCCTCGCGGATCGCCACCGGGGTCAGCTGGACCCGGTCGGTCACGTCGCCCACGGCATAGATGCTGGGGCAGGCGGTGGCGTTGTATTCGTCGACCGGGATCTCGCCATTGGCGCCGAGCGTGATGCCGAGGTTTTCCAGTCCGAGGCCATCGGTCTTCGGACGGCGTCCGGTGGCAACCAGCACGACATCGGCCGCAATCGGCTCGCCCTCGCCGGCATGGACCAGCAGTGAGCCATCGGCCTGCTTTTCGACGCTGCGGATCGGACGGTTGAAGCCGAAGTCGATCCCGCGCGCCTGCAGGATCGGCAGCAGCCGGTCGGTCAGGTCATGGTCATAGCTGCGCAGGATCTTGTCGCTGCGATTGACCACGGTCACCTGGCAACCGAGCGCATTGAACACGCCGGCAAATTCCAGCGCGATATAGCCCGCGCCCTGGATCACCACGCGTTTGGGCAGTTCGGGCAAATGGAACACCTCGTTCGAGGTGATGCAGTGCTCAACACCCGCAAAGTCCGGCAGGACCGGCCAGGCGCCGACCGCGATCAGGATCACCTTTGCGGTAATCTCGCGCCCGCTCGCCAGCCGCACGGTGTTGGGCCCGGCGACAGTGGCGCGCTCATGGAAGTGCTCGACTTTGTTGCTGTCGAGCGTCGAGGTATAGGCCCGCTCCAGCCGGTCAACATCGCTGGCGACGAAATCGCGAAGCTTGTTCCAGTCGAAACTCGCCCCTGCAATCGTCCAGCCATAAGTCGGCGCATCATGCAGCGAGTGGGCGAAGTGGCTGGCATAGACCAGCAGCTTCTTGGGCACGCAGCCCCGGATCACGCAGGTGCCGCCGACGCGAAATTCCTCGGCCACGGCTACCTTCGCCCCATGCGAAGCGGCGATCCGGCTGGCGCGCACGCCGCCCGATCCCGCACCGATCACGAACAGGTCGTAGTCGAATTCTGCCATCGGAAACTCCTTGCTGGCAGCCATATGGGGTGGAACGGCAGCTTAGGCCAGCCCCGCCTCGGCCAGCAGCGCACTGGTGCTGGCATCGAAAGCCGCGCCTGCGGTGCCGATCGACTTGGCAATCGCCTTGCCCAGCTCGACCCCGAACTGGTCGAAGGCATTGAGCTCCATCAGCACGGCATTGGCGAAGGTGCGGTGCTCGTGGAAGGCGATCAGCGCGCCGAGGGTGGCCGCATTGAGATCCTCGCACAGGATCGTCGCCGAGGGGCGATTGCCCGGATAGGCCCGCGCCGGATCGTCGGCCGCCTTGCCCGCCATCAGCGCCGCGCCTTGCGCAAAGCAGTTGGCGAGGAGGCTCTGGTGATGCTCGGGCGAAAGCTCGTCTCCGGCGGCAATACAGGCGATGAAGTCCACCGGCACCACGTGGGTGCCCTGGTGGAGCAGCTGGAACACGGCGTGCTGGGCATCGGTCCCGACCCCGCCCCAGGTGATCGGGGCGGTCGCCCCGTCAACCGGACTGCCATCGGCCTTCACCGCCTTGCCGTTCGATTCCATCTCGAGCTGCTGGAGGTAGCTGGGGAACAGCCGCAGCCGCTCGTCATAGGCAAAGACCGCGCGGGTCTGGCAGCCGCGCAGGCGGGCGTAGGTCAGGTCGGCAAAGGCGGCGCGCACACACAGGTTGCCTGCCCCGTCGCTTTCCAGGAAATGCCGGTCCATCGCCGCCGCGCCATCGAGGAATTCGGCAAATTCGTCCCAGCCCAATGCCAGGGCAATCGGGAAGCCGATCGCGGACCACAGCGAATAGCGCCCGCCGACGCTCTCCGAAAACGGCAGGACGCGGGTTTCATCGACACCCCATTCCACCGCGGCATCCGGATTGGCCGTCAGCGCCACGACACGCCCATAGGGATCTTCCACCCCGTTCTCGCGCAGCCAGGCCAGCGCCGACATGGCGTTGGTCATGGTCTCGGTGGTGGTGAAGGTCTTGGAGGCGACCGCGATCAGCGTGGTCGCGGGGTCGCACTGGGCAAAGGCCGCTTCCAGCGCGCAACCATCGATATTGGCGACGACCTGGACATCGACCACCGCCCCGTCGCGGGTCAGGGCATCGAGCGCCAGCGCCGGCCCCAGCGCCGAGCCACCGATGCCGATGTGGATCAGGTGCCGCACCTCGCCCAGCGCGCCGCCGTGGATCGCGGC
>JBEGOD010000184.1:0-19304 GCA_041182185.1 Pseudomonadota bacterium
CTCGGCGGCAGCCCGCTCTGGCTACGCGCCGAACCCGATGCCGATGCCACCCAGGCCGATGCCCTGGCCGCCTACCTGACGATGGCGATCCGGGGATGAGCCGGCGGCATGTGACCTTTGCCTGCGAAGGCAGCGAACTGGTGGGCTCGCTCGATCCGGCACCCGGTCGCACTGGCTTGCTGATCGTGACCGGCGGCAACGAATTGCGCTCGGGCCCGTGGAGCAGCCAGGCCCAGATCGCCGAAAAGGTGGCGCTGGCCGGTTTCCCCGTTTTCCGCTTCGATCGCCGCGGCGTTGGCGATAGCGCAGGCGAGAACGCCGGCTTCACCGGTTCCTCTAGCGACATTGCCGCCGCCATTGCCGCGTTTCGCGCCCATGTGCCGACGCTGAAACGGATCGTCGCCTTCGGCAACTGCGATGCCGCCAGCGCGCTGATGCTGACTGGCGGCGCGGGCCTCGATGCATTGGTCCTGGCCAATCCCTGGACATTTGAGCCCGAGGCCGAACCCACGCCCGCGGCCGAGGCCGAGCCCGCACCGACACCGATGCCGCCTTCGGTCCTGCGCCGGCATTACATCAAGCGGCTGACCGATCCGCGCGCGCTCTGGCGCCTGCTGACGGGCAAGGTGCAGCTGGGCCAGATGGCCGCCTCATTGGCCGAAGCGGTCCACTCCGACGGAGCGCCCAGCTCGCTAGCCCAGCTGCTGGCCGACGGCTTGGCTGAATTTGGCGGCTCAGCCACGATCCTGCTGGCCGAGAACGACCGCACAGCCCAGGCTTTTCTCGCCAATTGGGACAAGGCCGATCAACGCCTGCGCAAATGCCCTGGCGCCAGCCACAGCTTTGTCGAGCCGCAGGCCCGGATCTGGCTGCAGGGCCAAATCCTGGCGGCACTCCGCAGCCTCGATTAGCCGAGCGCGGCGAACTCCCGCGCCGCCAGGAATCGCTCGGCATCCAGCGCGGCCATGCAGCCGGTGCCGGCAGCGGTAACGGCCTGGCGATAGGTGTGGTCCATCACGTCACCGCAGGCGAAAACGCCGGGAATGGCAGTCTTGGCCGTACCCGGTTCGACGATAAGATAGCCGCTGCTGTCCAGCTCAAGCTTGTCCTTGAACAGCTCTGTTGCCGGGGCATGGCCGATCGCGACAAAGGCCCCGTCGGTCGGCTCGATCATGGTTCCGCCCGTCACCGTATCCTTGAGCTCGACCCCGGTCAGGCCGCCGCCAATCTCGGTGGAACCGACAAACCGCTCAACCGCCTTGTTCCACAGCACCTTGATGTTGGGATGGGCGAAGAGCCGATCTTGCAGGATCTTCTCGGCGCGCAGCGAATCCCGGCGGTGGATCAGGGTTACGTCCTGCGAGTGGTTGGTCAGGTACAGCGCCTCTTCCACTGCGGTATTGCCGCCGCCGATGACGACGACCTTCTTGCCGCGATAGAAGAACCCATCGCAGGTGGCGCAGGCCGATACGCCCTTGCCCGAAAACTCCTGCTCACCCGGCGCACCCAGCCACTTGGCCTGGGCCCCGGTCGCGATCACCAGCGTTTCGCCTTCGTAGACATCGCCGCTATCGCCGATCGCGCGGAACGGCGGGCCAGCCATGTCGATAGAAACAATCGTGTCCCACAGCATCCGCGTGCCGACGTGTTCGGCCTGGGCCTGCATCTCCTGCATCAGCCAGGGGCCCTGGATCACGTCGCGAAAACCGGGATAGTTCTCGACATCGGTGGTGATGGTCAACTGACCGCCCGGCTGCAGGCCCTGGACCACGATCGGCTGCATCCCGGCGCGCGCGCCATAGATCGCGGCCGAAAGCCCGGCCGGGCCGGAACCGATAATCAGCATCTTGGTGGTGTGGACGGCCATGACAGTTCCCTGTTGATCTAGTGCCCCATCTAGGGAGCCACCTGTGCTTGCGCAAACCCGCAAGTGCCGCTTTCCCCACAGATTGACGCCTCGCAATGAAGCGCGCAAAGGCTGTGCGCATGACGATCCACGGCCCCACCTCCAACAGCTTCATCTCGCAGCGCCTGCGCCTCCACTATGTCGATTGGGGCAATCCCGGAGCTCCGCCGCTGATCCTGCAGCATGGCGGCCGCGACCACTGCCGCTCGTGGGACTGGGTGGCGGAAGAACTGGCGAAGGATTGGCATGTCATCGCGCCAGACCTGCGCGGCCACGGCGACAGCGCCTGGGCGCCCGACGGCAATTACGAGATGAACGGGTTCGTTTACGACTTTGCCCAGCTGGTCCACACGCTCGGCCATGACCAGGTGACGATCGTGGCCCATTCGCTGGGCGGCAATGTCGCCTCGCGCTTTACCGGGCTCTATCCGGAAAAGGTCCGCCGCTTCGTCAACATCGAAGGCCTTGGCCCCTCACCCAAGACCCGCGCCGAGCGTGAGGCTGCCGGCTATGCCAACCGCTTCCGCGAATGGATCGACAAGCGCCGCGCTGCCGCCGGCCGGATCCCGCGCCGCTACCCCAGCATCGAGGCGGCCTATGCCCGGATGAAGGAAGAAAACTCCTTCCTGACTGACGAGCAGGCCCGCCACCTGACCGTCCACGGCGCGAGCCGCAACGAGGATGGCACCTGGAGCTGGAAGTTCGATCCCTATCTGAATGTCTGGCCATTCGAAGACGTGCCCGAATTCCGCACCGAGGAACTGTGGGCGGCGATCACCTGCCCGATGCTGCTGCTCTACGGCGCCAATTCCTGGGCATCCAACCCGGAAAAGGACGGGCGGCTCGACGTGTTCAACAACGATCCCAAGGTGATCGAGTTCGAGAATGCCGGCCACTGGCTCCACCATGACCAGTTCGACCGGTTCATGGCGGAAATTCGGGCGTTCCTCTAACCTTCGAGGTAGTGCTCGCGCAGCCTTTCGCGCGCTGCCGCGTCTATCCCAAGGACCGCCTCAAGGTAGGCGTCGAGCGAGCCGTGCGCGGCTTCGGCGCTGTTCAGCGCAGTGACGATGTAGTCCTCTTCCACGCCCATCAGCGTGCGGATTGTGGCATCGTCAATGGCGCCATACTTGGCGCGGATCGTCTCGGCGCCCTGCTCGATCCGCCGCTCGATATTCCCGGCGACATTGGTCAACATGTAGTCCGCGACAATCGCGTCGCGCGACACGCCTAGCACGTGCTGCGCCAAGGCCACGGCAAAACCAGTGCGGTCCTTGCCGGCAACGCAGTGAACCAGGCTGGGCTGCGCCGCCCGCTGCAATGCCGCAAAATAGGCGCGGACCATCGGCAACAGGTTTTCGCGGAAAGCGATGCCTTCATAAAGCCGCATCATCGCGGCGCGCGCCTGTTCCTGGCTGAGCGCACCTTCAGCCGCTTCGACATGCAGCGCCAGCCCGGCGGTTTCGCCCTGGCTGTGCAGAACCTCGGCCGCGAAGCCCGGTGCGCGGCGGCACGGATTGGCCTCGCGCTCACTGGTGCCGCGCAGGTCGATGATGGTGGCAAGGCCCAGCCGGTCAACTTCCGCAAGGTCAGCGTCGGTCGCCTCCCCATGCTGCGCTGATCGCCACAAGAGGCCGGTTCGGACCTTGCGACCAGCCAGGCCGTCATAGCCGCCATAATCGCGGAAGTTATGGATCGCTTCGAGCGGGAGGATGCGCGCTTGGGTCATGCCCTGCGCTTGGCAGCATGACGCGGCAGAGGCAAGCCGCTTGCGCAAAGGGCAATCCTGCATCAAGCTGCCAGAAAAGAACGACGAGAGGGGCTAAGTGGCAAAAAGGGTCCTGGCACGGGAGCTTAAGGTGGGACTGCTGGGGGGCGGCTCGTGGGGAACCACGGTGGCCTCGCTGGTCGCCCGCAATGCGCCCACCACGCTGTGGGCGCGCAGCCAGGAGACCGCCCACGAAATCAACGAGCATTCCACCAACCGCCGTTACCTGCCCGATGCCCGCCTGACGCCGTCCTTGCGCGCGACCACCGACCTGGCTGAAGCGGTAAGCGGAGCGGACGTAATCGTTTTTGGCGTGCCATCGCAGGTCACCCGCGAAACCGCCGCCGCGATCCGGCCGTTCATCCGCCCCTGGGTGCCGATCATCAGCCTGGCCAAGGGCTTTGAGCTCTCCACCGGCAAGCGCATGACACAGGTGATCGGCGAGGAACTGCCCGGCCACCCGCTGGGCGTGCTGACCGGACCGAATCTTGCCAAGGAAATCATGTCTGGCCTCGCCGCCGCCGCCGTGCTGGCGATGGATGACGAAGTGATCGTTCGCGAATTGCAGGACTTGTTCCGCAGCGGCCTGTTCCGGGTCTACACCAACGACGATCCGGTCGGCGCGGAACTGGGCGGTGCACTGAAGAACATCTTCGCCATAGCCACCGGTATGGGCGATGCCCTGGGGGCCGGGGTCAACACGCGTTCCGCCCTGCTTACCCGCAGCCAGGCCGAGATGATGCGGCTGGGAGTTGCCCTGGGCGGGCAAGCTGAAACGCTGATGGGCCTGGCCGGGATGGGCGATCTCCTGGCCACCTGCACCAGCCCGCAAAGCCGCAATCGCACGGTCGGGCTGGAGCTCGGCTCCGGCAAGACCATCGAACAGGTGCTGGCGGGAATGAACCAGGTGGCCGAAGGCGTGAAGAGCGTTGGCCCGGTTTGGCAGATGGCTTGCGAACGCGGGATCGAATTGCCGATCGTGCGCGAGGTCTATGCCGTGGTCCATGAAGGCGCGCCGGCCAGCAGCGCGTTTCGCGGCCTGCTCAGCACGGCCGCCGGTTCTGAAGCGGAGCCCGGCTGACATGGCGACGGCTGTTTCCCCGCCCGAATCCGAACCACAGATCCAGCGAATCTTCCTGGCGCTCTATCGCGGCGCCACCGAGCGCGAGTTGCTGGAGCGGCACACCGCCGGGCTGGCAGGGCGGCTGGTGGCGATCGAACGCAGCGATGCGCCCTTCTCCACCGAAGTTGCCCGGCTGGTCGCCTCGCTGGACGATGACGCGGTTGAGCTGGCACCGCTGCGGGTGGCCTGGCTGCCCCGTCAGGGCGAGTCTGGCAGCTGGCGCGCCCTGCTTGGCCTAAGCGATCCGCGTGAACCAGCGGAAGGTGTGAAACGCCGCGAACGCGATGCCGCCGATCCTCGTTGGCGCATCGTGATTGCCGAACCGGCCGCACTTGGCCTGCTGCGCGCCCGGTGGAAGCAGCGGACCGGCGGTCGCGGCACCGACTTTGCCGATTTCGTGGCCCGCCAGGCCGAACTCTCGCTCGAACGCGCCGAATATCCGCTTTACGGCGCGCGCTACAAGATGCCGCGGGTCGAGCCAGCGGACGTTATCGCTGCGCCCGGGTTCACGGCCGGCCTCGCGCGCCTGGCGGAAGAGACCGGCCGCCACGAGAGCGAACTGCTGGCCGAAGCACGCGGCTATCTTGAGGAACTGCGGACCGGCCACAACCCCTTCGCGATCGAAGGCATGCTGCGGTTCTTCCGCGCCGCATATGAAAAGGCCTATGGCACGGTCGATGTCGTGCCGGAGGAACTGGCCAAGCTGCACAACGTCTTCGCGCGCTACCCCGCGCTGATCCTGCCTGCACATAAGGCCAACGTCGATGCGCCGGTGGTCAACACCGTGCTGGCCGACCACGGGCTACCGCTGCCCAGCCTGTTTGCCGGGATCAACATGTCGTTCTGGCCAATGGGCCCGATCATGCGCCGGGCCGGCTATATCTTCCTGCGCCGCGACATCCGCGAGAACGCGACTTACCGTTTCGTCCTGCGCGAATACCTGGCCTACCTGATCGAGCGGCGCTTCAACCTTTCCTGGTTCCCCGAAGGCACTCGCTCACGCACCGGCAAGCTGCTGCCACCCAAGCTGGGCCTGCTGACCTATGTGGTCGATGCCTATCGCCAGGGCCGGATCGAGGACATCATGCTGATCCCGGTTTCGCTGGCCTATGACCAGGTCTACGAGACCAAGGACTTCGCGCGCGAGGCCAAGGGCGGCAAGAAGAAGCCCGAAAACCTCGGCTGGATGCTGCGTTACCTGCGCAGCCTGCGCACCTCTTACGGCAAGGCCTATCTCCGCGTGGCCGAACCACTGTCGATGCGCGAGGCACTTGGCGCGCCCGATCCGCAGGGCGACTACAAGACGCCAGAAGCGCAACTCGCGCTGCAGAAGCTGTCACTGGCCGTTTCGTGGCGGATCAACCAGGCAACCCCGATCACGGGGATCGCGCTGGTAACCTTCGCACTGTTGGCAACAGGTGGCCGCTCGATCCCGCTCGACCGGCTGGCGCGGTTCGTGGCCATGCTGGTCGATCACGCTCGCAAGCGCGCACAGCCGCTGGCCGATAGCGCCGAGTTGCACGATCCGGAGCGGCTGAATGCCGTGCTGGAGACCCTGCTCGAATCCGGCGTCGTCACGCGCTTCGATGGCGGACCTACCCCGGTCTATGGCATCGCCGAGGGCCACCACATCGGTGCGGCCTTCTATCGCAACTCGATGCTCCATTTCGTGCTGGAACGCGCCATTGCCGAGGTTGCTGCACTTGGCGCGATGGCAGCAAGCCCGGCCAGGCGCGAGGCGCATTTCTTCGAAACCGCCGTCGCCCTGCGCGAATCGTTGAAGTTCGAATTCTTCTTCCGCGAGCGCCCTGCTTTCGAAGAGGGCCTGGCCGCCGAGATGGACCTGATCGATCGCGACTGGCGCCGCAAGCTGGCTGAGGCAAGATCGGGCCGCGATCTGCTCGACAGCACGTTTGGCGTCGGTCTGGCCCATGCCGCGCTGCGCCCATTCCTGGAAGCCTATCGCATCGTCCTTGACGTCCTGCTGACCTTGCCGGTCGATGCCGCAGCGCAGGAGAAGGATGTGCTGGCCGCGGCCGATGGGCTGGGGCGGCAATATCTGCTCGAAAAGACCATCCGCAATCCAGAAGCAGTCTCGCGTCAGCTGTTTGGGACTGCCTGGCAGCTGGCAGTCAATGTCCGGCTGGTCGAACCGGGACCGGACCTGGCCGCGCGCCGCGAAGGCCGCTCGCGCGTCCTGCGCGCCACATTGGCCGCGCTCGATGCAATCGAGGGCCAATGCCGCGAAGCGCTGGGCGGTTAGACCGGCGGCCGCGCGTCCAGCCAGTCCTTGACGATACCCAGCACTTCCAGGCGCTCCGGCTCGTTGAAGATCTCGTGATAGAGCCCGTCGAAGATCCGCACGGTCTTGTCCGGACTGGCAATGGCATCGAACACCGGCTGGGCATCCTCAGCGCGCGCCAAGGTATCGGCGCTGCCATGCATGAGCAGGCACGGCAGCTGCATAGCGCCGACGCGCGGGGGGTAGGTCGTGACGGCATGCATCATTTCCCGCGCGGTCCGGGCCGGGACCTTGCCATGGAACACCAGCGGGTCGGCCTTGTAGGCGGCCACAACCTGCGGATCGCGGCTGACAGCATCGGCATCGAGCTGGATCATTCCCAGGGCTGGCGCGATCCGCGAGATCAGCCCGAGCAGCAGGCTCTGGACCTTCGGCAAGCCTCCGCCAATCGCCGGGCCGCTCAGCACCAGTCCGGAAAGCTTGTCCGGATGGTTCAACGCATAATTCAACGCCAGTGATCCGCCCATCGAATGGCCAACCAGTTTGATCCGTGCCAGACCACTGTCTGCGCGAACCTTGTCGACCAGTTGGTCGATGTCGGCGTCGGCATTGGCGAAACTGTCGATCACCGCGCGGGTCCCGCCAGACTTGCCATGCCCGCGATGGTCGAGCGCATGGACGGCATAGCCAGCCGCCGTGAAGAATTCGGCGACGGCCCGATAGCGGCCAAGATGCTCGCCATACCCGTGCGCCAGGACCAGATGATCGCGCGATGCGCCTTCTGGCAGCCACGAGGTGGCGAAAATCGAGACACCGCCCGCGCCGATGAAGGTGAACTCAGTCGTCTGCATCGGGCCAGTCCTTCAAGGTATCGATAAACATCTGCCGCACGTCCTCGGCCTTCTGCGAGGTGTTCTTTTCGGTCCAGCCCTTGGTTTCGACGGGTGGCAGCACGGCGATGTCAACCGCGCCGGACCGCAGCATCACCGCATCGCGCCCCGCCACATCCAGCGCGTTGCGGATCACGATCGGGATGACCGGGATGCCCAGCGTTCGCGCCATGTGGAACGCACCCTTCTTGAACGGTCCGATATCCACCGTCATGTCGCGAACCCGCGTGCCTTCCGGCGCAATCATGATCGAGCAGCCCTCGCGCACCATCTTGGCGACCGGCTCCAGCGCCTTGGCCGCTTCTTCCGGCGAGCCGCCGCTGCGCTCGACAAAGGCCACCGGCACGAGTCGGCTGAGCATCGCGCTGATCGGATTCTTCTTGAGCTCGGCCTTGCCGACCCAGGCCAGGTCCGTCCGCACCAAGGCACCAACGAAGAAGGCGTCGAAGTTGTTGCGATGGTTGAACAGGAACACCGCCGGGCGGTGCGAAGCCAGATGCTCGCGGCCAGTTACCCGCAGCTTCACGCCCGAGGCCAGCATCACGCTGTCCGCCCACAGCGGCAGGGTCAGGTTGGCAGCGTTGCGCTTGTTGCGGGTCAGCAGGCCGACGCCGATCCCGGTGTAAAGCAGCGGAAACAGGCTCATCAGCCCAGTTGCCGTGCGGGTCAGCAGTTCGGGCGTGGTCGATCCGCGGCTGGAATGGCGCAGGATATCCCAGCCTTCGGCCTGGGCGGTGGCTTCCAGTTCCTTGCCCGGATTGGTCGGGACCGGATGGCCGACGGCCTGCATCAGGCCGATTTCCTCGTCACCATCGGCATAGAACCAGGTATCAGCCAGCTTGGCCTTGTGCGCCTTGACGAAGGCCTTGACCGCATCGGCCTTGCCCTTGCCCCACATCTGCGGCTCCAGCATCTTGCCGGTCAGCACACCGCGCTTGACCTCGACCGTCGAGGTCATGACATGCTCGATCCCCAGGAACCGCGCGGTCGGCTCAACCTGGAACCGGGTGGCAGAGCTGGCGATGGCAATAGTATGCCCGGCCCGGCGGTGGGCCAGCAGCAGGGTGACCATTTCCGGGTAGACCTTGTCCGACAGGGTCTTGTCGAAGATCTTCTCGCCCAGCGCGACCAGCTCGGCTTCCTTTTTGCCCTTCCACTTGGCAATCGCCTTGTTCAGCAGGTCCTGCATCTCGATCGCCTTGGCGACCGATTGCCAGATCGCCATCCCGGCTTCGGCCAGGTCAAAGGCGTTGTAATCGCCCTTGCGGAGGTGGGCCTGGAAGAAGGCACCGGCCGAATAGCCCGCGATCAGCGTGCCATCGAAATCGAACACGACGATGGTCTTGGGCCCCTGCGGACCGGCCTCGATCCGTTTGACGAGATCGGCCACCGATACTGGTCCGTGCCTGGTTCCCGAACGCACTGTGCCGGCCATGGGCCCTCCCCTGACCGGCACGTCACGGCGCGCCGGCTCGCCGCAGAGGGTAAGCCGAGCCGGACCGACAATTCAAGCGGGTAGCGTCAGATCTTCTGGGTGGAACCGCGATAGATCGCGTCGATCGCCTCGCCCAGCGCGGCGTCGAATTCGGCCTGGCTCATCTGGTAGCGCAGGTCTTCCAGCAACGCGCGGCTGAAGCTGGCGATAATCCCACGGTTTTTTGCCAGTTCGGCGCAGGCCTCAGGGCGCTTGTAGCCACCCGAGAGTGCGACCACCCGCAGCACCTTGGGGTGATCGACCAGCGGATCGAAGGTGCCCGGCTGCACCGGCAGCGAAAGCTTGAGCATGACCTGCTGGTCCATGCTTGCCAGGTTCTTGAGCATTTCCTCCAGCAGGATGGCATCGCATTCCGCGCGGGTTTCGCTCTTGATGTTCACTTCGGGCTCAAGGATCGGCATCATGCCGTGGCCCAGGACCTGGCGCCCGATTTCGAACTGCTGGGCCACCGCAGCGGCGATCCCGACAGGATTGGCCGAATTGATCACCGAGCGTTCCTTGGTGCCATAGACGCCAAGGGCCTTCGATCGAACCAGCAGCGCATCCAGGTCCGGCATCGGCTTCATCAGCTGAACGCCGTTTTCCTCGGCCTCAAGGCCCTTGTCGATCTTGATGAAGGGCACGATGCCCTTTTCGATCAACGCGGTTGGCACCGGCTTGCCGCCGGCCGTGCCGTCCATGGTCCGTTCAAACAGGATCGCACCGATCACCTTGTCCCCGGTGAAGGCCGGCGAGGTAATGATCCGCTCACGCATTGCATGGATCAGGTCGAACATTTCCGTTTCGCTGGACCAGGCGTCTTCGCCGACACCGTAACCGGCCAAGGCCTTCGGCGTCGAACCACCCGATTGGTCGAGAGCGGCAATAAAGCCGTTACCGGCGGCCATCTTGGCGGTCATTTCGGCGAAGTTCATGCGATTACGTTCCTGTGCTGTGCATACGTATGCTGCAGCGGCCCATAGCGAGCCTGCGGCGGAGCCGCAAGCGTGCTTACCCTATTGCTTTCAGGCCAGTTCGAGCGCCTTGACGCCCGGCAGTTCCTTGCCTTCCATCCATTCCAGGAAGGCACCGCCGGCAGTCGAGATATAAGTGAAATCGTCTGCCACCCCGGCGTGGTTCAGCGCGGCAACGGTATCCCCGCCGCCAGCAACCGAGATGAGCACACCTTCCTTGCTCAGCGCAGCGGCACTGCGCGCGAGCGCGACGGTGGCCGCATCGAACGGTTCGATCTCGAAAGCACCAAGCGGCCCGTTCCAGACCAGCGTGCGGCAGGTCTTGAGGACATCGGCCAGCGCCTCGACCGCCTGCGGGCCGACATCGAGGATCATCTCGTCCGCGGTGACTTCGTGGACGTTGCAGGTGCGCAAGCTCGCCGGATTGGCGGCGAATTCCTTGGCCACCACCACATCGTAAGGCAGGTGCACCGTGCAACCATACTTGTCCGCCGCGTCCATGATCTGCTCACAGGTCGCCGCCAACTCGTGCTCGCACAGCGACTTGCCGACATTGACCCCGCGGGCTGCCAGGAAGGTGTTGGCCATGCCGCCGCCAATGATCAGGTGATCGACCTGGGTGACCAGATGCGTGAGCACGTCGAGCTTCGAGGACACCTTGGCCCCGCCCACCACGGCCGCAACCGGGCGCTCTGGCGAGCCGAGCGCGGCGTCGAGCGCCTTGAGCTCCGCCTCCATCGACCGACCGGCATAGGCCGGCAACAGATGCGCCAGGCCCTCGGTGCTGGCATGGGCGCGGTGCGCGGCCGAGAAGGCATCGTTGACGTAGATATCGCCATTCGCTGCGATTGCCTTGGCTAGCTCGGGGTCGTTCTTTTCCTCGCCCTTCCAGAACCGGGCGTTCTCCAGCAGGGCAATATCGCCGGGGCGCAGGATGCCGACCGACTGCGCGACGACTGGCCCGGCGATTTCGGGCACGAACATCACTTCCTTGCCCAGCACGGCCTGGACCGCATCCAGCGTCATCGACACTGACATGGTCGAAACCCGCTCACCCTTTGGGCGGCCGAAGTGGGCCAGCAGCAGGACCTTGGCGCCCTTGGCTGCCAGTTCCAGGATCGTCGGCGCGGCGGCCCGCACGCGCGTATCGTCAGTGACCGAACCGTCCTGCATCGGCAGGTTAAGGTCGACGCGCACCAGCGCGACCTTGCCAGTCAGGTCACCCAGATCGTCGAGCGTGCGGAACCGCGCCATGTTTTCAGATCCTTAGAGCAGCTTGCCCATCGCGCCGGCCGTATCGACCATGCGGTTGGAGAAGCCCCATTCGTTGTCATACCAGCTCAGCACGCGGACCAGCTTGCCGTCGATCACGGACGTTTCCAGGCTGTCGATAGTGCTGCTGTTCGGGCAGTGGTTGTAATCGATCGAGACCAGCGGCTCATCCGAATAGCCGAGTACGCCCTTGAGCGGGCCGTCAGCCGCGGCCTTGAGCAGGGCATTGACCTCTTCCTTGGTGGTGTCGCGCTTGGGCTGGAAGGTCAGGTCGACCACCGAGACGTTCGGGGTCGGCACGCGGATCGCGCTGCCGTCGAGCTTGCCCTTCAACTCGGGCAGCACTTCACCCACAGCGCGGGCCGCGCCAGTGGTGGTCGGGATCATTGACATCGCAGCAGCGCGGGCGCGGCGCGGATCTTCGTGGATCTGGTCAAGGATCTTCTGGTCGTTGGTATAAGCATGGACCGTGGTCATCAGGCCCCGCTCGATCCCGATCGCGTCGTTCAGCACCTTGGCGAAGGGCGCCAGGCAGTTGGTGGTGCACGAAGCGTTCGAAACGATGGTGTGGCCGGTTTCCAGCTTGTCATGGTTCACGCCGAAGACGACGGTCAGGTCGACATTCTTGCCCGGGGCCGAGATCAGCACCTTCTTGGCGCCGGCGGCCAGGTGCTTTTCGCACGAAGCGCGGTCGGTGAAGAAGCCGGTGCACTCCAGCACGATGTCGATGCCCTGCGCGCCGTGCGGTAGGTTGGCGGGATCGCGCTCGGCCGTCACGTGGATACGCTTGCCGTTGATCACCAGGTCATTGCCATCGACTTCGACCGTGCCGGGGAAAGCGCCGTGGACGCTGTCACGCTGGAAGAGCATGGCATTGGCCTTGGGCGAAGCGAGATCATTGATCGAGACCAGCTCGAGATCGTGATCGCTCCGCTCGATGATCGCGCGCGCCACATTGCGCCCGATGCGCCCGAAACCGTTGATCGCAACCTTGATCGCCATGTGAAGAACTCCTCCTAAGCAGCCAGTCTGGCTTCAATTTTCGGAACAATGGCCTCAACCGAGAAGCCGAAATACTTGAACAATTGATCGGCCGGGCCCGAAGCACCGAATGTATCGATGCCGATGGTCAATCCATCACCAACGTACTTCTGCCAGCCCAGCGTCACGCCGGCCTCGATCGAGACCTTCAGCACGCCGGCGGGCAGCGTCGCGGCGCGGTAGGCCGCATCCTGCTCGTCGAACAGTTCGGCGCAGGGCATCGAGACGACATCGGCGCCAATCCCCTTGCCTTCGAGCGCCGCGGCGACGTCCATCGCCAGCGAAACTTCGGAACCGGTGGCGACCAGCACCACCTTGCGGTCTGCATCGGCTGCCTTAAGGCGATAGGCCCCGCGTGCCGACTTCATTTCGGCATCGCTGCGCTGCGCCGGCAGGTTCTGCCGGGTCAGCGCGAGCACCGAAGGACGGCTGTCCTGCTTGAGTGCCAGCGCCCAGGCTTCTGCGGTTTCGATCGCATCGGCCGGGCGGAAGACCAGCAGGTTCGGGATCGCGCGCAAGCTCATGACATGCTCGATCGGCTGGTGGGTCGGCCCATCCTCACCCACGCCCAGACTGTCATGGGTCATGACATAGACAACGCGGGCATGCTGAATAGCCGACAGGCGGATCGCGTTGCGGCAGTAGTCAGAGAAGACCAGGAAGGTGCCGCCATAGGGGATCACCCCGCCGTGCAGCGCCATCCCGTTCATCGCCGCGGCCATGCCGAACTCGCGAATGCCGTAATAGACGTAGCGCCCGCCATAATTGGCCGGGGTGAGCGGATCGGTCGACTTGGTCTTGGTCAGGTTCGAGCCAGTGAGATCGGCCGAACCCCCAACCAATTCGGGAATCGCGGCGGTCAGCGCGCCCAGCGCCATCTCGCTTGACTTGCGGGTCGCGACCTTGGGCGGTTCGGCTACCAGCGAGGCCATGTAATCGCGCGCGGCGCTCTGGTCTGCGGGCAGTTCACCCGCCATCCGCCGCGAGAATT
Source organism: Pseudomonadota bacterium (assembly GCA_041182185.1). Lineage (GTDB taxonomy): Bacteria > Pseudomonadota > Alphaproteobacteria > Sphingomonadales > Sphingomonadaceae > Novosphingobium. The sequence goes on from JBEGOD010000184.1 coordinate 13,682, forward strand.
CCGCGCCGTGGGGATCGGCGGCGTGGCGCGCTTCCCATTCCGCGCGCGCCGCTCCGCCCTTGGCACCAAGCGAGCGCCAATCAGCAAGGATATCGGCAGGAATCTCGAACGGCGCGGCCGCCCAGCCCATGTACTCACGCGCTGCCGCAATCTCGTCCGCACCCAGCGGTGCACCGTGGACATTGTGCCCGCCCTGCTTGTTGGGCGCGCCCTTGCCGATCACCGTGCGGCAGGCCACCAGCGTCGGCTTGTCCGAGACTGCAGCTTCGGCCAGCGCACGCGCGATATCGGCATGATCATGACCGTCGCACGCGGTGACGTGCCAGCCGGCCGAGCGGAACCGCGCCGGGATGTCCTCGCTGGTCGAAAGATCGGTATCGCCATCAATGGTGATGCGGTTGTCGTCCCACAGCACCTTGAGGCGGTCGAGCTTGAGGTGACCGGCAAGGCCGATCGCCTCGTGGTTGATCCCTTCCATCAGGCAGCCGTCGCCGCAGATCACCCAGGTTTTGTGATCGACCAGTGCATCGCCGAACTGGGCATTGAGGTGGCGTTCGGCCAGCGCCATGCCGACCGCCATTGCCAAGCCTTGCCCGAGCGGACCGGTGGTGCACTCTACCCCATCGAGCTCGGTATTCTCGGGGTGCCCGGCGCAGGGGCTGTGGAGCTGCCGGAAATTGCGGATGTCAGCCATTGTCGGCGCGGCATAGCCCGTCAGGTGCAGCAGCGAGTAGAGCAGCATCGAACCATGCCCGGCCGAAAGCACAAAGCGGTCACGGTCCGGCCACTTCGGCGCGGCGGGATCGAACTTCAGGAACTGCGAATAGAGCACGGTGGCGACATCGGCCATGCCCATCGGCATGCCCGGATGGCCCGAATTGGCTGCCTGGACTGCGTCCATCGAAAGCGCACGGATGGCATTGGCCATGAGTGCGAGGCGGGATGGCCCTATTTCAGCAAAATCTTGGGTCATGCTTGGGCTCTCCCGGAAAGGGCAGGATTGGGCCACCGATTCGATGTCGGGCCTCCTTTGCGGAGGCACCCCGCCCCGTCAAGCATGGGTCACCCCTTGTGGATTGCAAATGGTGGGAAAGCTGGACCTGCGCTCTTTGCGGCCACAATCAATTGCGCTAGCCCTTAACCATGAACGGGGATCGCAGCAGCCGCGCGCTGGCGCGGATCGATGCGGCGCTTGGGCGGATTGAAGCCGCCACGCGCCGGGGGGCAAGGGACTCGGCTGGTTCGGAAGAACTGGCCGACCTGCAAGCACGCCATGACCGCCTGCGGGCGACCGTGACCGATTCCCTGGCCGAGCTGGACCAGTTGATCGAAGGGACCCAGGGATGAGCAACGTCACCCTGACCATTGGAGGCCGCAATTACACGGTCGCTTGCGCCGCCGGTGAGGAAGCGCACGTAACCGGTCTTGGCCAGGCGATTGACGCCAAGATCCAGTCAATGGGCGGCGCGGGAACCAACGAAACCCGGCAACTTCTGTTCGCTGCGCTATTGCTGGCCGATGAAGTGCATGAAGCCAGGTCTGCGCCGCGTGTCGCACCGGCGGAGCCGGCAAACGACGATGCCCGGGCCGAGCAGCTGGAAGCAATCGCGGCAAAACTCGAAGCCTGCGCACTGGCCCTTGAGGCTTGAGCCTATCCACCCTATCTAGGGGGTGACGGGTACTGCCCGGTGCGAGCCTTTGAAAATCCCTGAGGCTATAAGCAAATCCATGGGGGCTGTCCCTGGTCTGACCGCTATTTCGCATAGAGGTCCGGCACATATGGTCCCCACCTGACGTGAACGCGTCAGAGGATTTCCTGGCAACGGCCCATGGTGGTCCCGTCACCCTTTCCTGCGCGGAGCCAAGCGTGATCGACAAGCAGGTGCTGCGTACCGAACTGAGGAAGCGCCGCCGCGAGCATGTGGCCGCAATTCCGGGCATGCAATTGGGCCTGCTGTTCCGCCGCCCGCCCGAAGCGATTGTGCGCCTGATCCCGGACGGCGCCACCATTGGCCTCTACCACGAGATGCCGGCTGAGGCCCCGGCCAGCCATTACGCCCGCTGGTTCTTCGAGCGCGGTCACAAAATCGCCCTGCCGTGGTTCGCCGACCGAACCGCGCCGATGGCGTTCCGTGAATGGTCCAACCCGTTCGTTGAGGAACTGCTGGAGCCCGATCCCTTCAAATCGCACCAGCCTACGGGCGATAGCCCGGCCCTCGTTCCCGAAATACTGTTCTGTCCGCTCGTCGGGTTTTCAGATCGCGGCGCCAGGCTGGGCCTGGGGGCCGGGCATTATGATCGCTGGCTGGCAGCGCACCCGCCGCAGCTCGCGATCGGCCTCGCCTGGGACTGCCAGCTGGTCGATGACCTGCCGACACAGCCGCACGACCGGTCGCTTGACGCCGTCATTACCCCTACCCGCCTGTATGGACCCTTCTGATGCGCACTGAACCGACCTGGCGAATTCCGATCGGCCTGCTCGGCCTGCTGGCGGTGCTGACCGTCTATGGCTTGCTGGTCGCGCGCTATGTCGCGCCGCTGATCACCGATTGGCATGCGCTGCTCCAGACGCCGGTCTACATCCTGCTTGGGGTAATCTGGCTGCTGCCGCTCAGGCGTTTCCTGATCTGGATGGAGACTGGCCGCTGGGGTTGAGCGCGGCAATCCGCAGCAGGTCTTTCGGCCGGCCAAAGCGCCGCAGCATGGCCACAAGTTCACCGCGTTCCGGGATGTAAACGGTTACCGCACCGGCCTGCACAGCCATGCGGCTCTGTGGCAGCAGTTCTTGCCACGCCCCCTGCTCAAGCAGCCTGAAACCGGCAAACAGTTCGACCGGCAGACTGGCCTGATCCCAGCGCTGGAACACGTCCGAACGAAACTGTCCATCGCCTTGCCCAGCCTTGACCGCAATGCCCAGTCGCTCGAACACCGCGAAGCAGTCGCGCGGATCGAGCAGGATATCGACATCCCGGATCTCATCCAGCGCCGCCCCGTGCAAGGCCACGGCTGCGCTGCCCAGGATCCACCACGGGTGCTGCGCAGCGGCAAGGGCTGGCTGGAGCACCTCAAGCGTCAATTGAAGAGCATGGCGGCTGGTCACAATTGCCACTTGCCGTAACCCACCCCCTTCGGCAACCTTTGCACTGGTCGTCGCGGGGAGAGAACAGGGTGAGCATCAAGCGCAAGATCGGCCTCGGCATTGCCGGGCTGCTGCTGGCAATCGGATTGATCCTGCTGGCGGCACGCGATCGCCTGGCCCAGCGCGCCTTCGATACGGCGATCGAACAGAATGTCGGCGTCGATCGGTCCGCCGCCCTCCCCGATGGCATTCATGTCTATGTCTGCGGCTCCGGTTCACCCATGCCTGATGCCGACCGCGCCGGACCGTGCCTCGCCGTGCTGGCCGGACGCCAGGGCTTCATCTTCGATGCCGGCGCAGGATCAATCCGCAAGCTCGGCCGGATGGGCTTCCCGATGGACCGCCTGCAAGGCGCCTACCTCACCCATCTGCACTCCGATCACATCGACGGCCTGGGTGAACTGCTCCTTCAGGCCTGGATCGCCGGATCGCGCGGCACACCGCTGCCCGTCAGTGGGCCGGCCGGCACTGACCAAGTCGTTGGCGGCCTGATCCAGGCCTACAAGATCGACAGCGGCTACCGGATTGCCCACCACGGTCCGGCCGTTGCGCGTCCGGGCGGCTTCGGCGGCACGGCCCAGATCATCGACCTGCCAGAGGGCCAGCCCAGCAAGACCGTCTATGACCAGGGCGGCGTGAAGATCACCGTGATCCGGGTCATCCACGATCCGATCAAGCCCGCCTTCGGTTACCGCCTTGATTACAAGGGGCGCTCGGTCGCGATCAGTGGCGACACCATTTACGCCCCGGATTTCGTCAATGCCGCGAAGGGCGCGGACGTGATGTTCCATGAAGCGCTCAACCCGAAAATGATTGGGGCGATGCAGGCGCAGCTCGCCAAGCGCGGTCGAGCTGATTCGGCCAAGATCATGGGCGACATCCCGGGCTATCACGCCAGTCCGGAAGACGCGGCGCGCGCGGCCAAGGAAGCCGGAGCCAAGGCGCTGGTGCTCTATCACATGGTTCCGGCCCCGCCGGCCAAGCTGATCGAACGGTTGTTCGTGGGCGATGCTCCGAAGATCTATCCGGGCGACCTGCGGCTGGCGCATGACGGCATGATCGTCCACCTGCCGGAGGGCAGCCAGGCCGTGGATTATTCCGAAGCTTTCTAGGAAGAAATCCCCAAGTGGCGCGAGTGACGGGGCTCGAACCCGCGACCTCCGGCGTGACAGGCCGGCACTCTAACCAACTGAGCTACACCCGCGCAGCCACTTGGGAGCCGCGCCACTACGGCCTCGCGCCGGGGCTGTCAACCGGGTTCGAACGGCTTCCGGCACGACTTATGGCTAAGGCCGCATTAACCATTCCTTTGCCCCTTCCTGCGACAAGCATGGTCACAACACGGGGGGCTCTTTGTGACCAATCGGACTGCACATGCCACACTTGCGGGCATCGCACTTGCGGCATTTTCCGGCACCGCCGCGGCTAATCCCGCGGTTGCCCTGGACAGTGCCGCTTTCGTCGAACGGGTAACGCCCGATGCCGGTCGGTTACTGGAACCCGCCAGTGAGCTCAGCCGCGGCGACCGCGTGGTCTATGTGGTGCGCTGGTACCGCATGGGCGGCAATGGCGGCTTCGTCGTGACCAATCCCCTGCCCCGCTCGGTCTATTACCAGGGCAGCGCCAATGGCGATGAGGAAGTCTCGATCGACGGCGGCCGGACCTGGGGCAAGCTGGGCACCATGCGTGCTGGTGACCGCCAGGCCACCCCGGAAGACGTTACCCACGTGCGCTGGCGCGTCGATCCTCGCGCCGCCTCGCGCGGCCAGGGTCGAATCGCCTATAGCGCGATCGTTCGCTAGGACTCAGTCCGCCAGCAGCAGGACCGGGGTTTCGATCAGGCGCTTGATTGCCTGGGCGAAGCTGGCCGCGTCCCAGCCATCGACCACGCGGTGATCGCAGCTGATCGACAAGTTCATCAGCTTGCGCTTCTCGATGCGTTCGCCGCCCATGCCGTCGGGCACGAACATTGGCCGTTCGATGATCCGGTTAGGGCCGATGATCGCCACTTCGGGCCGGTTGATCACCGGTGTATGCGCCACCCCGCCGAGCGGCCCCAGCGAAGTTAGCGTGATGGTCGAGCCGGACAGCTCTTCGCTCTTGGCCGTGCCGTTGCGGGCCGCTTCGGCCAGCCGCGTAATCTCGGCCGCCAGTTGCCACAGGTTCTTGTCCTGCGCATCGCGGATCACCGGCACCATCAGCCCACCATCGGTCTGGGTGGCCATGCCCAGGTGCACCGCGCCAAAGCGGGTCACCACGCCGGCTTCGTCATCGAAGCGGGCGTTGAGCATCGGAAAATCGGTCAGCGCGCGGCACAGCGCCGTGATCAGCAGCGGCAGCAGGGTCAGCTTGGGGCGGTTCCCACGGGCAGCGTTAAGCTGGGCGCGCATTTCTTCCAGCGCGGTCGCATCGCATTCCTCGACATAGGAGAAGTGCGGAATATTGCGCTTCGACGCCGCCATGTTCTCGGAAATGCGGCGGCGC
>JBEGOD010000185.1:0-18723 GCA_041182185.1 Pseudomonadota bacterium
CCACGGGCGCACCGCCAAGTTCAAGCAGCGTCACCGATCGCGTCGGGCGAGCCGTGCCGGCATCGCCGACGTCGGCATCGCTTGGCTTGCGCAGCACCAGGCTGAGCGAGCCCGCCTGCTGCGCCAGGACCAACCGCTGCGCATCGTAAAGCGAGACCGCCACCGTCGCCGTCCTGGCCACCTTGGGCTCGGTCTGCTTGTCGCTGGCCTGCTGATCGACGGCCAGGACCTGGACAGATTCCAGGATCACGTCGGACCGGTGGCCCTCGCGGCTGCCGGCATCGCCGGAAATCTTGCGGGTCAGGATGACATCGACCATCGAGCCCGGCAGGACAAAGCCCGAAACTCCGCTGACCGCATCGACCGGCAACGACATGGCGCGCATGCCAGCTGGCAGCAGCGCGGCCAGCGTGGCCCGCCCATCGGTGCCACTGACCTTGCTGGCCAGCACCGGCTCGCCGGGAACGATCGGGCGGATTGCGACGCGATTATCCTTGAGCGCATCGGGCACCGAACGGAAGGCCCCTTGCGGAACCGAGGCCTCGGGCCAGTCCTGCAGGCGAACGTTCTGCCCGGTCAACCGCGCGCCGAATTCCAGCGGCTGAGTGGCTACCACTATTCGAGAGAGCTTCTGCTCGCCCGTCGGTCCACCCTGTTGCTGCTCGACACCCGAAAACCAGGCGTTGGCAAGAAGCACCGCGAACAGGCCGACAAGCGCGGCGATGCCCAGCAAGATCCAGTTGCGATTCTGCACGGCCAACCTCCTGAAGAGATTCTTTCATCCGGCTTGGCCTCGTCGCGTCATGCAGCGCGACGAGGCAGCCCACTTGCTGTTTGTCGGAAATCGATCTCAGGTTGCCGCAGCGGCCGGCGTTGCCTGCGGGCAATCAGCACCGCCCGGGTTAGTGGCGCAGGCTTCGATGTTCTTGCCGGCCGTGATCATCGACTGCTGAATCTGGAAGCTCAGGTAAAGCGCGGCACCCGCCAGCGCGACACCCACGATCGCCAGGATCAGTGCGTACTCGGCCGCCGAGGCGCCCGACTCGTCCTTGAAGAACTTTGTGAGGAACGACTTCATGGCTACTTACCTTTCTCGGTCCGCAGCACTTCCGGCACCGCGGTCAGTTTCGGAGACAGGCCGGTGGCGAACCCGCCTGCCGACCGTGAGCAAGAAGTAAATCAGCAACCGGCGCGGACAATTTCGCAATTCTACGAGAATCGAGCGGGGCGAATCGGTTGGGGCTACTGCCCCTTGCGGGCGGACACCGGGCTGACCGGCCGGCCATTGACCCGCACTTCGTAATGCAGGTGCGGGCCGGTCGAGCGCCCGGTCGAGCCGACCGAACCCAGCACATCGCCGCGCCGGATTCGCTGTCCGGGGCTGACCCCCAGACCGGAAAGATGCGCGTAGCGGGTCTGCACGCCGCCACCGTGATCGACCGTGACGAGCAGGCCATAGCCCGCAGCCCAGCCCGCCTGAACGACGGTTCCGTCGCTGGCGGCGATGATCCGGGTGCCGGCCGGCCGGGCGATATCGACCCCCGCGTGGAATTGCATCTGCCGCAGAATCGGGTGGATTCGGTAACCGAACCCGCTGCTTTCCGCCGCGCGGAACCGGCGGGAAGCCAGGACTTTTCCATGACCTGCCGGTTCAAGTGCGACGACACTGACCGAACGCCCCTCACCATCCGCGGCGCGGGCAATCCTAAGCCCTTCGCCCGAACGCATGACAAGGACCGTGACCGGGCCGGTGGCTATCGGCGAGCTGTTGGTTGAAGTGGCCGGCAACGCCAGGCCCGGCTCGGTCAAGCCCCGATCGCCAGGGCCGGGATCCTGTGCCCAGGCCGGCTGGGCCGAAATCGTCACCAGCAGTGCGATTGAAAGGGACCGATGGCCATGCAGCATCAGCTGGCGGGCTGCGCCAAGAACCCGCGCCCGGGCAATATCGTAGTTCCCCTATAGGGAGATCACGATTGGCCAAGTGGAAATTGGCCAAGTGGGAAGACGCCGGCCCAGGCCCGACCGGGCACTGACCCGGCAGGACTTGGCCTGCTGAAAAACGGGAGCGGACGAAAGGACTGGAACCGCCAAGCGGAGCGGCTTGCCGCCTAGCGCAGACAGCGGCCCCAATAGTTCCGAGCTTGCCGGCGGAACGATCCGCCATATCCAACGGTGACTGAAGTTTCTGGAGCGGGCGAAGGGATTCGAACCCTCGACCCCAACCTTGGCAAGGTTGTGCTCTACCCCTGAGCTACGCCCGCTCTGAACGTCCAAAGCCCGCTTGCCAGTGTGGCAGGGGCCGGGGAGAGGCGCGCGGTTAGCATCGCCCCCCGGGCTTGCCAAGCAGAAAATCAGGCTGGCCAGGGGGAAAATGCGCATAATTCGAAAGCGGCGCTTTGTGACTTCACAAATGACCCCGAAAGCCCACATTGGGGTTCAAGCGCAGTTCCTGTTGGAGTTTTTCCTTTGGCAAGCATGGGCCTCAGCCTCGACGAACAGAAAGCAGTCGACCGGTTCCGCAACGACGTGGTCGAGCCGTCGATGAGCAATGTCGTGATTCTCGATTTCTGGGCCGAATGGTGCGGGCCATGCAAGGCGCTGACCCCGGTGCTGGAAAAGGTCGCCGCCGAATATGCCGACAAGGGCGTGGTCCTGGCCAAGGTCAATGTCGATGAGGAACAGTTCATCGCCGCGCAGTTCCAGGTGCGCTCGATCCCCACGGTCTATGCCATGTTCCAGGGCCAGCCGGTGGCCGACCTGACCAATGCCCGCAGCGAATCGCAATTGAAGGGTATCCTTGACCAGCTGCTGGCCAAGCTGCCGGTCCAGCCGGCCGGGGCCGAGCCGGCGCAGGATGTCGGCCCGCTGATCGCCATGGGCGAAGATATGCTGGCCGGCGGCGATGCCGAACAGGCGGCCGGGATCTTCATGCAGATCGCGGAAATGGCGCCGGACAATGCCGCGGCCCAGGGCGGGCTGCTGCGCGCACTGGTAGCCGCGGGTCACCTTGCAGAAGCCGAAGCGGTGCTGGCTGCCCTGCCCGAAGCGCTTGCCAAGGAGGCCGATATTGCCCGCGCCCGGGCGGCGCTCGACCTTGCCAGGGACCGACCGGCCGACGACGAGCTGGCGGCACTGCGCGCCGGGGCGACGTCCGACAATCCCGAAGGCCAGCTGGCCTATGCCACCGCCGCCTTCGCTGCTGGCGAGCGTGACGCCGCCGCCGAAACCCTGCTCGGCATGATCGCCGCCGACCGCGAATGGAACGAGGGCGCGGCCCGGGCCAAGCTGCTGCAGATCTTCGAAGCCGTGGGCCTGGAAGATCCGTGGGTCGCCGCCACCCGGCGCAAGCTTTCACTGGTGCTGTTCGGTTGAGCCGCCCGGTGCGCCTGTCGATCTTCCCGCTGACTGGCGCCCTGCTCTATCCCGGGCTGCAATTGCCGCTGCATATCTTCGAACCGCGCTACCGGGCAATGGTGACCGATGCCCTGGCGCGCGACCGGCGGATCGGGATGATCCAGCCACAGCGCGCCGAGGAAGGAGCGCCGCTGTTCAACGTGGGCTGTGTCGGCAAGATCGCCGATGTCGAAGCATTGGAGGATGGCCGCTTCAACCTGTTGCTGGAAGGCGAAGCGCGCTTTCGCCTGCTGCGCGAGCTGGATGTGATCACCCCCTTCCGCCAGGTTGAGGCAGAGCTGCTGCCCGAGATCGAGCACCAGGCGCTTTCCCCGGTCGAGCGCGCCGGGTTCGAGCGCGAGGCGCGCCGGTTTGCCGATGCCCAGGGCTACCGGGTGGATTGGGATGCCGTAACCTCGCTCGATGACACTTCGCTGATCGACGGGGTCAGCCAGATCGCGCCGTTCGATGCCGCAGCCAAGCAAGCCTTGCTCGAAGCGCCGGACCTGGCAGCGCGGTGCGAATTGCTGATCCAGCTGATGCAATTCTTCGGCCGCCGCGATGGCGAAGATGGCCGGGTGACCCTGCAGTAGGCAGGCCTAAGCCAGCGTCGCCTTCAGCCCATCGATCACGTACTGTGCGGCGAGTGCCGCCAGCAGCACGCCGAGCAGGCGGGTAATCACCGCCTCGACCCGCGCACCAAGCAGCTTCATCAGCGGGCCCGCCGCGACCAGCGCCAGCAGGGTTAGCAGCATCACGGCGGCCAGCGCGCCCAGCACGACCAGCGTTTCGTCAGTCCCCTTGGCCCGGGCGGTCAGCAGCATGATCGTGGCGATCGAGCCCGGCCCGGCGATCATCGGCATGGCCATCGGGAAGACCGAGACGTCCTCGATCTCTGGCGTGGCCTTGACCTTTTCGGCGCGCTCCTCGCGGCGTTGGGTCCGCTTTTCGAACACCATGTCGAGCGCGATCAGGAACAGCATGATCCCCCCGGCGATGCGGAAGGAATCGAGCTCGATATGCAGCGCGCCCAGCAGGTCTTCACCGAACACGGCGAAGACCAGCAGGATGATCGTGGCGATAAGGGTGGCCCGCAGCGCCATGACGCGGGCCTGGGCGTGGCTGGCACCGCTGGTCAGGCCGGCATAGATCGGCGCGCAGCCGGGCGGATCGATCACCACAAACAGGGCGATGAAGGCGGAGAGGAACAGTTCCAGCATGGCTTAGCGCGCCGTCACAGGAGCCGGCACGGTCTGTTCCAGCACCGGCTCGAACACTGTGCCATTCCACAGCGAGACCTTCACGGTCCGTCCGCCCAGCGCGGTTACCCCGGTACCCCAGTGCAGCGTGCCATCGCGCGACGTGCCGGTCTGCCAGTCGGTATCGGTCACCACCGCCATCGGCGGAGCAGGCGGCGGCACCTTGCATTCGGCCACCCGCGCCGCGATCATTTCCGGGGCCGGGGCCACGCCGTCCGAGGTCAGGCTCATGTCGGCGATCCACTTCAGGTCGCCATTCTTCTGGCGCTGCCAGATGGTGGCGAAGGTCCCGCTGGCATTGGGACTGTCCCAGCCGCCGCGGGTCACCGCATAGGAACCGTCGCAGCTCGACCAGACGGCATGCGCTTGCCATTTTACCGCCACGGCCGGCTCGGCCCGGCCCTTCAGCCAGTCCGCCGCCTTGACCCGCTGGGGCACGAACATTTCCGCACCATCTGCTGCCGTCGCGCGAAATGCGGCCCATTGGCCCTTGTCCTGGGCAAGCCGGGCAAAGGCCAGTTCGGCGGCGATCACCGCGCTGGGGTTGGCGACCGGTTCGATCTTGCCAAAGCGGGGTCCGCGCTGACCGGCGGCGCAGGCCGCCAGGGCGAGCGAAACGGTTGCGGCGACGAGAAAACGCTTCATGGGCCGCAGCCTAGAGCGCATCGTCGGCCAGCGCCACCCCCGCGTTGCGGTGCGCGGCGACCAGGGTATTGCGCAAGAGCACCGCGATGGTCATCGGCCCGACCCCGCCCGGTACCGGGGTAATCGCCCCGGCGACCGTGCTGGCCCCGGCAAAATCGACATCGCCGATCAGCCGCGTCTTGCCTTCCTCGGCAGCGGGAACCCGGTTGATGCCGACATCGATCACGGTTGCCCCAGGCTTGAGCCAATCGGCCTTGACCATTTCCGGCCGGCCCACCGCTGCGACAACGATATCGGCGCGGCGCACCACAGCGGGCAGGTTCTGCGTGCGGCTGTGGGCGATGGTAACGGTGCAACTTTCGGCCAGCAGCAGCTGGGCCATCGGCTTGCCAACCAGGATCGAGCGCCCGATCACCACGGCATCAAGGCCTGACAGGTTGCCAAGCCGGTCCTTCAGCAGCATCAGGCAGCCCAGCGGCGTGCAGGGCACCAGCCCCGGCAGGCCAAGTGCCAGCCGGCCGGTGCTGGTTGGGGTGAGGCCATCGACATCCTTGCTCGGGCTGATCCGCTCTACCACCGCCTGCTCGTCGAGGTGGCCCGGCAACGGCAGCTGGACCAGGATCCCATCGACCGCCGGATCGGCATTGAGCCGTTCGACCAGCGCGATCAGATCGGCCTGGGCGGTATCGGCCGGCAGCTTGTGCTCAAAGCTGGCCATGCCGGCCTCGAGCGTCTGCTTGCCCTTGTTGCGGACATAGACCTGGCTGGCCGGATCATCGCCGACCAGCACCACGGCCAGGCCCGCCTTGCGTCCGGCCTTGGCCTCGAACGCGGCGGCTGCAACACCGACGCGCGCACGCAGCCCGGCGGCGAAAGCCTTGCCATCGATGATCGCGGCCTGGCTCATCCGACCTGTCGCCCGACATAGGAGAGGATGATCAGGGCCACGTTGATCATCAGGATCAGCACGATCGGCGAAAAGTCGATCCCGCCGGTGTTCGGCAGGCGCCGCTTGATCGGGGCCAGGATCGGATCGAGAATCGCATTGAGCGCGGTCCATAGCGCGGACACGAACTGGTTATGAAAGCTGACCACGTTGAAGCTGATCAGCAGCCCCAGCACGAACTGCACGATCACCACGGTGATGATCAGGTTGGCGAACAGTTCCAGGATCGGGATGAGCACTTCGTTGATCATCGATTGGGTCCTTGGGAGAGGGAAAGGGCCTTAGCGGCGGATCAGGGTGCCAGCCCCGCGCGCAGTGAACACTTCGATCAGCATGGCGTGCGGCACCCGGCCATCGAGCACGACCGCCGCCTCGCACCCGGCCTCGACCGCGTGGATGCAGGTTTCCAGCTTGGGGATCATCCCGCCGCTGATCGTGCCATCGGCCTGCAACCCCGCGATGTCCGCCGGGGTCAGGTCGGTCAGCAGGTTGCCCTGCTTGTCGAGTACGCCCGCCACATCGGTCAGCAGGAACAGCCGCGCCGCGCCCAGGGCCGCGGCGATCGCCCCGGCCATGGTATCGGCGTTGATATTGTAGGTCTCGCCATCGATGCCCGGCGCGATCGGCGCAATCACCGGGATCATGCCGGCCGCGCTGGCAGTTTCGATCAAGGTCGTGTCGACCGAAGTCGGTTCGCCCACGAAGCCCAGGTCGACCGCCTGTTCGATATTGCTTTCCGGGTCCTTGGTGGTGCGCGAGACCTTGGTGGCCGTGACCAGGCCGCCATCCTTGCCCGAGATGCCCAGGGCCTTGCCGCCGGCCCCGGCGATCCAGCCGACCAGTTCCTTGTTGATCGCGCCGGACAGGACCATTTCGGCAACTTCGGCCGTGGCCTTGTCGGTCACCCGCAGGCCATCGATGAACTTGCTCTCCACGCCCAGCTTCTTGAGCATGGCGCCGATCTGCGGGCCGCCACCGTGGACCACCACCGGGTTGATCCCGACAGCTTTCAGCAGCACCACGTCCTCGGCAAAGTCGCGCGCCAGTTCGGGATCGCCCATCGCATGGCCGCCGTACTTCACCACGAAGGTGCGCCCGGCATAGCGCTGCAGATAGGGCAGCGCCTCGACCAGCGTTTCGGCCTTGGCGAGCATCGCGGCATTGCGGGCGGGATCGTGGGATTGTGACATGCCCGCGCCTTTACCCTGCTGGCCGTGGAATTGAAGCGTTTTGTCGCCCCGCTGCGCGCGGCTCAGGCCCGGTCAAGCCAGCGGCCCAGCTTGACGAAGACCACGATCAGCGGCGGCACCATGATGGTGGAAAGCACCAGCTTGGAGATGATCTGGCCTTCCATGATCTGGCCCAGCGGCATGTCCTGGCCATAAAAACTGATCGTGATGAACAGGATCGTGTCGACAGTTTGTGACAACAGGCTGGCAATCCAGGCCCGCAGCACCAGCGCCTTGCCCTGCCCGCCGGCGATCCGGCTGAACAGGTAGACGTTGAGCGTCTGCGAAGTGCCATAGGAAATCAGCCCGGCAAATTGCATCCGCACGCCCTGGCCCAGCAGCTTGGCGAAGGCATCCTGATCGGTCCAGAACGGCGCCGGCGGGACCAGCCTGATCACCACGGTAAGCATCACCATCGAGACGATCAGCGGCACGAAGCCATAGCGGACCAGCTGATTGGCCCGTTCCTGCCCAAACAGTTCGGCCACTGCGCTGGAGATGATCACCAGGAACAGGAAGGCGAAGATCCCGCTTTCCACCGCCAGGTCGCCCAGCATCGGCCAGGTGCCCAGCGAGGCCAGCTTGACCCCCATCACCCCGGCGAGGACGCAGAGCCCCCCGTAAAGCAGGGAAAACATGAAGAGCGAGCGCGGGATCGTAACAGTCTGCATCGCCACGGCTTAGCGACCTTCCTGCGCTTGTGGAAGGGCCGGCAATTACAGCTAGGCGCAGCGGCCCGGGGCCGTTACCAATCGCGCTGAATTCACCGGGGGAGCGCCATTGCCATGCTGATCGTCAACAGCCTGATCGGGATCTTACTGATCCTGGGGATTGCCTGGCTGCTCTCGGGCGATCGCAAGGCGATCCGGCTGCGCGTGGTGGGCGCGGCCTTTGCACTCCAAGCCGGTCTGGCCGCACTGGTGCTGTATGTCCCGTTCGGCAAGCATATGCTCAAAGGCGCGTCGGACGGGGTCAGCGCGCTGCTCGGCTATGCCCATGCCGGGGTGGCGTTCCTGTTCGGCCCGCTGGCCAAGCCCGAAATCGGCGGCACCAGCTTTGCGATCGCGGCCTTGCCGGTGATCATCTTCTTCGCGGCGCTGATCTCGATCCTCTATTACCTTGGCATCATGCAGCTGGTGATCAAGTGGATCGGCGGCGGGCTGGAGAAGATCACCGGGGTCAGCAAGGTCGAAAGCCTTGGCGCGGCCAGCAACATCTTCGTCGGCCAGTCGGAAAGCCCGCTGGTGATCCGGCCCTACCTCGCCGCGCTGACCCCCAGCCAGCTGTTTTGCCTGATGACGGTCGGCATGGCCGGGGTCGCCGGCACGATCCTGGCGGCCTATGCCAGCATGGGCATCCGGATCGACTACCTGGTCGCCGCCGCCTTCATGTCGGCACCGGGCGGGATCCTGATGGCCAAGATCATCATGCCCGATCCCAAGGGCGAAAAGATTGTCGAACCGGATGAAGTTAAGGTGACCGGTCTGGAGGACGAGGCGCCGGCCAATATCATCATGGCGGCCTCGCAAGGCGCGCAGACGGGCGTGAAACTGGCGGTGGCGGTTGGCGCCATGGTGCTGGCCTTCGTCGCTCTGGTGGCGCTGGCCAATGGCATCCTGGGCGGGATCGGCGGCTGGTTCGGGCAGCCCGACCTCTCGTTCCAGATGATCCTGGGTTATGTCTTTGCCCCCGTGTTCTGGCTGCTGGCCGGACCGGACTGGACCGAAGCGCTGCGCGCCGGCGGGTTTTTCGGCACCAAAGTGGTGCTCAACGAATTCGTTGCCTTCATCGACCTGGGCCAGGTCCAGGGCCTGTCGGAACGGACAGTGGCCGTGGTGACTTTCGCGCTGTGCGGCTTTGCCAACTTCAGCTCGATCGCGATCCAGATGGCGGTTACCGGCAGCCTGGCACCCGAACAGCGCCCGGTGATCGCACGGCTCGGGCTCAAGGCACTGATCGCGGGCAGCCTGTCCAACCTGATGAGCGCGGCGCTGGCCGGCCTGTTCCTCAGCCTGTAACCCCAGCTTTTCTGCCGCTAATCCCTCCGCTTTCGAGGGAAACCACGGGTTTGTCCGGATAGTCCGTCCCGGTCGCAATCGGCAGGCCCGGGCCATGCCCGCACTCACCCTGACCGCCGCCGCGTTGTTCACGCTCTGCTCCACTGCCCCGCGCGAGACCTGCGTGGTCGATGGCGATACCTTCTGGATGACCGGTGAGAAAGTTCGCCTGGCCGATATCAATGCGCCGGAAACCACCCAGGCCGAATGCGCTGGGGAGCGCCAGCGCGGCGAGGCAGCCAAGCTACGGCTATTGCAACTGCTGAATGCCGGCCCGGTAATGCTCGTCGACGATCCCCGCAGCCATGACCGCTATGGCCGCCGTCTGGCCGTCGCGATGCGCCGGGGTGAGAGCCTGGGTGCGCAGCTGGTCGCTGAAGGCCTGGCCGAACCCTGGCGCGGGCGGCGTTCGAGCTGGTGCCCGGCAGACTAGGACACTGCATAAACAAAAAGCCCCGGCACTGCCGGGGCTTTCTGCGGTTCAGTGCGTTTGATCAGATCAGGCGTAGCTGACCGTGACGTTCTGGCGGCGGCGACGCAGCGCAGCACCGGCAATCCCGACGCCCAGGATCATCATCAGCCAGGTCGACGGCTCAGGAACAGCAGCGAACGAGAGCGTGCCGCTGTACGAGGCGTTGCCACCCGATTGGCCCTGAACGTTGATGGTGTTCCAATTGCCAAGAATCTGGTTCGTAATGCTACGGAACTCGACGTCACCGGTCGAACCAATTGCAAACGCGATGCCGTTCAGAGTCACCGACGAAAAGTTGATGTTAGTCGCCGCGTTGGAGCCGGTCAGAAGCGACGTGATCGTGGCACCGACGAGCTGATAACCAGCCGGCTTGGAGAAGCTGAAGCTGTTGTTGAACGAGCAAGGCGCCGTCACCGCACAGGTAACGTTGGTGTTGCCATACGTCCCGGATGCACCGGAGATGTTCAGGACCAGTGCCGCATTGGCGTTGGAGCTGAGGGCCAGGGTCATGGCCCCAGTGGCCGCAAGCAGATACTTCTTCATCGGGCTTCTCCTGAACCAATAAACATGTCGAATCTCGTATTCCGTTAGCTAACCCGAATCGACGTGGTTGCCAATGAGTTAATCTTACTGAATCGCTAAGTTTTCAGGCCCATCCTGAAATGGGACAGTTTTCGGAAAGTCGACTGCTGTGGGCCGCAAATCACATCATTATATCACAACGCGACCGAGGCCGATCCACCAACCGTGTTGCCCAGCGCCGCCATGGCGCCAGAGGTAAGGGGCGGGTGGGGATTCCGGTCAGGACGCGGATTTGTATGCCCGACGTCTTGCGTTAACAACGCGCAAGCGGCAGTCCGTGCCGCAGCCGTTACGGGCCGAAAATCGAAAAGTTCCCGAAAACTGCGAAAAAATTGGAGACGGAAATGCTGATCATCGAAGGCTGGCTCAAGCTGGGAACGGGCGAGTTCGACAAGGTGGCCGATGCCGCCAGCGCCATGGTAGCCGAAACGCTCAAGGAAGCTGGCTGCCTGACCTATGCCTTCTCCCGCGACATCAACGATCCCGACTTGATCCGCATCGCCGAACGCTGGGACAATGCCGAAGCGCTCGCCGCGCACGGGCAAAGCGCGCACATGGCCGCGTTCAACAAGGCGATGGGCGGCGTGAAGCGCGAAGGCGCCGAGCTGTGGCTCTATTCGGCCGAGGCTGTCCGCCGGATCATGTGAGGCCGGGGCCGGATCCTAGATTCCGGCCCACCACTGGTAGCCGCGGTTGTCTTCCCAGAAGCCGCCCTGGCCGCCGTAAAGCCCGGCCAGGCTTTCGCGCAGTTCGATCCGCATGATGTACTTGGCCTGCTTGTAGCCAAGCTGGCGCTCGACCCGCAGGCGGATCGGCGCGCCGTGCGGTTCGGACAGCGGGGCATCGTTCATCCGCCAGGCCAGGATCGTCTGCGGATGGAAGGCTTCGACCAGGTCGATCGATTCGTAGAACGGCTTGCCTTCCAACTTGTCGGCACAGTGGAACACGACATAGCGGGCGGCTGGCATCAGCCCGGCCTGGGCCAGGATTGCACCCAGCTGCGGCCCCTGCCACTTGCCGATCGCGCTCCACCCTTCGACGCAATCGTGCCGGGTGATCTGGGTGCGCTGCGGCATGGCCTGGAGCGCCGTGAGCGGCAGGGCGAGCGGGCGGTGGACCAGGCCATCGACCCGCAGCGCCCATTGCGCAAAGCCGCCGGCCAGCAGGTTCCGATAGGCCGGATCGGGCACGCGCAGGCTGCCATTGGCCTTGAACACGGGCGACATGTCGGCCTCGGTAAATTCGCGCGCCAGGCTATCGCCGATGATCGCACGCTGGGTCAGCTCGTGCAGGTGGCCCACCCCCGCCAGCCCATCCTTGAACGGCGTGCTGTCATTAAGCGCGTCGCAGCCTGACAGCAGCAGGCCGCCCGCCCCCGCAGCTCCGATTTGCAGCGCCTTGCGCCGGGTCAGGATCATGCGTCATCTCCCGTCTCGCGCGGCAAGCGGTACCAGCCGGTCAGCATCGAGCGGACCTCGTTGATCGGGCCAGCCAGCAGAACCATCGCCATGTGCACCGCGAAGAACACCACGAGGCCCATGGCGGCTAGGAAGTGGATCGAGCGGGCCGATTGTCGCCCCCCGAACAGATCGACCAGCCAGGGCCAGGCCGCATCGAGCGCCGGCGACATCGCCAGGCCCGAGAGGATGATCGCCGGCAGCAGTACAAACAGCACCCCGCCATAGGCCAGCTTCTGAAGCACGTTGTAATCCAGCGCCGCCGCTCCGGTCGGGAAGCGCAGCCGGGCATGCTCGATCAGGTAGTGCAGGATATGGCGCGGGCTCCACTCGGCACGCGTGATGTGCAGCCGCCGCGCGATGTGGCCGCGCAGCAGTCCCCAGACCAGGTAGCCGGTAAAGGCCAGCACCAGCAGCCAGGCGAAGGCAAAGTGCCACAGCCGCGCATCGGCCAGGCTGTAATGCGAAGGGATCGTCATCCAGCCGGGAAAGGCGGTATCCTCCAACGCCGCCAGGACCAGCCAGGCATGATCGTGTTCCGACCCGTAATGCCCCCAGTAAAGCCGGGGATGGGCGTTGAGGATCATCAGCCCGCTCATCAGCATGACCAGCAGCGCCAGGGCATTGGTCCAGTGCCACAGCCGCGTCGCCAGCGCATGGCGGCGAACCAGATCGCCGCCCTGGGGCGAAGCGTCAGCTTCAGGAGGGGTACTGGCGATGTCCATTGGCGGCCCTTTGACCCGAGGTCAGCCCCCGGGGTCAGCCAAAGTTACAGCAAATTCCGACGATTGCCAGCCGCAGCTTGCCACCCCTGCCCCGCTCCCCTACCCGGCAGGGCCAGGGAGAGACAACGTGCCGCCGGGCCTGCATCGCCATCATTCCATCCTGCCGTTCCTGGTTGCAGCCAGCGGCATCGCGCTGTTCAGCGTGATGGACGCGGTGATGAAAAGCGCCAGCCTTCAGGTCGGGGCCTATAACGCGATGCTGTTCCGCTCGGGCTTCGGCGTGCTGCTGATGCTGCCGCTGTGGCGCGCAACCGGCGGACGCTGGCCCGGCCAACCCGCGTTGCGGCTCCATGCCCTGCGCGGCTTGATCAGTGCGGGCCTGGCTACCAGCTTCTTCTGGGGGCTGATCCGCCTGCCGCTGGCCGAGGCGATTGCCTTGTCCTTCATCGCCCCGCTGATCGCACTTTATCTCGCGGCCGTGATGCTGGGTGAGAAGATCGCACGGGGAGCCGTGATTGCCTCGCTGCTTGGCTTTGCCGGGGTGCTGGTGATCGGCGCCGGCCGGCTTGGCCGTGAGGCCTTGAGCGAGGATGCCATGTGGGGGATCGGCGCGGTGCTGCTGTCGGCCGTGCTCTATGCCTTCAACCTGATCTTCCAGCGCAAGCAGGCGCAGCTCGCCAGCCCGCAGGAAGTGGCGCTGTTCCAGATGGGCTTTGCCGGGCTGTTCCTGGCGCTGGCCGCGCCCTGGCTGGCGGTGGTACCCGGCCTGCCCGCGCTGGGCGAAATTGCGACTGGCGCGGCCCTCGCCGCGGTCTCGCTGATGCTGCTGAGCTGGGCCTATGCCCGGGCCGAAGCGCAGGTGCTGCTGCCGATCGAGTACACTGCCTTCATCTGGGCCGCGTTGCTCGGCTGGCTGGTCTTTGCCGAACCGGTGACTGTGGAAACGATGGCCGGGGTGGTGCTGATCGTGATCGGCTGCTGGATTGCCGCGCGCAAGTCGGCTCCGGCGCATACGGAACAGACCACACTTTAGCCTGATCTGGTCGGGATTCCCGGCCCAGCTACTTGACGTTCGGGGCAATCCCGCGCATCGGCGGCGCCGATACGGCTCGGCTGCACCCGCGAAAGGGGCGTGCGCGCAGGCGGGCACCACCAACAGGAGTATTTGCGGGATGACCCAGGTCGGACAGGACACGCTCGGGACGCGCAGCACGCTTAGCGTCGGCGGCAAGGACTATGCCTATTATTCGCTGAGCAAGGCCGCGGCCAAGCTGGGCGATATCAGCCGCCTGCCCTTCTCGATGAAGGTCCTGCTGGAAAACCTGCTGCGCTTCGAAGATGGCGGCTTCACCGTCGGGGTCGAACACGTCAAGGCCGTGATCGACTGGCAGAAGAACCCGACCGAATCGTCCGAGGAAATCCAGTACCGCCCGGCCCGCGTGCTGCTGCAGGACTTCACCGGCGTGCCCTGCGTGGTTGACCTTGCCGCGATGCGCGATGCCATCGCCAAGCTGGGCGGCGATACTTCGCGGATCAACCCGCTGGTCCCGGTCAACCTGGTGATCGACCACTCGGTGATGGTTGACGAATTCGGCCACCCCAAGGCGTTCCAGGAAAACGTCGAGATCGAATACCACCGCAACATGGAGCGCTATGACTTCCTCAAGTGGGGCTCCAAGTCGCTCAACAACTTCTACGCCGTCCCCCCGGGCACCGGCATCTGCCACCAGGTGAACCTGGAAAACATCGCCCAGACCGTCTGGACCAGCACCGACCAGACCGGCGTGACCGTGGCCTATCCCGACACCTGCGTCGGGACGGACAGCCACACCACCATGATCAACGGCCTGGGCGTACTGGGCTGGGGCGTCGGCGGGATCGAGGCCGAGGCGGCGATGCTCGGCCAGCCGGTTTCGATGCTGATCCCCGAAGTGGTCGGCTTCAAGCTGAC
Source organism: Pseudomonadota bacterium (assembly GCA_041182185.1). Taxonomy (GTDB): domain Bacteria; phylum Pseudomonadota; class Alphaproteobacteria; order Sphingomonadales; family Sphingomonadaceae; genus Novosphingobium. The sequence continues at coordinate 14,717 of JBEGOD010000185.1, forward strand.
GGGTGCCCTGCGCGAAGGCGTGACCGCGACCGACCTGGTGCTGACCTGCACCAACCTGCTGCGCAAGCACGGCGTGGTTGGCCGCTTTGTCGAATACTACGGGCCGGGCCTCGCCTCGCTGAGCCTGGCTGACCGCGCCACGCTGGCCAACATGGCGCCAGAATACGGCGCGACCTGCGGCTTCTTCGGGATCGACGACAAGACGCTCGATTACCTGCGCCTGACCGGCCGCGAGGAAACCCAGATCGCCCTGGTCGCAGCCTATGCCAAGGAGCAGGGCTTCTGGATCGACCCGGCCGCGGCCGATCCGATCTTTTCCAGCACGCTTGAACTCGACATGGGCAGCGTCGTCCCCAGCCTCGCTGGGCCGAAGCGCCCGCAGGACCGCGTCAACCTGGAAGACGTCGACGATGTCTTCGCGAAGGACATGGCCGAGACCTACAAGAAGGCGAACACCCGGGTTCCGGTCGAAGGCAAGGACTTCACGGTGGGCGATGGCGACGTGATGATCGCCGCCATCACCAGCTGCACCAATACCTCGAACCCGGGCGTGCTGGTTGCCGCCGGCCTGGTCGCCAAGAAGGCCGACGAGCTGGGCCTGAAGCCCAAGCCCTGGGTCAAGACCTCGCTCGCCCCCGGCAGCCAGGTCGTCACCGATTACCTGGTCAAGGCCGGGCTCCAGTCACATCTCGACAATATCGGCTTCAACCTGGTCGGCTATGGCTGCACCACCTGCATCGGCAACTCAGGCCCGCTGGCCGAGCCGATCAGCAAGGCGATCAACGAGAACGGCCTGGTCGCCGCCGCCGTCATCTCGGGCAATCGCAACTTCGAAGGCCGCGTCAGCCCCGACGTGCGCGCCAACTTCCTCGCCTCGCCGCCGCTGGTGGTCGCCTATGCGCTCAAGGGCACGGTGATCGACGATTTCGTCACCACCCCGATCGGCGTCGGCAGCAATGGCCAGGACGTGTTCCTCAAGGACATCTGGCCAACCAACCTGGAAGTTGCCGAAACCATGGCGGCCTGCGTCACGCGCGAGATGTTCCAGGCACGCTATGCCGACGTCTACAAGGGCGACGCGCACTGGCAGGCGATCAATGTGACCGGTTCGGAAACGTACTCGTGGCGCGCCGGCAGCACCTATGTTGCCAACCCGCCCTACTTCGAGGGCATGTCGATGACCCCGGCCCCGGTGCAGGACATCATCGAAGCCAAGCCGCTGCTGATCCTGGGCGATTCGATCACCACCGATCACATCAGCCCGGCCGGCAACATCAAGGCTGACAGCCCAGCTGGCCAGTGGCTGATGGAGCACCAGGTCGCCAAGGCCGACTTCAACTCCTATGGCGCCCGCCGCGGCCACCACGAAGTAATGATGCGCGGCACCTTTGCCAACATCCGCATCAAGAACGAGATGGTCCCCGGCATCGAAGGCGGGATGAGCAAGTACAACGGCGAGGTCATGCCGGTCTACGACGCCGCGATGAAGCACAAGGCCGATGGCACCCCGATGGTTGTCGTCGCCGGCAAGGAATACGGCACCGGTTCCAGCCGTGACTGGGCGGCCAAGGGCACCAACCTGCTGGGCGTGCGCGCGGTGATCGTCGAGAGCTTCGAGCGCATTCACCGCTCCAACCTGGTCGGCATGGGCGTGCTGCCGCTGCAGTTCAAGGATGGCGAAACTCGCGAGACCCTTGGCCTCGATGGCGATTGCACCTACACGATCCGCGACGTAGCCGGCCTCACGCCGCGTCAGGACGTGGAGGTGGAAGTGACCCGCAAGGATGGTAGCCAGTTCACCTTCACCGCGCTGTGCCGGATCGATACCGCCAATGAGGTCGAGTACTTCATGAACGGCGGGATCCTGCACTACGTCCTGCGCAAGCTGGCCGCCTGATGCATCGCTCGGCCGTTCAGCGAGCGGTCGACGAATACCTGGCGCCCCGGCTGGCCGAGGGCGGATGGAAGCGGCGCGGTTCGCGCGGCTTCGTCCGCCGCACGGGCACGACCTGCTGGCTGATCAAGCTGGTCCACGGCGAATACAAGCAGGACCGCGGCGCTTGCCGCATTACCGCGCGGATCATGCGGCTGCATTTCATGCCCTTTACCTCGCGGCGGGTTATGGAGCACCTGATCCGCTCGCCGCTGCTGTGGCGCGACTGGGATTACTATTCGGAACCCCGCTTCTTCCTGGCCCGCCACAAGGCGCGGCGCCTGGGCGAGTTGACCGAGGCGCGGGAGTCCTTCTGGTACAGCTATGATGCGACCGAGCCGGCGGATTGCGACCGGGTCCTGGCGGAGTTGGCCGACGACGTGGAGCGCTATGCCGTCCCCTGGCTCGCCAAGGGTTGGTTCTGGCGCAGGCCAAGGCAGGACCTGACGCGCAAGGAACACCATAAGGCGCATCACCTGGCGCTGCGCAAACATCTGACTTGAAAAGAAAAGGGCGGCACCAAGGCCGCCCTTTTCCGTTTGAACCGTCAGCCCGCCTCAGGCGCGCTTGGCGAGCCGCCGCCGCCCGACCAGCGCAGCCGCGGCCGCGCCGAACAGCAACAGCATCGGCGGTGCCGGCACTTCGTGACCGCCCGAGCTGGTCGTCGTCGTGGTGTTGCCCGAGGACGACGAGGTGCTGGTCGAGCTGGAGGTCGAGGTTGAGGAGCTGGTCGAGCTCGACGAGGTGACGTTGCCCGAAGTCGAGCTGGACGTGCTGGTCGAGACATTGCCCGAGGTCGAGCTGGAAACATTGCCCGAGGTCGAAGAGCTGCTCGAAACGTTGCCCGACGACGAGCTGGTCGAAGTGACATTGCCCGACGAAGTCGAGGTCGACGAATAGTTGCCCGAGCTGGTCGAGACATTGCCGGTCGAGGTCGATACCCCGCCAGTCGACGTGGTCGAGCTTGAGGTAATCCCGCCAGTGGTGGTCGTGCTGGTGAGGCCGCCGGTCGAACTGGAGCTCGAACCGCCCGAGGTCGAGGACGACGAACCGCCGCTGGAGCTGGAGGTCGAGGTCGAGCCGCCGGACGTGGTGGTCGAGACAACCACGCTGCCGCCCGAGCTGCTGCCGCCGCCGAAGAAACCGCCAAAGAAGCCGCCGCCAAAGCCGAACCCGCCCGAACCGCCAATCACGGTGACTTCGCCGCCACCGCCCTGCGGGGTCGGCATCGGCGGAAGCGGCGGGAGCGGCATGGGCATCATCGCCAGCTGCTGCTGGACCGGAGCGGCGCAGGTAACCGACTTGGTCACCACGCGGCGGATCTTCTTCATCTGGCGCGGCGCCGATGCAGAGCGGGCAATCTTGCGCTTCATCACCTTGGGCGCAGGCTTGGCCTTGGCATGCTTGACGTACTGGACCTGGGCCGCCGGAGCCTCGGCGACATGCACCGCCCCGCCCCCGACAACGGCGCCGCCCGCGGCAATCGCGGACAATTTCACAAGGGCCATCCGTACCGACATAAGCTCTGCTCTCTTTGCCTTTGGCTGGGGCTGAAAGACCGGCAGCAATGCAGCCGAAATGCCCCTATAGGCAGAGAAACGCAGACGAATGATTAAGGGACAATCGCGTTAACCGTGTTTCGGCCGTCCCGCACCGGGAATCAGCGCAATGCCGGGTGCGGTGGGGGGCACCTGTCCCAAACTGGAACCGAATGCAGGCATAATCCCTAACAGCGGCCGGGCCGCGCGCCGCTATTTGCTTGTCGGATCAGCAGAATCGAACAGGCCGCCCTGGTTACCGTTCGGCTGGGCCATACCCAGGTGCGCCCAGCCCCGCGTGTTGAGGCAGCGGCCCCGCGCGGTGCGGGCGACCAGGCCAAGCTGGATCAGGAACGGCTCGATCACGTCCTCGATCGTGTCGCGCGGCTCGGACAGGCCGGCGGCCAGCGTTTCGACCCCGACCGGCCCGCCATTGTAGAGCTCGGCAATCATGGTCAGGTAGCGCCGGTCCATCGCATCGAGGCCAAGGTGATCGACCTCCAGCCGGGTCAGCGCGGCATCGGCCTGGCCTTGCG
>JBEGOD010000186.1:0-4542 GCA_041182185.1 Pseudomonadota bacterium
GTTAGGGAGGGCGCATGAGCAATGCAACCTCAACAGCGACGATCCGGCCCGCCGAAGCCGCCCATTTCGGCCAGCTGGCGGCCGATTGGTGGGATCCGAACGGGTCCTCGGCCATGTTGCACAAGCTCAACCCGGTGCGGCTGGGCTTCGTGCGCGCCGCGATCGATGCCCACTGGGGTACCGATTCGCGCGGGGTTCGCCCGTTGTTGGGCAAGCGCGCGCTCGATGTTGGCTGCGGCGCGGGGCTATTGTGCGAGCCGTTGGCGCGGCTGGGCGCGGCGGTAACCGGGGTTGATGCGGCCGAAGAAAACATTGCCGTTGCCAGCGCCCATGCGGCAGGTTCCGGCCTGACGATCGAATACCGTTGCGGCGAGATCGGCGCGCTTGGCCTGACCGGCTTCGATCTCGTCACCTCGATGGAAGTGATCGAGCACGTGGCGGACAAGGCCGCCTTTGTGGCGGCACTGGCCGGAACCCTGGCGCCGGGTGGGCTGATGATCCTCTCCACCCCCAATCGCACTGCGCAGTCGAAGCTGCTGATGGTTGAGGCGGCCGAGCGGATCGGTCTGGTCCCGCGCGGCACGCACCATTGGGAAGATTTCGTCACGCCCGACGAACTGCGCGGGCTGCTATCCGAAGCCGGCCTGGCGATGGGCGAGCCGCAGGGCATTGCCTGGAGCCCGGTCAAGGGGCTTCACCGCTCCAGCGACCTCACCCTCAATTACATCGTCACGGTCACTGCGGCGTCATAGCAAATATCGCCCAGGCAATCCCGGTACCGATCACGAACAGCGGCCAGGACCAGAAAATGCTGTGCTGCTGGTAATGCAGCCGCTCGATCGCCAGCCAGGCGCCGCGCGATCCTTGCGATCCGATGGCCGTGCTGACCAGCCAGGTCAGTACGCCGCCAGGGACCAGGGCCTTGAAAAAGTTCATGCGCGCCACCCCGCCTCGCTCAACCGCCTGGAGAGAAAACCCGATTGCTCGCCAGGTCAAGCTCCGGCTTGGGCCGAGAGCTGCGCAAGCGCCGCGCGGACCGCTTGCTCTCGTTGGGACCAGTTCCCGGCAACGCGAGTGATCGGCACCCTGGCGCGCGCCAGCATGTCCTGCGCCAGATCGGCAAACCGCGCCCGCTCCCCAGCCGTCCCAAAGAAGCGGGTGCCATCGGCGACCCATGGCACATCGGCGGCGAACAGGAGGTAGAGATCGGCCTTGGGATAGGACAGCAGCGCCTCGGGCACTTCGTCGAACAGCATCTCAGCCCAGGCAGCGGTCATCAGCGGGTCAGTATCGAGGATCAGCAGCGGCGGCTGCTCTGCGAGGGCAGCGCGGATGGCTGCGGCCTGCCCGTCGGCTATGGCCAGCAGATCGGCCATGGTAAAGTCAGTGCCATGACACTCGGCATAGGTCCGCCCGTATTCCGGCACCCAGGGTATGCCCAGCTCACGCGAAAGCTGCTCGGCCAGGACCGACTTGCCGGTGCTTTCCGCGCCGTGGAAGCAGACCGTGATGGTCACGCGGGCAAGGCTGCCTGCTGGCGGCGATAGACCGACATCCATTCCTTGAGGCCGAACAGGCTCATCACCAGCATCCCGCCATAGAGCCCGGCAGTGGGATAGAGCCCGCGATCGATATAGAGCAGTACCGCCGCCACATCGATGCCGATCCACAGCACCCAGTTCTCGATCCGCCGGTAACCGAGCAGGATCTGCGCCGCGACGCTCGCCCCGGCAATCGCGCTGTCGGCAAAGGGCATGGCGGCATTGGTATACTTGTGCATCAACCAGCCGAGATTGAGGCTGAGCGCGGCGGTGACCGTCAGCCAGACGATCCGGCTGCGCCAGTCGAGCCAGCGCACTTCGATCCGGCTGTCATCCTCGGCCCCGCCCAGCGCGCGCCGCCAGACGATCCAGCCCCACACATTGGCCAGGATGAAGAAGATCTGCAGTCCGCTTTCGGCATAGAGCCGGCTCTCGAAGAAGATGAAGACGTACATCGCGACCGAGGCAATCGCGAAAGCGAAGTTCCATTGCGAGCGGAAGATCAGCAGGGCGATGTTGATCACCCCCAGCCCGGCCGCCAGCCATTCCAGCGTCTTCAAGGTCTCCGCCGAAAGGATCATCCCAGGGCTGCCGCCCACTCGGCTTCCTTGAAACCGACCAGGATCCCGCCGGGATGCTCGACAATCGGGCGCTTGATGCAGCTGGGATTGGCCGCCATCAGCGCCACGGCGCTGGGCTGATCGAGATCGGCCTTGCCGGTATCGGGCAGTTTCCTGAAGGTCGTGCCGGCGCGGTTCAGGACCTTGTCCCAGCCTGCCGCATCGCACCAGGCGGCCAGCTTGGCGGCATCGGCCCCGGCCTTCTTGTAGTCATGGAAGGCATAGGCAAGGCCGCGCGCTTCGAGCCACGTACGCGCCTTCTTGACCGTGTCGCAATTGGGAATGCCGTAAAGGATCAGGCTCACTCGGGCGACCTTTCGAAGTGGTGCGTGCGGGGATTGTCGGCGGTGAAGAGCGTGTAGCTTTCGTAATAGCGATCGCGGCCGCGGCCTTGGACCGTGGCATGGTCGGGATGGCGGCCCCAGCCTTGCGCGGCTTCAGCGCTGGTCCATTCGGAGAGCGCGATCACTTCGCCATCATCGGCGACAAAGCTTTTGAACGAGAGGAAGCCGGGCTGGGCCCGCGCCAGTTCTTCCATGTGCGCGGCGTCCTGGGCATAGGCGACCGCGTCCATGCCGGCGCGTTTGCGATTGCGGAAGACGACCAGGAACATGGGTGCTTCCATAACTCGGTTTTGCCGCAGCACCACCCCCAACCCCTTCCTATGGAGAGGAGGGGGTTGGGGGTGGTGCTTGCGCTGCGCCATGAATTTGGCCAAAGCCTCAGCACCATGTCATTCAACACCTTCGGCCGACTGCTGCGTTTCACCACCTGGGGCGAAAGCCATGGGCCGGCGCTGGGCGCCGTGGTCGATGGGTGCCCGCCGGGGCTGGCGATCAGCGAGGCGGCGATCCAGCCGTTCCTCGATGCCCGGCGGCCGGGGCAGTCCAAGTTCACGACCCAGCGGCAGGAGCCGGACGCGGTGCGGATCCTCTCCGGCGTGTTCGAGGGCAAGACGACCGGCACGCCGATTTCGCTGATGATCGAGAATGTCGACCAGCGCTCGAAGGACTATTCCGAAGTCGCCAAGGCCTATCGCCCGGGCCATGCCGACTATGCCTATGACGCCAAGTACGGCTTTCGCGACTTTCGCGGCGGCGGGCGATCATCGGCCCGCGAGACTGCCGCCCGGGTCGCTGCCGGGGCCGTGGCGCGGCTGGTGATCCCGGAAGTGACGATCATCGGCTATGTTGCCGAAATCGGGGGGGACGCGATCGACCTGGCCAATTTCGATGTGGCCGAGATCGGCAACAACCCGTTCTTCTGCCCCGATGCCAAGGCTGCGGCACGCTGGGAAAAGATCGTCGATGAAGCACGACTGGCGGGCTCTTCCGTCGGCGCGGTGGTCGAATGCGTCGCGACTGGCGTGCCCGCCGGCTGGGGCGCGCCGCTTTATGCCAAGCTCGATTCCGAACTGGCCAGCGCGATGATGGGGATCAACGCGGTCAAGGGCGTGGAGATTGGTGATGGCTTTGCCGCTGCCCGCCTGCGCGGCGAGGACAATGCCGATCCGATGCGGCCGGGCGCGGGCGGGCCGGAATTCCTGGCCAACCATGCTGGCGGCATCGCTGGCGGCATTTCGACCGGCCAGCCGGTCAAGGTGCGGGTGGCCTTCAAGCCGACCAGCTCGATCCTGACCCCTGTCGAAACGATCGACCGCGATGGCGCCGCCGCCGAAATCCGCACCAAGGGCCGTCATGACCCCTGCGTCGGCATTCGCGGTGTGCCAGTGGTCGAAGCGATGATGGCACTTGTGCTTGCCGACCAGAAATTGCTCCACCGCGGGCAATGCGGGGCGGGTTAGCCCCGTAGGACCGCGCCCAGCTTCGCCGCTGCCGTGGTGATCGCTGTCGCAATCGCCTTGAGTTCGGCCTCGGTGTAGCTCTTCTCGATCGGCTGCAGCGTTACCTCGACCGCCAGCGATTTCTGCCCTTCGGGTACGCCCTGGCCGCGGAAATCATCGAACAGCCGGACGGCGACAATATTGGCCTTGTCCGCGCCTTTGACCGAGCGGACCAGATCCCCGGCGGAGAGCTGGGCATCGACCAGGAAGGCAAAGTCACGCGTGACCGATTGCAGCGCCGGCGGGGCATAGGCGGTGCGGGCGAAGCTGGCTGCGCCGCGCTTGCCCGGAATGGCATCGAGGAACAGCTCGACCGCGGCGACCGGGCCGTCCACGTCGAACCGCCGCAGCAGTGCCGGGTGGAGCATCCCGAAGCGCGCCAGCACGGTCTTGGGGCCCAGCCGCAGGGTGGCCGACTGACCGGGGTGGAACTGTGCGCCCGCCTCACCCATCACCTGCAGGTTGTCGACCGGCGCACCGGCTTCGGCCAGCAAGGCCAGGGCCTCGGCCTTGGCGTCGAAGGCATCGAAGGGCACGG
>JBEGOD010000187.1:0-2720 GCA_041182185.1 Pseudomonadota bacterium
GCCTGGCCGACAAACCCGGTCGCGCCCGTTACCGCAATCGTCACAGCAACACCATCTGGTCGCGGTGGACCACGGCGGAGCGCGGCGCATAGCCCAGCAGCGCGGCGATGCCGTGGCGATCCGCAGCGATGCCGGCGAGACGCTCGCGCATGGCCTGGCTGAATACGATGCTCTGGAATGCGCGCGGCTGATGGGCCACAATTCGGCCGAGCACGCCGCGCTGCTGGGCTATGCGCCGCGCTCCGCCGTGGTCCACCGCGACCAGATGGTGTTGCTGTGACGATTGCGGTAACGGGCGCGACCGGGTTTGTCGGCCAGGCCCTGCTCGACCGCGCGGCCAGGGCAGGGATCGAAGTCCGGGCGCTGACCCGCCGCGAACAACCACCGCGCGAAGGTGTCGAATGGGTCCGGGGTGACCTGGACAACCATGCTGCGCTGAAGCGGCTGTGCCGTGGCACCGAGGCCGTCATCCATGTGGCTGGCGTGGTCAATGCGCCGGATGCCGATGGGTTCGAACGCGGCAATGTTACCGGCACGCTCAACGTGATTGAGGCTGCCCGCCATGCCGGGGTGCCGCGGCTGGTCCATGTCTCCTCGCTTTCGGCGCGCGAGCCGGACCTGTCGGTCTATGGTGCGAGCAAGGCCCGCGCGGAAAAGCTGGTCCGCGCTGGCGGGATCGACTGGACCATCGTCCGTCCGCCCGGCATCTACGGCCCGCGCGACAGCGAGTATTTCGAGATGTTCCGGCTGGCCCGCTGGGGCCTCTTGCCGGTGCCGCCCCGCGAAGGGCGCAGCTCGCTGATCCATGTCGATGATCTTGCCCGCCTGCTGCTGGTCCTGCTGCCGGCGACAGAAGAAGTGTCGCACCGGGTCTATGAACCGGATGATGGCCGCAAACAGGGCTGGAGTCATTATGAGCTGGCCCGCACGATCGGCTGGGCGATGGGGCGGCGGCCCTGGGTGATCCACCTCAGTCGCGCTTCGCTCGAACGCGTGGCGCGGGCCGATCGCTTCGTGCGCGGGCACAAGGCCAAGCTGACGCTCGACCGCGTCGGCTACATGGCCCACCCCGATTGGGTGGTAACCCACGGCTCGCGTCCGCCATCCGGCCTGTGGCGCCCACTGATTCCGACCCGCGAAGGGCTGAAGGCCACGGCGCAGTGGTACCGCGATAACGGCTGGCTGTAGCGAAGCCTCGGACTATTCGATCATGGCCGGCTAGGAACTCAATAGAGCCGCGCCACATCGCCGCCCTGAACCGGAATTGCCGCGCCGCTGATGAAGCTTGACTGGTCGGATAGCAGCCAGGCGATCACGTCGGCGACTTCCTGCGATTCTCCCAGGCGCTTCATCGCGCTGTGGCGATCGATGATCGTTTCGAACAGGTCCGGCATGGCTTCGACATAGGGATCGACCATTTCAGAGTGGCAATAGCCGGGACAAACCGCGTTGACCCGCAAGCCGGCCTGCCCATAATCGATCGCGGCGGTCTTGGTCAGGCCGATCACACCCCATTTGCTTGTCACATAAGCGGCATTGCCGATGTCGCCGCCAACCAGCCCATACATCGAAGATATGTTGACGATCGATCCGCCGCCGCTGGCCAGAATGGCCGGAATTTCGAACTTCATCCCCATGAAAACCGCGTGCAGGTTGGTATCGATCGTCGCAAACCAGTGCTCGTCGGGGATGTCGGCGGCCGGCGTGAACGGTCCGGGAGTGATCCCGGCGTTGTTGACCGCACCATCGAGCCGACCAAACCGATCGACCGTGCGGGCGACCATGGCTTCAACTTCGGCCCGCACTGTGACGTCGGTCTTGATGAACATGCCTTCGCCGCCGGCCGCTTCGATTTGCCCCAGTACCTTCTGGCCCTGCTCTTCGCGCCGCCCGGTAATGGCCACTTTCGCACCCTGGCTGGCCAGCGATATTGCCGCAGTTGCCCCGAGGCCGGATGTGGCCCCCGTGATCAGCACGACCTTGCCCGTGCAGTCTGCCATTCGATCTCTCCCCTGCGTTAAAAAGCGAACTCCAGGACCGCATGCGCGGCCAATTCTCCCGAGGTTGCGAAGGTGACGCTGCAATCGACATAGGCACTGGCCTTGCCGAACCGCTTGACGGTTGCTTCGATCAGAAAATCATCGCCCGCTGCCGGACGCAGAAAATGGGTGTGCTGATAGGCGGTACCCTTGCCCACGTGCGGGCCGGTGGCGGCGGCCATGCTGGCAACCGTATCGATCCCCGCCATCAAGGCCTGACCGCAGATCGCGCCCGAAAAGAAGGCCAGCTGCGGGTTCATCGGCAATCGCATCGCGCAGAAGCCTTCGCGCACAACGCAGTCGGTCAGTCCCATGTCCTTGATCCACGGGGCGAAGATCCAGTCGAACGCGGCTTCGGCAGTTTCCTGCGTGATCGGGAACAGCTCGGCGGGCGGGGCGTGTCTCACGCCCGTCGGCCGGCAATAAGCGTGTTCCGGCCAGGGTCCGCCGCTTCCATCGACACCTCCGCAAAAGGTTCCACTGCATCACGCGACCGCACGCGAGGGGACGCCTTTTGCAGTGCAAAAGCAACCTTAATCGGATGGCGGTCGGGTGTGGCTCAGAACGCCGGATCGTAGCCCGGCGGCAGTGCTTCTGCGGCGCCATCGACGTGGATGCCGCATTCGGTCTTATTCCAGCCCTTCCAGCGGCCTGAACGGGGGTCTTCGCCCGGGGCAACAC
>JBEGOD010000188.1:0-16985 GCA_041182185.1 Pseudomonadota bacterium
CAATGACATTGGCCACCGGGATGCGGAGCACGGCGCGCAGCCCCTCGGCCCAGCCATATTCCCGGCCGACGAACAGCAGCTTGAACAGCACCCGCCAGGCGAGGCCAACCAGCCCCAGCGCCAACAGCAGGCGGTGCGCCGGGGTCAGCGGCAGGTTCGGCACCAGATCGGCAAGCTCGGCCAGGACCAGCAGGGCATCGAGCGCCAGCAGGGCATAAGCGGCGGCCAGGACCAGCGCGGTCAGCGGCCCGCGCCGATCGCGCAGTGCCATCCAGATTTCCAGCGGGCTGGTGCTCCACCCCAGGCGGTCCCAGCCCTGGAACGCAATGCCATGGATCCAGCGGGTCTTTTGCCGCACCGCCGCCGCCAGCGTGGCCGGAAAACAGCTGGCCGTTGCGACCAGGCTGCCGTCAGTCGCGCGCAGCCGCAGGAAGGCACTGCCCCGGCCGCCCTTCGACAGAGTCAGCCCAAGTTCGTAATCCTCGGTCAGCGCCTCGGGCGAAAAGGGACCGGCTTGTCCCTGTGCGCGCTGCTCTTCGACCAGCCGATCCAGCGCCGCGCGCGACAGGCCGCAACCCACTCCGGCTGCCGGCAGCGACACGCCCAGGGCGTTGCGCACCACCATGGCCTTGGCATGGCTTTCGGTGAACTCATCGGCGTAGTGTCCAGCGATCCAGCGGTTGCCATCGATCATGACCGGACGCACCGGCAACTGGACGAAATCGACCGCGGCCAGCGCCGCGTCGATTGCCTGGAGTGCCGCGGGATGAACCATGTCTTCGGCGTCGTGCAGAATTACGCCGCGAAAGCGCCGGGCGCCGCGCGCCTCGTCAGCTTGAAGCGCGGCGGAGAGCCGGTTGAGGCAGTGGGCCTTGGGGGTTGGCCCGGCGGCATCGAGCAGGACCAAACGCAGGCGCGGATCGCCCCCGGTCGCCGCCACTGCCGCGGCCATGGTCGCCGGATCGTTGCGATAGCAGCCGACATAGAGCCGCAATGCCTCTTGCGGCCAGGTCTGCAGCAGGTGCCGGATCGTCACCCCGATCACCGCGCTTTCGCGATAGGCCGGAATGAACACCGCCAGCGGTCCGGCCAGCGGTGCCGCGCCAAAGCCGGACGGCAGTGTTCGCGTCCGCTCCCGGCCAGTCAGTTTCAGCCAGATCCATGCCAGATCGATCGCCAGCTCGTCGATCAGGCCGACGGCAATCCAGAAGCCGGCGAACAGCAGCAACTCGCGCTCTGCCAGCAACAGGGCTTCCAGTACCCAGCCGATTTCGCTTGCCGATCCGGTCATTGCCTGCCTGCGATCGCCCCTGCTGTGCCCCAAGTATTGGAAGCGTAACCAGATTCGTTCCGGCTTGCAACGCGGCCGCGAATGAAGGACTGCTGACAACAATGCCTGCAACCCGCAACACCCCCTCACGGCTTGCCCGCGCCATGCTGCGCCTGTTCGGCGGGGAGGCCGGGGCGGGCCTCCTGCTGATCTTCGCCGCCGCGCTGGCGATGGTCGTGGCGAATTCACCGCTATCGGGTGCCTATCACGCCCTGCTCCACGCCCCCCTGCCGTGGACGCCGATTCCCAAGCTGGAAACCGCGCACCTGTGGATCAACGATGCCGTGATGGCGGTATTCTTCTTCGTCGTCGGGCTGGAGATCAAGCGCGAACTGCTGATGGGCGAACTCTCCACCCCGGCGCAGCGCCGTCTGCCGATCCTGGCCGCCGTGGGCGGGATGGCGATCCCGGCGCTGATCTATCTGGGCATCGCCGGCGGCGAACCGGGCCTGGCGCGCGGCTGGGCCATCCCGGCAGCGACCGACATTGCCTTTGCCGTCGGCGTCCTCGCCCTGCTCGGCAAGCGCGCGCCGCCGGCCTTGCGGCTGTTCCTGCTGACCGTGGCGATTGTTGACGATCTTGGCGCTGTGGCGATTATCGCCGTATTCTATACCGCGCAGCTCAAGCTAGCCTGGCTCGCTGGCGGCGGGGCCGTGCTGGCCACCATGGCCCTGCTGGGCCGGCTGCGGGTCGAGCGCGGCTGGATCTACGTGCTGCTGGCCGTGGCAGCCTGGTACTGCGTGCTCCATTCAGGGGTCCACGCGACAGTGGCCGGAGTGCTGGCCGCCTTCACCATCCCGCTTCGGCTCGACCACAAGGGCGACAGCCTGCTGCTGCGGATGGAGCACGCGCTGGTGCCGTGGAGCGCCTATTTCGTGGTGCCGCTGTTCGGCTTTGCCAATGCCGGGGTTGAACTGTCGAGCGGCGTGACGTTCGGTCCGCTGCCGCTGGGCATTGCCCTGGGGCTGCTGCTGGGCAAGCCGATCGGCATCCTGGGCGCAATCCTGCTGGCCAAGCGGTTACGCTTCGCCGAGCCACCACCCGCCAGCGCGCGGCAGCTGGCGGGCATGGCGATGCTGTGCGGGATCGGCTTTACCATGAGCCTGTTCATCGGCGCCCTGGCCTTTCCCGGGCAGCAGGCGCTGATCGACGAGGCCAAGCTGGGGGTTCTCGCCGGCTCGCTCGTTTCGGCACTGTGCGGCTTTGCGCTGTTAAGGCTGGCTCCGCAGCGCGACTAGGCGCTTACCAGGTGCCAACGTTGGGCATCGAGGCCCAGGGCTCCTGCGGCTCAAGATTCCCGTCCTGCAGCAACTCGACCGAGATCCCGTCGGGCGACTTCACGAAGGCCATGTGCCCGTCGCGCGGCGGACGGTGCATGGTGTGGCCGGCATCGAGCAGCGCCTGGCAGGTGGCATAGATATTCTCGACCCGGTAGGCGAGGTGGCCGAAATTGCGGCCACCGGTATAGACCTCGCCCGCACCGCCCTCCGGCGGCCAGTTGTAAGTCAGCTCGACCTCCGCCAGCCCTTCCTGGCCCGGCGCGGCGAGGAAGATCAGCGTGAAGCGACCCTGCTCGCTGGAGAACCGGCGCACTTCCTTGAGGCCGATGAGCTCGAAAAAGGCGACCGTCGCGTCGGGGTCGGTCACGCGGATCATGGTGTGCAGGTAACGGGTCACGGCAACTCCAACTCGTTTCATCGTTCAAAAAACACGGTTCATCGTGCAGAAAGCTCAGCCAGTGCAAGATCCGGCCGGCTCGAACAGGAGACCGTCGATGAGCGACCATAGTGCCGATCCGCCCGCCCCCGCCAGCCCCTTCTGGCACGATCCCGTTACCCGCCGCTGGCTGGCGTCGGCCGGGGTGCTTACCCTTGGCCTGACAATGGGCGGCTATCTGCTTGGCAATGGGCTGGTCCGGGCCAAGGATGCCGACCGTTCGGTCACCGTGCGGGGCCTGGCCGAGCGCGAGGTGACCGCCGATCTGGCCACCTGGACGATCGCCTATTCGGCCTCGGCGCCCGATCTTGCCACGGCCCAGGCCAGTGTCGACCGCGATTCGGAATCGATCCGCGCCTTCTTTCGCGAGCTGGGCTTTCCGGCCGCAGAGCTCCAGCCGACCGGGGTCAACGTCAACCAGTTCAGCGAAAACGGGGTCCAGCGCTTTACCGTGCGCCAGCGGATGACCCTGCGCAGCACCGACATCAAGCGCGCCGAGGCCGCCGTGCGCCGCCAGTTCGAGCTGGTGCGGCGCGGCGTAGTGCTGGAGGAAGGCTCTGGCATCGCCTTTACCTATACGAAGCTCAACGCGATCAAGCCGGAGATGGTGGCATCCGCGACGAAGGATGCGCGCGCTTCGGCCCAGCAGTTCGCCAAGGATAGCGGCACCAGCGTCGGCAATATCAAGAGCGCGACCCAGGGCTATTTCGAGGTGACCGCGCGCGACGGCGATTCCGGCGGCGGCTGGGGCGTGTCGGATACGCCGTACAAGAAGGTGCGGGTCGTCACGACGGTGGATTTTTACCTACGCTGATTTGCGCCGCTAACGCGGAGGGCACCGCCAGCCCCTGTTTCGGCTGCGCCGAAACAGCAAAAACAGAACGGCCCGCCCCGGTTTCCCGAGACAGGCCGCCCTGCTCACCCCGTGGGGTAACGGTTTAGAAGCTGTACTTCAGCGTCCCGACCACAGCATCGTTCGAGAAGCTGCTGATCGAGGTGCCGTCGACGCCAACATAGGCCACGCCGATCGACAGGCCCTTGTACAGCGTGGCGCTGGCGCCCAGGCTGTAGTCCCAGCCGCCGCCGGTGCCGGCCAGCGTCAACCGCTTGGGCGACAGCGCACCGTCGGTGTAGCCAGCATGCGCGGTCACGGTGACCGGCGTGCTCGGAATGGCCAGCGACCAGTCGCTGTAGAGATAGAGGTTATCGTCACCGCCCAGCGAATCCTGCTTCCAGGCATAGTTCAGGCCGAACTTCGCGGTGGCCGGGCCGATTGCCGCGGTAAGCGAGGCGTAGGGCTCAAACACGTTGCCATCGCCGAAGCTACCGCCGGGATAGACGTAATAGAGCAAGCCGACGTCAGCGGTCAGCGCACTGCTGACCTTGCCGGTCCAGCCTGCATAGACGTCGACTTCGGTCGAACCGTAGATGTCGAGCGCGTCCTGCTCCAGGCTCGAAGCCCAGGTGCCGAC
This sequence comes from Pseudomonadota bacterium, assembly GCA_041182185.1. GTDB lineage: Bacteria > Pseudomonadota > Alphaproteobacteria > Sphingomonadales > Sphingomonadaceae > Novosphingobium. Next base: position 4,519 of record JBEGOD010000188.1, read on the forward strand.
ATAAAGGCCCGACGAGTGGTTGACATTGATCGAGCCCTGCACGGCAAAGTCACCGCCCGAGAGCGAGAGGCCGCGGAAGCGATAATCGGTAACCAGGGCAACATTGCCGGTAACGGTCACATCGGACGGCGGATCGGTTTCATCGGCCAGAGCGGGGCTGGCGGCGAAGGCCGAACCGGCCAGAAGGGTTGCAGCGACGAGGCTGCGGACGGACGTGAGCATGTCAATCTTCCTATTCGATTGTTGTTGCTTCGTCCCACCTGCGTCCGCTCCTTGCTGCTCGTTTCGGCAGCATTCGGTTCGGACCAGACCCCGGTGGCACAGCTTTGTTGCAGCGCACAAGAAGAATTCGGCATGAAGATTACACGAGGGTGAAAGGTGTGCCTTTCGGGCAACTGTCGCGCCAATGCGATCATTGCCGGTTAAGGGCTGTGTCGTTATAGGCGCCGAACCGATGTTTTCCCGCCTGCGCCAACTCTTTGGGGCCGCCCCGCCTGCGCCATCTGCCGCGATTCCGGCGGGTGAACGGGTCTATGCGATTGGCGACATTCACGGCTGCGCCGACCTGTTCGAAGCGCTGATCGCGGCAATCGAGGCTGACAATGCGGCGCGCGGGCCCGCCGATACCACCGTCATCCTGTTGGGCGATCTGATCGACCGAGGACCGGACAGCGCCCGCGTGATCCGCCTGGCGCGTGACTGGCAGGCCCGCCGCCGGGTGCGGATCCTGCTGGGCAACCACGAGGCAATGTTCCTGGCCGCGCTGCGCAAGCCGAGCGTGATGCGGCCGTTCCTGCGCTTTGGTGGGCGCGAAACACTGCTGTCCTACCCGATTGATCCAGAAGCCTATACCCGAGCCGACATTGATGAAGTGCTGCTTCTGGCCCGAGCCGCGATCCCGCAGGCCGACCTGGAATTCATCGCCGGCTGCGAAGACCAGGTGACGATCGGGGACTACCACTTCGTCCACGCCGGGGTGCGCCCGGGCCAGCCACTGGACGACCAGCGGGTGAGCGACCTGCGCTGGATTCGCGAACCGTTTCTCGATCATTCCGGCGATTTCGGGAAGATCGTGGTGCACGGCCATACGATTACCGACAAGCCCGCTTTCCGGTCCAACCGGATCGGGATCGATACCGGGGCCTACAGCAGCGGCCGCTTGACGGCGCTGGGGCTTGCAGGAACAACCCGCTGGCTGCTGACGGCAACGGCGACTGACGGCGCGATCCGCGTCATGACAGAGGATTAGATGATGAAGATTGCAATGGTCGGCTCGGGTTACGTGGGCCTGGTTTCGGGCGCGTGCTTTGCCGATTTCGGGCACGAGGTGGTCTGCATCGACAAGGATCCAGCCAAGATCGAGAGCCTGCGAGCTGGCGTGATGCCGATCTACGAACCCGGCCTGGCCGAACTGGTCGGCACCAACGTCAAGGCCGGGCGGCTTTCGTTCACCACCAACCTGGCCGAAGGGATCGCCGGCGCCGGCGCGATCTTCATCGCGGTCGGCACCCCCAGCCGCCGCGGCGATGGCCATGCCGACCTGTCCTTTGTCTATGCGGTGGCAGAGGAGATCGGCCAGAACCTGAAGAACGATGCCGTGGTGGTGACCAAGTCAACCGTGCCGGTCGGCACCGGCGACGAGGTCGAGCGAATTCTGAAGGATGCGGGCCTCCCGGTCCGTTTTGCCGTCGCCTCCAATCCCGAATTCCTGCGCGAGGGCGCGGCAATCAGCGATTTCAAGCACCCGGACCGGATCGTCGTCGGCACCGAGGACGACTGGGCGCGGGCTGTGATGACCGAGGTCTACCGCCCGCTGTTCCTCAACAAGTCGCCGCTGCTGTTCACCAGCCGGCGCTCGTCCGAACTGATCAAGTACGCCGCCAATGCCTTCCTGGCGGTCAAGATCACCTTCATCAACGAGATGGCCGACCTGTGCGAAAAGGTCGGCGCCGATGTCCAGGACGTGTCCCGCGGGATCGGGATGGACGGACGGATCGGCCCCAAGTTCCTTCACGCCGGGCCGGGCTATGGCGGCTCGTGCTTCCCCAAGGACACCCTGGCCCTGCTCAAGACCGCCGAGGACTATGAAGCGCCGACGAGAATCGTCGAGGCGGTGGTCAAGGTCAATGACAGCCGCAAGCGGGCGATGGGCCGCAAGGTGATCGAGGCGCTGGGCGGAATGGACGAGGCCCGCGGCAAGAAGGTTGCCATGCTGGGCCTGACCTTCAAGCCCAATACCGACGACATGCGCGACAGCCCGGCGATCGCGATCGCCCTGGCCCTGGCCGATGCCGGGGTCAATGTGGCCGCCTATGACCCGGAGGGCATGGAACTGGCCGGGCCGCTGATGCCCGACGTGGCGATGCAGCCCAACGCCTATGCCGCGATCGAAGGGGCTGACGCCGTGGTGATCGTGACCGAATGGGACGCCTTCCGCGCGCTCGATCTGAACAAGGTCAAGTCGCTGGCCAAGGCCCCGGTCCTGGTCGACCTGCGCAACATCTATGACCCGGCCGAAGTCCGCGCCAAGGGCTTTGCCTATACCAGCATCGGGCGGACGTAAGGCGCCCTCACCGGCACTTGATCCGGCTGGTCAGGTGAAACTGCCAGCAGCGATCGCAGCGGTAGGCCCGCAGCGGCAGTTCCGCTTCGGCCGCAACCAGCTGCGCGGCTTCTTGGCTGGGATAACGGACTTTCCTGGCGCAAATGCTTTTCCGGGTGCGCATGGTCCGCTCGGGCCTTCCAGTAATTTGCCAGGGGGCCTGTAAGCCGGGTTCTGTAGCGCGGACGGTATCCCCAAGGTTGCCCTTATCAGAGACCGTATCCGCACTGGCAGCCATTCCTCTAGGCCTGGTGTCGCCACCAGGCTCAAGCAACCAACCCGGGCGGTCGGGTCCGAAACAGACCTGCCCTGCCTTGCGGCAAGGCGCGCCGCCCCTATTCGGTCTTGCTCCGGGTGGGGTTTGCCGTGCGGTGCCTGTTACCAGGCCCCCGGTGCGCTCTTACCGCACCCTTTCACCCTTACCCCGCAAGCGGGGCGGTCTGCTCTCTGTGGCACTTTCCCTGGGCTTCGCTGCAAACAACTCGCCCGGCGGGCGTTACCCGCCACCCTTGTTTCGTGGAGCCCGGACTTTCCTCGCGGTTCTTGCGAACCCCGCGGCTGCCCGGCCCCCTGGCGGGTGGGATGTAGGAGATGGGCGGACGGGTAGCAAGCCGTTCACCCAATCTCATCACCCCTGGTTTGCCCCGGGGTGACGTAAATGTATGAATTTCAGCGGGTCTTCCCGCTATCCCGATCGAGCAGCAGCGAGAACAGCATGGCCGAACACTCGCCATCGACCCGGCCATCGATGATGTGCGGGCGCCAGCGGCGCTGGAAGGCGCGGCAGGCCGCGGCCTGGTCGGAAATGTCATAGCCCCAGCGTTCGAGTGCGAGGAAGAAGGCCCCGTCGTTCTCGAACGGCGATGGCATGGTCACCCGCGGGGTCTTGAGCGCGAGGCGGTGCGCGGCGAGCAGGTCCCAGTCGAACAGTTCGCCCGGATCGTCCTTGCGCGCCGGAGCAATGTCCGAGTGGCCGACGACATTGGCCCGCGGCACGTCGTGGCGCTGGACGATCTCGGCCAGCAAGGGCAGCAGCGCCTCCATCTGCGCGTCGGGAAATGGGCGATAGCCGAATTCATGGCCGGGATTGACCAATTCGATCCCGACGCTAGCCGAATTGACGTCGGTGATCCCGCGCCAGAAGCTCTTGCCGGCATGCCAGGCGCGACGATCCTCGCGCACCAGGCGGTGGACCTTGCCATCCTCTTCGATCAGGTAGTGGGCCGAAACCTGCGCGGCTTCGTCGCAAAGCCGGGCCAGCGCCGCTTCGGCAGTCGGCATGCCGGTATAGTGCAGCACCACCATCGAGACGGGCATTTGCCGCTCGTTCCAGTTGGGCGAGGGCGTCTCGAAATGAATCAGCTCGTTCAAGCCGTCACCCCTCGGGCAGCACGGCGCCGAGCACCAGCGCATCCTCGCTCAGCGCGAATTGCAGCCCGCCGCCCTGCCGCGCCGCGATCTGGTAGAGCATGAAGGCCGGGGCATTGCGGCTGGTCAGCCCGCCCTCGCCCAGCTCGCCTTCCAGCGCCTGCCCGATCGCCTTGTCGAAGGCGATGCGGGGCCCCGAAGCGCGGACCACGATCTCGCTCGCCCCGCCGCGGCTTTCCGCACCGATATCGAGCGTGCCGCCGCGGACCAGGGCTTCCATCCCCAGCAGCGCGAAGTTCAGCAGCACCTTGATCGCCGGCTTGGGCAGGCTGGCAACGCCCAGCGCCCAGTTGACGGTGACGCGGGCATTGTTGGCGGCCAAGGCATCGACCAGCACCCGCGCCTCTTCAACGGCCACGCTCTCGCCAAAGCCGCCGGCGGCCCCGAAAGCGAGGCGGAAGAACTTGAGTTTGTCGGCGCTGATCCTGGCGCTCTGCTCCAGCAGCTCGAAGCAGCGCTTGCGCATTTCCGGATCCTTCTCGTCAGCGAGAAGCTCCAGGCCATTGGTTAGCGCACCGACCGGGCTCAACAAGTCATGGCACAGCCGCGAGGCCAGCAGGCTGGCCAGGTCCAGGCCGTAATTGTCGAGCGAAGTATCGGTCATGCGGTTCAGGTTCCCTTTGTCCCTCCTTAACCCGCGACGAGTCGCAGGGGAAGCGCTTCAAACCCACCCGGCGCATCGCGCCACCAGCCGATCGCCGCACCGGCCACGATCGCCCAGATCCGCCCATCACCGCTAGCCGAGGCCCGGTCCGTGGCCGAGGGCTGGGTCGAGCCGGTCGGGTGCGAGTGGTAATAGCCCAGCACCTGCGGCCCGCCGATACGGGCCGCCCGGTGTGCCGCGATCAGCGCGGCGGGATCGAGTTCGAAATGGCGCAGCGGATCGGGGGCAATGTTGCGCACGGGCAGCGCCTGGCGGATCACCCCGCCCTCGCCCAGCAGCAGTCCGCAGGCCTCGCGCGGGGAGGCTGCTGCCGCTTCTGCCAGGAGTGTGGCTTTCACGCCACTTGTCACCGCCGTTTCCATCGCCATTTGGCTTAGCAATGAACGGGGAGGAACGCATCATTTCCGGCACGCTGCCCGGCGGCGAGCGGCTCGACAAGGCGTTGAGCCTTGCCAGCGGGCTGTCGCGTGAGCGGATCAAGGCGCTGATGGGCGAAGGCCGGGTGATGCTGGGCGACAAGGCCGCCGCCCAGGCCAGCCTCAAGCCCGATGCCGGCACGGCCTTTGAAATTCGTGTCCCAGCCGCAACCCCGGCCGAGGCCGTCGCCCAGGATATACCCCTTGCGGTGGTCTATGAAGACGAACACCTGATCGTCATCGACAAGCCGGCCGGACTGGTGGTCCATCCTGCCGCCGGCAATCTCGACGGGACCCTGGTCAATGCCCTGCTGCACCATTGCCGGGGGCAATTATCCGGGATTGGCGGCGTGGAGCGCCCCGGGATCGTCCACCGGATCGACAAGGAAACCTCGGGCCTGCTGGTGGTCGCCAAGACCGATGCCGCGCACGAAGGCCTGGCGAAGCAGTTTGCCGATCATTCGATCCACCGCGCTTACCTCGCGATTGTCGCCGGGGTGCCGAAGCCGCCCAGCGGGACGGTCAGCGGGCACATCGGGCGGTCCGATCATGACCGGAAAAAGATGGCCGTGCTCCACGCGCTTAACAAGCGCGGCAAGCACGCGGTCACGCATTACCGGCTGCTGGAGGCCCTGGGCCGCGCCGCGCTGTTCGAGTGCCGGCTCGAGACCGGGCGGACCCACCAGGTCCGCGTTCATATGGCATCAATTGGCCATCCGCTATTGGGGGACCCTGTTTATGGACATAACCCCCAGCGGCTGCGACCGATTCTCACCCAGCTTCACTTCGCCCGGCAGGCCCTGCATGCAGCAGAGCTGGGCTTCATCCATCCCGTCACGGGGGTCCGGCAAAGCTTTGTTTCGCCGCTGCCTGCCGACATGGCGGGGCTGTTGGTCGAATTGAGGGAACATAGCTGACCGATTGCTGTAATTAGAAAACCTGCGTGGCCGCCACCAGGGGATGCCTATAAAGGGTCCCTTAACGGCAAGCCGACAATGAAAGGACGGTGAGTCGAATGACCGATACCAAGCGCAAGCTGCCCGCCCGTAGCAGCACCAGCGTACCCAGCCTGGGTCCTGAGCAGAGCCTTAACCGCTATCTGGCCGAGATCCGGAAGTTTCCGGTGCTGACGGCCGAGCAGGAATACATGCTCGCCAAGCGCTATGCCGAACACCAGGATCCGGAAGCCGCCAAGCAGCTGGTGACCAGCCACCTGCGGCTCGTGGCCAAGATCGCCATGGGCTATCGCGGTTATGGCCTGCCCGTTTCCGAGCTGATTGCCGAAGGCAACATCGGCCTGATGCAGGGCGTCAAGAAATTCGAACCCGATCGCGGCTTCCGCCTGGCGACCTATGCCATGTGGTGGATCAAGGCCTCGATGCAGGAATTCATCCTGCGTTCGTGGAGCCTCGTGAAAATGGGCACCACCGCGGCGCAGAAGAAGCTGTTCTTCAACCTGCGACGGATGAAGAAGAACCTAGACGCTTATGAGGATTCCGATCTTCATCCCGACGACGTGAAGGCCATCGCGACCAAGCTCGGCGTGTCCGAGACCGAAGTGGTTAACATGAACCGCCGGATGATGATGGGCGGCGATGCCAGCCTCAACGTGTCGTTCAACGAAGAAGGCGAAGGCCAGTGGCAGGATCTGCTGCAGGACGATCGCCCCTTGCAGGACGAGACCGTGGCCGATCTGGAAGAGGCCGGCATGCGCCATGCGCTGCTGACCGAGGCCTTGGGCACACTCAACGAGCGTGAGCGTCATATCCTGACCCAGCGCCGCCTGATCGACGATCCGCAGACGCTGGAAGAGCTGAGCCAGGAATACCAGGTCAGCCGCGAACGCGTCCGCCAGATTGAGGTCCGCGCGTTTGAAAAGCTGCAGAAGGCGATGCTGCGCATTGCCAACGATCGCCGGCTGCTGCCAGCAGCGTAAGTGAACAGCCGCGCTGCGCCAGAGGATTGGCGCGGCGCGGCTCTCGCGCTAGCCTGTGGGCGATGATGCGCTTTCTCAGACCCTCTCGCCCTTCCGCCAAGCGCGGCCTTGCTTATAACCTTGGCTGGTGGATCGGCCGGATCATTATCTGGTTCCTGGTGCTAAGCGTCGGAATCACGGTGCTCTACAAGTTCGTGCCGGTGCCGATCACGATCACCATGATCGCCGATCCACACGGGTTCGAGAAGGACTGGACCCCGCTCAGCCGGATCGACCGCAACATGGTTGCCGCCGTGATCGCGGGCGAAGATGCCAAGTTCTGCTCGCACCAGGGGTTTGACCAGGACGCGATCGAGCAGGCGATCGAACGCAACCAGCGCGCCAAGAATCGTGGGAGCGGCAAGCTGCGCGGCGGCTCCACGATCAGCCAGCAGACCGCCAAGAACGTGTTCCTGTGGCAAGGCTGGGGCTGGGATCGCTATGCCCGCAAGGGACTGGAGGTGTGGTTCACCTTCCTGATCGAACACATCTGGGGCAAGCGCCGGATCATGGAGGTCTACCTCAATGTCGCCGAAACCGGGATCGGCACCTACGGGGTCGAGGCCGGGGCCCAGCGCTATTACAAGAAGAGCGCGGCGCGGCTGACCCGGGTCGAGGCAGCGCGGATCGCTGCCGCCCTGCCCAGCCCCAAGAAGCGCGCCGTGACCGGAGCCACCGGCTTCACCCGTCGCCACGGCAACGCCATCGCGGCGCGCAGCGGCGTGGTCCGCAACGAAGCGCTCGACGCCTGCGTCTATCGTTGAGGAGCGCAGGCAAAAAGAAAGGGGCGCCGCAGCGCCCCTTTCCCTTGTTCGATCAGTCTGACCGGATCGATCAGAACTTGAACACTACCGTGCCGCTGATCGTGCGCGGAGCGCCGATCTGGACAAAGCCGGGGTTGCCATAAGACGACACGCCGGTGGTCGCGTTGAAGGTCTGGGTCTGGTTCAGGTTCCCGCCGAAGCCGCCGACATAGTACTGGTCGAACAGGTTGTAGACGTTCAGCTGCAGGAAGGTCTGGTCGTTCAGACCAAGGAAGCCGAGCTTCAGGCGGGCATCGAGGTTGACCAGCCAGTAAGCCGGAGCCGAGGTGTTGTAGACTTGGGTAGCAGCAGCCGGAGCAACCGGGGTGGTGCAGACCGGGGTGGCAGCAGTGGTGCAGGCCTTGGCGCCGTTGGGCACGAACGAACCGGTGAAGGTCGCTTCGTTGGTGTCGTAGATGTAACGTTCGCCAGTCCGCTTGGCGGTGATGCCAAGGTCAACCGGGCCGAGCGAGCCGCGGAGCGTGGCACCGAAGGTGTACTTCGGCGCACCGGCTTCTCGCTTGCCAGCGGTCAACGCGTAGATCGGCGTACCGTCGCGGTTTTCGCCGACGGCGATGTTGTCGCGGATCTTCGACTTCATAACCGAACCGAAGACGTAGAAGCTGACGTTGTCGATCGGCGCAAAGGCCACCGAACCATCGAGCCCGTACTTCTTCACGTTGCCCAGGTTACGATAGACGGTCTGGTTGATTTCCGGATCGTAGGCTGAGGCCAGGCGATCGTGGAACTGGTTGTAGAAGCCCGAGACCTGCGCCTGGATCATGCCCGAACGGAAACGCAGACCAGCATCGAAGTTGTCGGTGGTTTCCGGGGTCGGCTTCGCCCGGGCGGTGCCGGCCGGGAAGTAGAAGGCGTTATAGAGGTTGTCGGTGCCGGGCACCGAGATGCCCTGCGAGAAGTTCCCGAACAGACTAAGGTTCTCGGTCAGGTCATACACGAACCCGACGTTAGGCAGCACCTTCTTGTAGTTCAGCACGCGGTTCTGCGGCGGAGCCCAGCCGGCCACCGAGATCGCGCCCGTGGTGGCATTGGTGGTCACCGCATAGGGGTTGAGGCCGGCAGCAACGACGTTGAGAGTGGTGTTGGTGCCGAAGCATTCAACAAAGCCGCCAGCCGAGCTGGTGAAGCAGTTGTTGGTCAGGTCGCGCTTGAAGAAGGGCAGACGCAGACCGGCAGTCAGAACCAGGCGCTCGTCCATGAACTCGCCGCGATATTCGGCCGAGAACTGGTGCAGGATCGCGAGCGAGATACGGTCACGCTTCTGAAGCACCGCACCGTTGACGTCCTTTTCGCCGGCATTGACCGGGAACACGTCGTTCGGTTCGCCGTTCGATTGCAGCAGACCGACTTCGCCGGTCTGGCGGTGGCGGGCGCGATCAAAGGTGTAGTTGACGCGGAAGGTGTTGTGCTCGTCCATTTCCCAGCGCAGGCCGGCAATCACGCCGATGCGGTGGGTCTGGGTCTGGCTGGGGGCCAGCACGGTCACGGTATCGAGTACGTCGCCATCACCATTGACGTCGCGGCCGAACACCGGAGCGCCCGAGAGATAGCCGGCAACGTTGACGACACCAGCACCCGGATCGATATCGCGCAGGACTTCACGACCGGTCACGGTGCCGCCGCCATTGGCCTTCACGTACTGGTAGCTGGGGTCGACCGTCAGGACCAGGTCGTCGGCCAGGGTAAAGCGCGAGCTGAGGCGGATGTTGCCAGTGTTCGACGGGTTGAAACGGCGGTCGAACTCGGTGCCGCAGCTGGCACCCAGGATCGCCGGAGCCGGGCTATCGGCCACGCCGGCCTGCGGCGTGTCGAGCTGGCAGGGATAGTTGATCAGGTACTTGCGCTCGTCCGAATTGGCCGGATAGCGGTTGATGCTGGCCGAACCGACGGTACGGCCAGCATCGAGGCGCAGCGGCAGCGAACCGAAGAAGTTGTTGCGGTTCTGGTTCCAATGGCCGGCCAGCGAGATGAAATCGTCACCAGCGAGCGGCAGGTAGATGCGGCCATTGTACTGCTGCTTGTTGACCTTGCCGTAGTTGTTAAACGGGTTGTCATTGGTGGTGCGGCTCATTGAGAACCAGGCGCGCAGGCCGCTTTCGGTCAGATCACCGGTTTCGACCTTGGCGAACATGCGCATGAAGTCGAACTGGCCGGCGCTGCCCGAGAGCATCACGCCGAAATCGCGGTCTGGGCGCTTGGTGCGCAGGTTGACGGTACCGCCGGCAGCCGAAGCGGTCGGGCTGTCGACGTCGGTCGTGCCGAGGTTGACGTTGACCTGCTCGATCAGCTCGGGATCGATCTGCTGGTTCGAGTAAACCGCATAGTTGCCCGAATCGTTCAGCGGCACGCCATCGAAGGTCAGGCTGACGCGATCCGACGAGAAGCCGCGGATGTTGAGCGTGCCGCCCGACGAACCGTAGGCGTCGTTGTTCTGGAAGCTGACGCCCGGGATCTGGTTGATCGTGTCGAGGATGGTCTGGCCCGGGTTCTGGCGCTCAATGTTTTCCTGCGTCAGCACTGCCTTGGCCTTGGCCGTGTCCGGAGCGGAAACGCCGGCCACTTCCTGGGTGCCCGAACGGGTCCCGGTGACGATGATTTCCTTTTCGAAGTCGATCGAACCGGTCGACTGGGCGAAGGCCGGCGCGCTCAGCGCAGCGACGCCGATGGCGAGGCTGCTGGCGGCGGTGGTCAGGGCGGAGTTGATGCGCATGAGAGAGGGATTCCCTGTTGTGGCAAACTTGCGAAAATACGAGGCTTCGGGCGCCGGGCGAATCGTGCCCCTACGCCGGCTGCGGACGCTATTAGCGGTGCAACGCCGCGCACTAAACAGTCGCGTGTGACAAGCCTGTGACTAGTTCCGGCGGGATCGCAGCGTCCGCACCGCTAGCCGACATATTATTTCGCGCAGAAGCCCTACCTTCTAATAATTGTGCCAAACCGAGCCTAAATCCCCAAAATCCATGGGCTTCCCCAGGATGGCCGCGGGAACGATTGTTGCTGCACTGCGGCAAATGTGCAACGGTGACCGCAGAAGGGACAGCAATGAGCGGCGCGCACCACCACGGCCCTGGGGTTCACCACCACCGCGGGCATGGTCACCATCATCACGATCACCACGATCATCGCCCGCCGGTGTCCGGTTCCGGCCGGGCCTTTGGCTTGGCCGTGGCGCTCAATGCCGGCTTCGTGATCATCGAAGTGGCGGCCGGCCTGTGGAGCGGCTCAATGGCGCTGCTCGCCGATGCCGGCCATAACCTGTCGGACGTCCTGGCCCTGCTGCTGGCCTGGGGCGCCAGCGTGCTGGCCGCGCGGCCGGCCCGGACCGGCTATACCTATGGCTTCAAGAGCTCGTCGATCCTGGCCGCGATTGCCAATGCCGCGCTGCTGTGGGTCGCGCTGGGGGCGATCCTGTTCGAGACGATCCACCGCTTCTTCTACCCCCAGCCGATCGCCGGCGGGGTGATGATGGGCGTGGCTGCTGCCGGGATTGCGATCAATGCCCTGTCCGCCGCGCTGTTTGCCAGCGGGCAGAAGGCCGATCTCAACCTGCGCGCCGCCTTCGTCCACCTGCTGGCCGATGCGGCGGTTTCGGCCGGGGTGGTAGTGGCCGGCGCGGCGATCTGGCTGACCGGCAAGGCCTGGATCGATCCGCTGACCAGCCTGCTGATCACCTTCGCGATCGGCTGGGGCAGTTGGGGCCTGCTCAAGAGCGCGCTGCGGATGGGGCTGCTGGCCGTGCCGCCAGGAATCGACCCGGACGAGGTCCGGCGCTGGCTGATGGCCCGACCGGGGGTCTCCACGGTCCATGATCTTCACATCTGGCCGATGAGCACGACCGAAACGGCGCTGACCGCACACCTGGAAATGCCCGGCGGGCATCCGGGCGATGCCGTACTGCACAAACTCGCAGAAGAGCTGGCCCATCACTTCGGGATCGGCCATTCGACGCTCCAGATCGAGCTGGGTTCCCAGCAGTGCCACCTTGCAGCCTTGGGTCAGCATCACCATTAAGTTCGAACGGGGCTTGATCAGAAAAGGATTTCAGATGCGCGTTTCACCCTGGTTTGGCGCAATTGTCGCCGTGGCAATCGCCAGCAGCGCCGCGGCGCAGGAAGATCCCAAGTCCTTGTTTCAAGCCCGCTACGATACCTTCCGCACGGCCATGGCGGCGCAGGACCAGACTGCGGTCAGCGCGATCCTGGCCCCCGGTTACACCATGACCGACATCCAGGGCGAAGTGCGCGACGCCAGCGCCGTCACCACGATGATGCAGCGCATGCCGGGCGGCATGGGACGCGACGCCAAGACAACTGTGCTCGAGGCGGCGGTCACTGGCGAATCGGCCGCGGTGAAGCAGCAACTCAGCGCCAAGGCAACCCGGCCAGGTCCCGATGGCAACGAGATGACCATGGAGTTCGAGGTGACCTCGAACGACACCTGGGTGAAGAGCGGCGATGCCTGGCAGCTGAAGGCCACGGTGCAGAAGGAAATCGTCGTCAAGCGCGACGGCGAGGTGTTCTTCAAGCAGTCGAACTAAGCCCGCCGCAACAGACAAAAA
>JBEGOD010000189.1:0-5638 GCA_041182185.1 Pseudomonadota bacterium
GTTGCAGGACCCGCTCAATCACTACCTCTATCACCCGCTTGCCTGGCAGGTGGCGCGAGTCCTGGGGCATACGCCGATCACCCCCAACATGGTTTCGGTCTTTGGCGGGCTGATGGTGGTGGCGGCCGGTATCGCCTATGCCAATCTCGCCTGGCCGGTGGGCGCGGCGCTGGGCATGGCGCTGCACATGGGCTGGCACGTGGTCGATGGGGCCGATGGCGATCTGGCCCGGCTGACCGGCCGTTCCAGCCCGATCGGCGAGATGGTCGACGGGGTCTGCGACTATGCCAGTCACGTCGTGCTCTACCTCATCCTGGGCTGGGTGCTGGCCGGCGAGACCGGGTTCTTCAGTGGCACCGCCGGCTGGATCCTGCTGGTCGTGGCCGGGATCAGCCATGCGGTGCAATCCAACCATGTCGAGGTCCAGCGCCGCCAGTACCAGTGGTGGGTCTATGGCACGCCGTGGATCCGCCACAGCCACGGGCAAGCGGATTCGGCCACAGCCAAGAGCCTGTTCGGGGGGCTGGTCTCTGCCTACCTGGGGGCGGCCAGCGGGATGACCCCGGACGCGCTGCGGATCGATGCCGCGGTCGACACGGCCAAGGGCGAGCCGGCGCGGCTGGCCGAAATTGCCGCTGCCGTCCGTGCCGAGGCGCCGCCGTTGCTGCTGATGTGCAAGGTGCTGGGCCCCAATCCGCGCGCGATCGTGCTGGGCTTGTCGATGTTCGCGGGCACGCCGCTCTATTACATGATCTACCAGGCGGTGGTGCTCAACCTGCTGCTGGTGGTTTCGGTGCTGATGCACAACGCTGCGGCGCGGCGGATCGCGGCAAAGATCGGGGCCTAGACTCTCGGGACCTAGACGCCGGCAATCGGGCGGCTATCATCTCCCCATGCTCCACAGTCATCTGCTTGAAGCCGCCCGCGCGATCTCTGCCGAGGTCGTCGCGCTGCGCCGCGCGATCCATGCCGAACCCGAACTCGGGCTTCAGACCCCGCGCACCCGTGACAAGGTCCGCGCCGCCCTGGCCGACCTGCCGCTGACCTGGCGCGAGGGGCCTTCGACCACCGGCCTGGTCGCCACGCTCCAGGGCGCTGCTCCCGGCCGGCATGTCCTGCTGCGCGGCGATATGGACGCACTGCCGATGCCCGAGGAAACCGGGCTGCCCTTCGCCTCGCTGGTATCGGGCGCGATGCACGCCTGCGGGCACGATGCCCACACCGCCATGCTGGCTGGCGCGGCGCGGGTGCTGGCGGCGCGACAGGCCGAGCTCAAGGGCACGGTCTCCTTCATGTTCCAGCCGGGCGAGGAGGGGCACCATGGCGCACGTTTCATGCTGGAAGACGGCCTGATCGATCCGCTTCCCGATGCGGCCTTTGCGCTCCATGTCATGCCCAATGCCAAGCACGGCCTGGTGGCCGGACGCGCCGGGCCGTTGATGGCAGCGGCAGACCAGTTCGAGATCACGGTCAAAGGCGCGGGCGGCCACGCCTCGATGCCGCACCAGACGCAGGATCCGGTGCCGGTCGCCTGCGCGATCGTGCTGGCGATCCAGACCATGGTCACCCGTCAGTTCAATGCCCTCGATCCGGTGGTCGTCACCGTCGCCCGGATCGAGGGCGGGACGGCGCATAACGTGATCGCCGATTTCGCCACGCTGAAGGGCACGATGCGCACGCTTTCGCCGCGCCACCGGGCCAAACTCCACGATGCCCTGCGCCAACTGGCAGGCGGGATCGCCGCGGCCCATGGCCTGTCTGCCGAAGTGACCGTGATCGAAGGCTTTCCGGTCACGATCTGCGATGCCCGCGCGGTCGCCTTTGGAGAGCGGGTCACGGGCGAGCTGTTCGGCACAGGGGCCTGGCAGACCCTGCCCGCGCCGATCATGGGGGCGGAGGACTTCTCCTATGTCCTCGAAAAGGTCCCCGGCGCGATGTTCTTCCTGGGCGTGGCCGAGGACGGGGCGGACTGGAATTCATGCTGCGGGATCCATTCGCCGCGGATGATGGTGGATGAGGCGGTCCTGCCGCGCGGGACCGCGCTGCTCGCTGGGTTGGCGGAGGCGTTCCTCGCCCAGGGCTTCTAGCGAGGCAGGATCAGAGCGGTCGCGACATCGACCAGAAATGCGGGGCGCCCTTGGTCGGCACGTCCCATTCTTCGTGCACCGTAAAGCCGAGCCGCAGGTAGATCCCGACATTGGCCTCGGTCGCAGTCTCAAGCAGGGTCGGCATGCCCGCGGCAGTGGCCTCGGCGATCCCGGCGCGGATGGTCAGGCCGCCCAGCCCCTGGCCCTGGCAATCGGGCCGCACCCCGGCGTAGCGCAGGTAATACCAGCCCTCGTCCTTGGGCAGGTGCGCAGCAATCGCATCGCCCACTTTTGCGCCGCGCAGGATTCGCCGCCCGAAGATCCCCAGCAGCCGCGCCAGCTCTGGCGGCCAGAGCGGATCGTGATGGTGGACCTTGCCCGGCAAGCGCCACAGCGTAACCGCCTCGCACCCCGGCGTGCCAAGGGCGATGCCATGGCGCTGGTGGTCGTCCCACAGCCAGGCGAACATCTTTGGCAGCCGCCGCGCCCGCTCGGCATCATCGGGGATGATCCAGCTGATCGCCGGGTCGGCCTGAAAGGCGGCGGCCAGAGTTGTGATCGCAGCAGCCCGATGCTCCGGCCCCAAACGGATGATCGTGCGGTCTATCATTCCGCGCGCCGCCCGGGGCCAAGCAGCAGGGCAAGGAAGGCACAGGTGAACAGCAGATCGCCAGCCAGCACCGGCGCGGTTCCGGGTGTCGCCGTCCCCGCTGCGATCGACGGGGCGAGTAGCAGCACCAGCCCCAGCTTGCCGACGACACCGGCCCACAGCGCCGGGGCAAGCCGCACCGGATTGCTGGCAACCAGCGCGTAAAGCACGCCGAATCCGGCAATTAGCACGGCCGAAACCTTGTCCGCTACAGCCAGGCCGGTGTTCAGCAGGACCGGCAGGCTGATCAGCCAGTTATAAGCGGCGGCCCCCCACAGCATCCAAGACCAACCCTTCGCCATTGCCGTCCCTCCTGTCAGGCGGGAGACTTGGCCGGGGCCGCGCGCTTGTCAACGTGCGTTGCACCGGAGACCCCGGCCTGCCATGGACTCGCCCTGATGGGAGACAGCACATGGCCGGTGACGACGAAGACTATGTCTATGACGAGGACAGCGGCGAATGGCTGCCTGCTTCGGAACTTGCAGCAAAGCGTGCGGACGAAAGCGCCGTCGAAGTGCGCGATGCCGTTGGCAACGTCCTGGCCGATGGCGATTCCGTCACCCTGATCAAGGACCTCACCGTCAAGGGCGCGGGCCAGACGCTCAAGCAGGGCACCGTCATCCCCTCGATCCGCCTGACTGGCGATGCGCAGGAGATTGACTGCAAGTATCCCGGAATCAAAGGCCTCGTCCTGCGCGCGGAATTCGTCCGCAGGCGCTAGACCGCACGGCGGGACGCAATTCGGCTGGGTAGCCGCGACCATGCCCGAACCCTGCACGGCCACTGTGGCCGGGACCCGGGGCCTGCTGGGGGCGCTGGAAGGATCGGCACGGCTGGCGTTCGAGGATGGCCTGGGCACGACCATTATGGGCGCTCGCTTTCCCCTTGCAACAGGCCTAGGTCGAACGACGGGCGTGCTGCCTGCCGGAGAAGTGCCATGGCCAAGGGTCAGATGAAATCGAACAAGGAAACGCGCAAGCCCAAGGCGGAAAAGCCGGCCAAGCAGAACGCTTCCAAGCCCAGCCTCAAGCCGGGCGTCGTCGCCGGGCTGGAGCACATCAAGCGCTGACCGCCTGCTGCCGATGACCACGCAACCGCTTTGCATCCTGGTCGATGCCGATGCCTGCCCGGTGAAGGAAGAGATCTACAAGGTCGCCTTCCGCCGCCAGGTCGCGGTCCACGTGGTCAGCAATATGCGCCTGCGCGTGCCCGACCACCCGCTGATCGCGCGCGTCACCGTCTCCGATGCCTTCGATGCGGCGGATGACTGGATTGCCGCAGCCGCCCACGCCCGCGCCGTGGTGGTGACCAGCGATATCCTGCTGGCCGACCGCTGCCTGAAAGCCGGGGCGACGGTGCTCTCTGCCACCGGCAAGCCGTTCACCCATGCCTCGATCGGCGGTGCTATCGCCACCCGGGCGATCATGGCCGATCTGCGCGCCGGCGGCGATGCGATCGGGGGCCCGGCGCCTTTCGCCAAGACCGATCGCTCACGTTTCCTCCAGGCGCTGGACGAAGCGCTGGTGCGGCTGGCGAGGCTCTAGCCCGGGTTGCCGGGCACGCCGGGCACGCCCGGGATCTCGATCCAGTGCTGCTTGCTGGCGGTCCAGAACTGAAGCTGCGGATTGAAGCTGGAGGTATCGTCAAGCGTCCCCGCCTTCACGAAGATCCCACCGACCTGGGCCGGCACCCGCGTGAAGACCGGCGATCCGCAGGTCGGGCAAAACTGGCGGTGCACTTCGCCGCCGCTGGTGCCGTGATCGACATAGGTCTGGACCGTGCCGGTGATCTCCACGCCGCTTTCGGGCAGGCCCAGGATCATCGACCAGCCGCTGCCGGCCTGGCGCTGGCAGTTCTTGCAATGGCACACTGCCTGCATGAACGGCTCGGCCGTGATCTTGTAGCGCACCGCGCCGCACAGGCAGCCACCGGTTTGTTCAGTCGTCATGCGTCTCATCCCGCCTTGGTTGTGTCTGGCAGACTAGCCTGCCGCCGCGCTGCTGCCCACTGCCACAATTGCCGAAGGCAGCGTTACGCTCGGGTTCACACAGTTGACACCGCGTCCGCTTCTTCCAACAGGCCGAACGCCGCAAAATCCTGCGGCCCAGGCGGCAAAAACGCGCTTCCGCGGCGCCGGGCCAGGAAAAAAGCCAGCCCGGTGCGCCGGGCAGGGCGGATCAACAATTGCAAAGAGCCGCTGCGATCATAACGGGCGGCACCAGTGTAGGAAAACGGGCTCAGCGCTGCTGCGGCTTGTGCGCCCAGCATTCCATCTCCACCCGCGCGCCCAGGGCTAGGCCGTTCACGCCCATGGCCGAGCGCGCGGGGTAGCGGCCGGGCTTGAAGTGGCGCGCGTAGATCGTGTTGAAGGCCGGCCAGTCCGCCATGTCGGCCAGGAAGACGGAGCATTTGAACACGTCGTCAAAGCTCAGGCCGTGTGCGCCCAGGGTCTGGCCGATCCGCTTGAACATCTGCTCGCTCTCCGGCCCGATCCCGCCGGGCACCACCTTGCCGCCCCCATCCTCGGCGCCCAGCTGGCCCGAAAGGTACAGCACATCCCCCACCTGCACCGCGCTGGAGAACGGATAGGGCAGGTCCGACGGGGTATATACCGGGCCGGCAGACGGCGCGGCGTGCTTCGCCGTGGCGGGGGTGGCTAGCAAGCCGGCGAGCGCGAGGGCTAGCGCGGTGAGCCTGGTTGGTTTCGCGGCCTTTCGCACCAGTTTCCGGCCCCCGCCCGTCTTCGATTTGGCCTGGCTCATCTCTGCCTCCTCGCGCGTGATGACGGCGGTTTCTTGCTGGGTTCTGCCGCGCCGCAAAGTTGCACGCGACCCGCGTGATCACCATGCTGCAAATATTCTATCCGGACAACAGTTCCGCTGGCGCCCCCACTGGCCATCCC
>JBEGOD010000190.1:0-9525 GCA_041182185.1 Pseudomonadota bacterium
CGGCCGCACGGTGCCGGACGATGTCGCCGTGGTCGGCTTCGACGATATCCCTGCCGCCAGCCTGACCAGCCCGCCGCTCACCACCGTGCAGCAGGACCTGTTCGCCGCGGGCGAACTGCTGGTCGAAACCCTGGCCGAACAGATCGAGGACCGGGCCCAGGACAACCGCAGCCTGCCGCCGCGGCTGATCGTGCGGGCCAGCACGGCAGGCTGAACCGTCCCAACCGCTGGCCTTTGCGTCTTCGTATGCCACTTGCTTGGCCCAGCTGGGCGTGCCAGCCCTGCCGCCCATAAAGGGGAGAGGCATGGCAACCGAAAAACCGCGGCAGAACTGGGCCGGGCTGTTCAACATCAGCTTCGGCTTCTTCGGAATCCAGATCGGCTTCGCGCTGCAAAACGCGAACATGAGCCGCGTGTTCCAGTCGCTCGGCAGCTCGATCGACGATCTGCCAGCGCTGTGGGTGGCCGCGCCGCTGACCGGGCTGCTGGTCCAGCCGATCATCGGCCACTTGTCCGACAAGACCTGGCTCGGCCGCCTCGGCCGCCGCCGCCCGTTTTTCCTGCTCGGTGCGGTCTTGGCCGCCCTCTCGCTCCTCGCCATGCCAGGGAGCAACGTGCTGCTGATGGCGGCGGTGCTGCTGTGGGTGCTCGATGCCAGCCTGAATATCTCGATGGAGCCGTTCCGCGCCTTTGTCGGCGATATGCTGCGCAAGGATCAGCATACGGCGGGCTATGCCGTGCAGACCGCCTTTATCGGCGTGGGCGCAGTGGTCGGCTCGATCTTCCCCTACCTGCTCGATCATCTGGGCGTGGCGAACGAGGCCGCGCCGGGCCAGATCCCCGATACGGTGCGCTATGCCTTCTGGGCGGGCGGGCTGGCGCTGTTTGCCGCCGTGCTGTGGACCGTGCTGACGACGAAGGAATATTCGCCCGAGGAAATGCACGCCTTTGGGGAGGCCGAGGACGCCGCTGCGCCGACCCTGCGGGCGCTGGCTGACCGCAGCTCGGGCGGACCGTTCTGGTGGATTGCCGGTGGCGGGTTGCTGGCGCTGGCGACCGAGCAGTGGGGACTGGAGAAGGAAGTCTACCTGCTGGCCATGCTGCTGGTCGGCTATGGCGTGCTGAGCTACCTCGCGATCCGCCTCGCCCGCGCGGGCAGACACGCCAACATGCTGGCCAGCATCATTGGCGATTTCTCGGGCATGCCCGACATCATGCAGCGCCTGGCGCTGGTGCAGTTCTTCAGCTGGTCGGCGCTGTTCATCATGTGGATCAACACCACGCCGGTGGTGGCGCAGAACTTCTTCGGTTCGGCCGACCCGGCCAGCGCTGCCTATCAGGAAGGCGGCAACTGGGTCGGCGTGCTGTTCTCGGTCTACAACGGCGTCGCGGCAGTCGCGGCGCTGACCCTGCTGCCGTTCCTTTCACGCCGGATTGGCAAGGTGAAGACACACGTGGCCTGCCTGCTGGCCGGAGCCTTGGGCTATGCCAGCTTCTTCTTCTTCACCACGCCCGAGCAGCTGATTATCAGCGAGATCGGTGTCGGCATCGCTTGGGCCTCGATCCTCGCCATGCCCTATGCGATCCTGGCGAGCAGCCTGCCGCAGGCCAAGCTCGGCATCTACATGGGGCTGTTCAACGTCTTCGTGGTGGTGCCGCAGCTGCTGGTGGCAACCGTGATGGGATCGATCATGAAGGCCTGGTTCCCCGACCAGCCGATCTGGACCATGGCCTTTGCCGCGGTCACGCTGGTCCTGGCCGCGGGCGCGATGCTGCGGGTCAAGGTGCCGGGAGAGTAGCCATTCTCCATTAGCCATGGAGGCAACACCAGACCGGGACTCCTAGAAATCGGCGACGAGCTGGAGCGTGACGGTGCGCGCATTCGAATAGGTGAACCCGCCCGACGCGTTCACGTTCCAGCCGTATTCGTCGAACACGTTGAGCAGCATCGGACGCAGCAGCCATGTGCCGCCAGCCGCCTTGAAGCGATAGCGCGCACCCAGGTTGAGCGTCGCGCGCGGCGGGGCGACCAGGGTGTTGGCGGCATTGCCGACCCGGCTGGACAGGCTTTCCACCGTGGCATCGAGCGAGAGCGGGCCATGGCCCTCGCCCATCCGCCAGTCGATCGTCGCGACCGAGCGCCGGCGAATCTGGCCGACTGGACTCGGGCCAATCAGCCGGCTGTCCACCGCCTCGCCTGAAATGGTTGGATCCAGGAACAGCGAGCCGCTGACAATCGTCAGCCCCGGGGCAAGCTGCCCGGTCAGCGAGACCTCGATCCCGCGATTGGTCAGCGTGCCCAGCTGGCGATAGCGCAGCGCCGGATCGAGGTTGTAATACGGCTTCCGGATCGAGAAGGCCCCGGCGATGAAGGTCAGGTGCGGGGTGACCGCCCAGCGCGCACCGGCCTCGACCTGGCTGGTGCGCAGTGCTGGCGGGGCTTCGGAGCGGTTGGTGGCGATATCGGGCGCGACCAGCGCCTCTTCCTGCCCGCGGGTAGAGCCGGCATAGACCGACAGCCCGCGCGCCAGATGGACCGACCCGGCCACGTTCAGCAGCAGCGGATTGTCGCGCGTCACCGGATCGGCCAGCGCCGCATCGGCAAAATCCAGCGCCTTGCGGTAGCGGCTCTTGGAAATGCCGACATCCAGGCTGAAGCGCTGCGGCGAAACCATCGACCAGGCCACGCCGCCGGTGATCTGGCGCACTTCGTCGCTGTTCTTGGCGCCTTGCGTCCAGACCGGCTCGGTCCGCAGATCGGGGCGCAGGATGGTGGACGAGCCGAGCGCCAGCACGCTGCCGCCACCGAACTCGCGGTTGCGCGAGCGGCCGCGGACCGAAGCGATCAGGCGGTGATTGATCGCGCTGCCGGTCCATTCCTTGACCAGCCGCACTTCGCCCGACCACGAGCCATCGTAATTGTCGCGCTCGGCCACGATCCGGCGGTTGGCGACCGAACCATCGCTGGCAACACCGCGCATCAGGTCGGCATAGACGCTCTGCTGATCCTTGGCCGAATAGAACAGCCCTGCTTCCAGCCTTGCGCCGAGCAAGGGCGTCTTGACGATCGCCCCGCTGGTCCACAGGTCCTGGTTGCGGCTGGCCCAGGGCTGGCTGAGGTCCACCCCGCGGGGCGCCTTGGGCGGAGGCTCGGTGCCGACGGGGTAATAAAAGGGCCGCAGCTCATCAGTGCGGTAAATGAACAGTCCGCCGAACAGCAGCACTTCGGTGCCTGGCTGCGGCCGCCAGGCGGCGGTTAGTCCCATGGGCCGATAGCGGCTGTGCCCGCCTTCATAGCGGGTCGCATTGCGAAAGCCGACGCCGCCCGAAAGGCCGAAATGATCGCCTAGCGGCTGCTTGAATTCGAACGAGCCGCCCGGCCCGATCGAATTGGGCGAGCTGTATTCCAGGTTGAAGCTGTAGCTGGCGTCCTTGCCCGGCTGGGTCAGGTTGTAATCGACCAGACCGGTCGGCGCCGGGAAGGGATAGCGCAGCGCCGCCGCGCCGACGCGGATGGTGTTGCCATCGACAATCCGCGAGGAAATCCGCTCGACCTGGTCGAAGTACAGCCCCTCAAGCCGGACATTGCCGGCATCGACCGGGTTGAACCCGCGGACGTCTTCGTTGTTGTAAAGCCCGGTCTTTTCGCTGCCGACCGAGCGGCCGAAGGCATCGCTCGACTGGGTTGCGGCGTTCTCTCCCGCGCGCTGGGCCAGCGCGGGCGTGGGCAGGACGGCAAGGCCGAGCGAGACGAGGATGGACGAACGCACGCGCGGCCCATACCGGATTAACCGCGCGATGAAACCCCAGCTTTAGCCAGTGGCTCAGCTATCGCCGCGTTCGGCCGGATCCTCGTGCAGCCACGAAGCATGGCGCGGGGCGCGCCTGGTCTCGTTCCATTCGTGCAGCATCGCCGGGGCAACGGCGGCAAGCTCGGCATACTGATCCGGCGTGCCGATATCGCAGGCCAGTTCCAACCGGTGACCATTGGGATCGAAGAAATAGATCGAGCGGAACACGCCGTGATAAGTCGGCCCCAGCACGTCCACACCCTGCGTTTCCAGATGGGCCTTGGCGGCAAGCAGCGCATCGAGATCGGCGACCTTGAAGGCCAGGTGCTGGACCCAGGCCGGGGTGGCCGGATCCTTGCCCATTTCCGGCTGGTTCGGCAGCTCGAAGAAGGCCAGGACATTGCCGCCGCCGCAATCGAGGAAGACGTGCATGTAGGGATCGAATTCCCCGGTCGAGGGCACATGGTCCTCGGCAAAGGCGGTGGTGTAGCGCATGCCCAGCATCCGCGTGTACCAGTCCACCGTCTCCTTGGCGTCGCGGCAGCGATAGGCGACGTGGTGGATGCGCTCGAGCTGGATCGGCCCGCTCACTGCTCTGCCCCTTCGACCTGCAGCGCGCCGCGGCGGATCTGGTCCGCCTCGATCGACTTGAACAGTGCGGTAAAGTTGCCCTCGCCGAAACCTTCGTCCTTCTTGCGCTGGATGAATTCGAAGAAGACCGGGCCGATCATGGTCTGGCTGAAGATCTGCAGCAGCAGCCGCGGATCATCGTTCTCGGTCGACCCGTCGAGCAGGATCCCGCGCCGCTGCAGTTCGGCCACCGGTTCGCCGTGGCCGGGCAGGCGCTCACCCAGCATCTCGTAATAGGTCGCGGGCGGCGCCGGCGCGAAAGGCGTGCCGAGCGCGGCGAGCTTGTCCCAGACGGCGTAGAGATCGTCGCAGGCAAAGGCGATGTGCTGGATCCCCTCGCCATTATAGGCGCGCAGGTATTCCTCGATCTGCCCGCCGCCACCGGCGCCTTCCTCGTTCAGCGGAATGCGGATCTTGCCGTCGGGTGCGGTCATCGCCTTGCTGGTGAGGCCCGTATATTCGCCCTTGATGTCGAAATAGCGGATCTCGCGAAAACCGGCGATCCGCTCATAGAAGGCGGCCCAGTGGGCCATGCGCCCGCCATAGACATTGTGGGTCAGGTGATCGATCAGCTTGAGGCCCGTGCCGACCGGATGGCGATCGACCCCGGCATGGTAGACGAAATCGATGTCATAGATCGACAGGTCCCCGGATTCCTTGGCGCCATAACGGTCGATCAGGTAGATCATCGATCCACCGATCCCGCGGAAGGCCGGCAGACGCAGTTCCATTACCCCGGTGCGGCTTTCGACCGGTTCGGCCCCGCGTTCGATCGCCTCGGCATAGGCCTTGGCCGCATCGCGCACGCGCCAGCCCATCCCGCAGGCGGACGGGCCGTGTTCCTGCGCGAAGTACCAGGCCGGGCTGCGCGGTTCGTAATTGGCGATCAGGTTGATATCGCCCTGGCGCCACAGCTGGACGTCCTTGGAGCGGTGGCGGGCGATCTCGGTGAAGCCCATCGCGGCAAAGACCGGCTCCAGCACGCCCTTTTCCGGCGCGCAGAATTCGACGAATTCGAACCCGTCGAGGCCCAGCGGGTTTTCGAAAAGGTCGGCCATGGCAGACATGCTCCTGTCGCGAATTTCGGTTTCAGTTGAAACTAAATGCGCGAGGGGGCGGAGTCAAGGATTCGTCAGTCCGGCGCCCGTTCTCAGAACCGTGGCATCTGCTGGCTGGCGCAGTGGAACGAACCACCACCGGCCAGCACTGCATCGGCCAGCACGCCGACCACCGCCCGGTCCGGGAACAGCGCCTGGATCGCCGCGACGCCGTCCGCGTCATATCGCGTGCCATAGGTCGGGACGACCACCACCTTACTGGTGACCGCAAAGTTCATGTAGCTGGCCGGCTCCATCCGCCCGCCTTCGCTCTCTACCCGCCCGGGTGACGGGACCTCCGCCACCTTCAGGCCGAACTCTTCGGCCCGCGCCCTGGCATCGGCATAGATCGCCGCGTTGGCATCGTGCTCCCCGCTCGGGCGTGGCACGGCCAGCACTCCCGGCGCGACGAAGCGGGCGAGGTTGTCGACATGGCCGTCGGTGTGATCGTTGATCAGCCCCTCCCCCAGCCACAGCACCTTGTCGAACCCCAGGTCGCGGGCCAGCCGCGCTTCCAGATCGGCGCGCGACAAGGCGGGGTTGCGGTTGGGATTGAGCAGGCACTGCTCGGTCGTCGCCACCAGCCCGGTGCCATCGCAATCGAGCGCGCCACCTTCGAGGATCCAGTCAGCCGTCGCGACCGGCAGGCCAGCACTCTCCGCCAGTTCGGCGCCGATCTCCTGGTCACCGTCCATCAGGTACTTGCCGCCCCAGCCATTGAAGCCAAAGCGCTGGCCCAGCCGCTGGCCATCACGCTGCACCACCAGCGGCCCGGTATCGCGCAGCCAGACATCGCCATAACGGCGCACCTCCAGCTGCACCGCCGCGCTGCACAGTGCGCTGGCACGGGCGCGGTTGGCCTCGTCGCGCACGATCAGCCGGACCTGCTGGCCGCTGTCCGCCACGGCATTGGCAAAGGCGGCGATCTGCTCCTGCGCGCGGCCCAGAAAGCCCGGCCACTCGACCGGATCGTGCGGGAAACCGATCCAGATCCAGTCCTGCGGATGCCATTCGGGCGGCATCCAGACAGCGCCGTGGGCCATTACTTCGCGCCTTTCCGGCCAGCATCACGGATCGCGCGGAACTCATCCGTCGGGTGCCAGTTGGGCCAGTCAGCGCTCATCGCCAGGCTGCGGCCGAGGCGGTAGAACAGCTCGCCATCCTGCAACATGCCCGACCAGTCCCAAGTCGGGTCGAATTCATCCTCCGGGCCATGATAGGCCTCGGCGTTATAGCGCTTGGCTGCCGCTTCGCCCGCTGCCTTGCCGCCGTTTACCCAGTCGTTGCCGCGGCCGAGGTTAAACATCGGCACGCCGCGCTTGGCAAAGCTGAAATGGTCCGAGCGGTAATAGTACCCGCGCTCGATGTCGCTTTCGGGCGACTGCGCCAGGCCCATCGCCTTCGTCACTGCAGCGACGTAGCGAGTCAGCTCGCTCTTGTCCCCACCGACCACCTGGAAATCGCGCGAGGCCGATCCCGGCGAGAGCGCATCCATGTTCACCCCGCCGACGGTCCTGGCCAGCGGATAGACCGGATTGGCGGCATAGTACTCGCTGCCCAGCAGGCCCGATTCCTCCAGTGTCACCGCCAGGAATACCTGGCTGCGGTCGGCCGGACCGGCCTTGGCATTGGCTTCGGCAATCGCAGCGAGCATGGCGGTGCCGGTGGCATTGTCGACCGCGCCGTTGCAGATGTCGTCACCCTTGGCGTTGGCCTTGCAGCGACCCAGGTGATCCCAGTGGCCAGTGTAGAGCACATATTCGCCGGGCCGCTTCTTGCCCGGCAGAATGCCGATCACGTTCTTCGACATGGCGGTGCGCAAGGTGTTGTCGAAGTTCATGCTGGCTTTCAGACCCAGCGGCACAGCCTTGAACCCGCGCTGCTTGGCAGCTGCCGTCAGCTGCGTCAGGTCCTGCCCAGCTGCCTTCAGCACCTGCTCGGCCACGCCCTTCTGGATCCAGCCGTTGGCCTGGGTCTGGTCCATGCCCTTGTTGGCCTTCTGGACGAAGTACTGCGCCCCGGTCCACGAGCTTTCGACCACGTTCCAGCCATAGGCCGCCGGGAAGGTATCGTGGACGATCAGCGCGGCCCGCGCACCCTGCCTTGCTGCTTCCTCGAACTTGTAGGTCCAGCGGCCGTAATAGGTCATCCGCCGGCCCTTAAACGGGCCATCTTCGGTGGCGGTTTCATAGTCCGGGTCGTTGACCAGGATGACCGCGACCTTGCCCTGCATGTCCAGGCCGGCATAGTCGTTCCAGCCGAGCTCCGGGGCATTGATCCCGTAGCCGACGAAGACCAGCTCGGCATCGGCAATCGCGGTCCGGTCCACCGCGCGGTAGGACCCGGCGACAAAGTCCTTGCCCGGCGCGAACAGCATGGTGCCGGGTCCGCCGGTGATCGCCAGGCCCGCCATGTTGCTGGCCGTGATCTCCACCGTCGGCACGTCCTGCGTCCACGAACCCTTGTTGCCTGGCTGGAGCCCGGCCGCCTTGAACCGCTCGATCAGGTAAGCAACGGTCTTGTCCTCACCCGCCGTGCCGGGGGAGCGGCCCTCGAATTCGTCGGAAGACAGCGCCTTGACCATCTCGACCAGCGCCGGCTGGTTGAGCGCCACCGGCTGGACTGCCGGGACCGGAGCTGGCTTGGCCTGGGCGGCTGCCGGGATGGCGAGAGTGGCTAGCAGGACTGCGCGGAGCTTCATCTACGGGGTAACCTTTCGGGGCTGCTCGATGCTCCGCCGATTGACAGAGCGCCGCCCCCTTCGCAAGCACGGGGATGATGAACGGCGACTGGACTCATGCCCTGCACCGCGCCCGCGCCCACGCGCCTTATCTGGCGCGCGGGCTGGCCAGCATGCCCGATCTGGCCGCGCTGGGGGCGGCCGGAGACGGCGAAGCGGCGCTGGCCTGGGCCAATGGCGCGGGGGAAGGCGCGCCCTCGGTCGGATCGGCCTTGCGGCGCGAGAAGCTGGCGCTGGCCGTGGCACTGGCGGTCGGCGACCTGGCCGGGGGCCTGCCACTGCTGCGCGTCACGGGCGAACTCTCCAGCTTTGCCGACCGCGCGCTCGATGCCGCGATTGCCGAGGCGATCCGCCAACGCGTGCCCGATGCCGAGCCAGCCGGGTTCCTGGCCCTGGCGCTGGGCAAGCACGGCGCGCAGGAACTGAACTACAGTTCCGACATCGATCCGATCCTGCTCTATGATCCCACCCTGCTCCCCCGGCGGACCCGCGACGAGCCGGGCGAGGCGGCGCAGCGGGTCGCGCGCAGCCTGATGGAGCTGATGAGCCACGTCGATGCCGAGGGCTATGTCTTCCGGGTCGACCTGCGGCTGCGCCCCGCGAGCGAGGTCAGCCCGCTGGCGATCCCGATCGAAGCGGCGCTGACGCATTACGAAAGCTCCGCGCTCGCCTGGGAACGCGCGGCCTTCATCCGGGCGCGGGCCTGCGCCGGGGATATTGCCGCCGGCGAGGCCTTCCTTGCCGCGATCCGGCCGTTCGTCTGGCGCAAGAGCCTGGACTTCGGCGCGATTGCCGAGGTCGGGCGGCTCTCGGCACGGATTAGGGCCAACCATCACGGGGCCAAGGTACCCGGCCCTGGCTTTGACCTGAAAAAGGGGCGTGGCGGAATCCGCGAGGTCGAATTCTTCGCCCAGATCCACCAGCTGATCCACGGCGGCCGCAATCCGGCAATCCGCCTGCGCGGGACGCGAGCGAGCCTGGATGCCCTGGCCGAGGCGGGCATCATCGATCCTGCCGATGCCGCGCTGCTGGGCCAGAGCTATGACCGGCTGCGGGTGGTCGAACACCGGCTGCAGATGGTGGCCGACCAGCAGACCCACAGCCTGCCGACTGACCCTGCCGCGCTCGACAATGTCGCCCGACTCGATGGGATGGCCGACGGCGCGGCGCTGGTGAACGAGCTGACCGAGATCACCGAAGCGGTTGGCCAGCGCTATGACCGGCTGGTGGCCGAACATGCCGGGGAGCAAACCAGCGTGGCCAGGGC
>JBEGOD010000191.1:0-5634 GCA_041182185.1 Pseudomonadota bacterium
ACCTTGATCCGCTGGACGGACAGGGCTGGGAGGCGGCGATCCGCGCCTATTGCGGCGATGCCCCGGACCGGGCCCGCCAGCTGGCCGCCATGCCATCGTTCCGCGCGCCCAGCTGGGACGATCATTTCGCCAAGGTCGACGGCTGGCTCGCGACGCTCTAGACTACCGCGATGAGTGAGCTGCTGCCCTTCCATTCGATTCATCGCCACGGGCTGGTGCGCGTCGCCGCCGCAACGCCTTCAGTCTTCGTTGCCGACCCCGTTGCCAATGCCCGCGCCGTACTCGAACTGGCCCGGCAAGCCGAGCGCGACGGTGTCGACCTGGTGGTCTTCCCGGAGCTGTGCCTGACCGCCTATGCGATCGACGACCTGCTGACCCAGCAGGCCCTGCTCGATTCCGCGCGAACGGCGCTGGCCAGTGTAGTGGCCGCAAGCGAACGGATGCGCGCAGTACTGGTCGTCGGCCTGCCGCTGGTCCGCAATGGCCGGCTCTACAACTGTGCCGCTGCGGTTACCCAAGGGCGCGTGCTGGGCGTGGTGCCCAAGAGCTTCCTGCCCAATTACCGCGAGTATTACGAGAAGCGCTGGTTCGCCCAGGGGGTCGGCATCACCGGCGAAACGATCGAACTGGGCGGGGCCCAGGTCCCGTTCGGCACCGATCTGTTGTTCCGCGCCGCCAACTTGCCCGACTTCACCTTTCACCTCGAGATCTGTGAGGACATGTGGGTGCCGCAGCCGCCGTCGATCCGCGGCGCGCTGGCCGGGGCGACAGTCCTGTGCAACCTGTCGGCTTCCAACATTACGGTCGGCAAGGCGGATGAGCGCACCACGCTCTGCGCCGCCCAGTCGATGCGCTGCGCTGCGGCCTATGTCTATGCCGCTGCCGGCGCGGGCGAGAGCACGACCGACCTGGCCTGGGATGGGCAGGGATCGATCTTCGAACTGGGTGAGGAAGTGGCGCGCTCCGAGCGGTTCAGCCGCAGCCCGCAGTTGGCCGTGGCCGATGTCGACGTTCAGCGCCTGCGGCTGGAGCGGATGCGGACCGGCTCATTCAACGATGCCGCCGTCGCCGCCGGACACCCGGAGCGTGAGTTCCGCTGGGTCGATTTCACCCTGCCGCTGCACGAGAAGGATGTCGGGCTAAGGCGAGCGCTGCGGCGCTTCCCCTATGTGCCGCACCGGGCCGAACGGCTGGCGCAGGATTGCTACGAGGCGTTCAACATCCAGGTCGACGGGCTGAGCCGGCGAATGGAGGCAACCAAAGCGAAGTGCCTGGTCATCGGCATTTCGGGCGGACTCGATTCGACCCACGCCCTGATCGTCGCGGCCAAGGCCTGTGACCGGCTGGGCCTGCCGCGCACTGCGATCCGCGGCTATACCATGCCCGGCTTTGCGACCAGCGAAGGGACCAAGGCCAACGCCTGGAAACTGATGCGGGCGCTGGGCATCACGGCGGAAGAGATCGATATCCGCCCAGCCGCCGAACAGCTGCTGGGGGACATGGATCATCCCTATTCGCGCGGCGAAAAGGTCTATGACGTGACCTTCGAGAACGTCCAGGCCGGCCTGCGCACCGATTACCTGTTCCGGCTCGCCAACCATCACCACGGTTTCGTGGTCGGGACGGGCGACCTGTCAGAACTGGCGCTGGGCTGGTGCACGTACGGCGTCGGCGATCACATGAGCCACTATGCCATCAATTGCGGCGTGCCCAAGACCCTGATCCAGTACCTGATCCGCTGGTCGGTCGAGAGCGAGCAGTTCGATGCCGCGACAGACGCAGTGCTGACCGCCATCCTTGACCAGGAAATCTCGCCCGAGCTCGTCCCGGCCGATGCCAGCGGCGCGATCCAGAGCACCGAGGCCGCGGTTGGCCCCTATCCGCTCAACGATTTCTTCCTGTACTACACGCTGCGCCAGGCGCTGACGCCGACGAAGATTGCCTTCCTAGCCTGGCACGCTTGGCGCAAGGAGGGCAGCGGCCGCTGGCCGTTCGGTTTCCCGGAAGAGCGCAAGGAAGACTATTCGCTGGCAGAAATCCGCCGCTGGCTGGAAAACTTCGTGCGGCGGTTTTTCGCCACCAGCCAGTTCAAGCGCAGTGCGATTCCGAATGGTCCGAAGGTATCATCGGGCGGCAGCCTCAGCCCGCGCGGCGACTGGCGCGCGCCGAGCGATGGCCTGGCCGATGTCTGGCTGGCGGAAGTGGCACAGGTCCCGCGCAAGTAGCGCCAAGTCGCAGGCGGGTCAGTTGCCGCCTTCGGGCTTCTTCTCGGCTTCGGCCTTGGCGGCAGCCTCGGCCTCGGCCTTGCGGCGGGCTTCGATCTGGTTTTCCAGCACTTCGACGTCGGTTTGGGTCTTGGCCGCATCCTTGTCGATCGTCGACAGGCGCTTGGCCCGCTCGTCGGCGATCAGCTGGCCGAAGCGGATGCTCTCGTCGCTCTGCTTTTCGGCATAGGCGGCATCGATCAGCTTGCCCGAGCAGCCCGTCCAGCCGCCAGCGCCGGTTGGCGAGCAGCTCATCGTCCCGGTCTTGCCGACCCGCTCATAGGCCAGGACCTTGTTGTTCCAGGCTTCGTTCTGGGGCGAAGCGGTCTGCCGCAGGATCTGCGGGATCCGGAAGCGCTCGGCCTCGGCCTTGCGCGCGCAGACGGTGATCGTGTCATCGCTGGAAACCGGGCATTCGTCATTACCATAGACGATCAGCTGGTTGACCTTCGGCTCGGGCGCATCCTGGGCCAGGGCGGGGCCAGCAAGAACCAGCAGGGGGGCGGCAATCAACAGGCGGCGCATGGGTGATCTCCTTGGCGCGGTTGCCCCGATATAGGGGCCTTGCGCGCTGAATGACAGCTTAAGCGGGCCACGTCCTTGCGCCGGGTCAAGTTCGGACGTCAGATCCGTTCGGACAGTCGGATCGCCAGACGGCAGCCCAGCCGGATCGCGCCCGCAAGCAAGGGATAGGCCGGTGCCTGTTCGGCGCCTGCAGCCAGGGCCGCTTCCTTGTGGGCGCGTTCGTCATCGCGAAACTCGCGGATCATCCCGGCGAGTTCCGGGTCCCCATCGCCCAGCTCATCAAGCTGCTGGGTATAGTGCCGGTCGATCTCGGTCTCGATCGCCGCGGTGCAGGCCATGGCGGCCTTGGGCCCGATCAGCGCGGTGGCCGCGCCAAGCGCAAAGCCGGCGACGTTCCAGACCGGCTGCAGGGCGGTCGGGCGGACGCCGCGTTGCGCCAGCAGGGCATCGAACCTGGCGCGGTGACCCGCTTCCTGCTCGGCCATGTGCGCGATCTCTCCGGCATGGGGTGCGCGGTCGCCCATGACGGCCAGCTGCCCGGCATAGATCCGGGTCGCGCCATATTCTCCGGCCTGGTCGACGCGAAGCATTCTTGCGGTATCGGTCATGCCTTGGCTCCTTCCCGGCGCAGCAGGGCGAACACCGCCAGCGCCCCGGCGGTCGAGATCAGGAAATTGAAGCCCGCGAGCGAGATGCCCAGCAAGGTCCAGGGCGCCACATCGCAGCGCACGATCGGCGCGTTCAGGATCGCCGCCAGCGGATCGCCGCCGGTTTCTGCCACCGTGGCGCAGCCGGTGATGCCTTCCCACCAGTTGTATTCGACCCCGGCGTGGAACCCGCCGATCAGGCCCGATGTCAGGATCGCCAGACCCGCCAGCCATAGCCACGGTTTCTGGCCTGGCCGTAGCCAGCCGATCAGCGCCAGAACCAGGGCCGCGAAATGCGGATACCGCTGCCACCAGCACATCTCGCAAGGATAGAGTCCGAAGCCATATTGCGAGATATAGGCGCCGCCAAGCAGCCCCAGCGGCACCGCCAGCGCCACCAGTCTGGCCGAAATCGTCATTCGCTTACTTTCCCTTCAGCGCCAATGCCGCCTGGCCGCCGCGCCGCAACGTTTCCAGCGCATAGTTGAGCTGGAAGTCGGTGATGCCCTTGGCCTTGAGCTCCTCAGCCGTGGCCTTGAAGCGCGGATCGTCCTGGCGATCAGCCTCAAGCTGCTTGTCGGCCACACCCAACTCGTTGACCAGGTGGCGACGCAGATCGCTCTCGCGCATGGTCAGCTGGGCGCGGCGGCGCGCATCGGGGTCGGACAGCTGCGGAACGCGGATATCGGGATCGATCCCGCCTTCCTGCACCGACTTGCCCGACGGCGTATAGTAACGCGCCGTGGTCAGCTTGATCGCCCGGGTCTTGTCGAGTTCGAACAGCGACTGGACGCTGCCCTTGCCGAAGCTGCGTTCACCCATGATCAGCGCGCGCTTTTGGTCCTGCAGTGCCCCGGCAACGATTTCCGAGGCCGAGGCCGAGCCGGCATCGATCAGCACGATCACCGGCAGGCCCTTGGCGGCATCGCCCGGGATCATCTCTTCGGCGCGGTAGAATTCATTGTCGCGCGGATTGCGGCCGCGCTGCGAGACGATATCGCCCTTGGTCAGGAACAGGTCGGACAGGGCGACCGCCTCATCCAGCGAACCGCCCGGGTTCTGCCGCAGGTCCAGCACCAGCCCGGTCAGCTTGCCGCCGGACTGCTTGCGCAGATCGGCAATCGCCTTGCCGACATCGACGCCGACATCGCGCGAGAATTCGTTGACCGAGATGACGCCGACATCCTTTTCGAGCTTCCAGGTCACCGGTTCGAGATCGATCACCCCGCGGGTCACGGTAACGTCGAAGGTATCATTGCGACCTTCGCGGAACAGGGTCAGGCGGATCGCCGTCCCGGCCTCGCCGCGCATCCGGGCAACCGCATCGTCCAGTTCGATCCCGTAGATCAGCTTGCCATCGAGATGCGTGATGTAGTCCCCGGCCTTGACCCCGGCCTTCTCCGCCGGGCTGCCCTTCATCGGTGCGATCACCCGCACCGCGCCATCATCCATGCCAACGCTGAGGCCAAGGCCCGAATAGTTGCCATCGATCATGTTGGCGAGGCGCTGGAACGAAGCGCCTTCGACATAGCTGGAATGCGGATCGAGGGCGGCCAGCATCCCGTCGATCGCGCCGGCGATCAGCTTGTCGTCATCGACCGACTCGACATACTGCGCCTTGACGATCTGGTAGACTGTGAACAGCCGGTCGAACTGGGCGCTGGAACGTCCTTCCACCGCGGCCAGGCCCGCCGTGGTTGCCGGCAACAGGGCAACGGCGCTGACCAGCAGCGTAGCGCGGGCAAGGTTGGCAAGCTTCATGCGGGTAACGGCCTTTCGCCAATCATTCGGTTGTGATCCTATCCTCTGCCGCGCCTTAACGCCAGATGGCCCGAAGGCTGGATCTAACGGGCCAGCTGGTCGAGCGGATTGACCGGCTCGCCGTCCTTGCGCAGTTCCAGCGTCACCAGGGGCTGGCCGGGGCCGGTAACCCCCAGCGGCGAGCCATTGACCAGCCGGTCGCCCACCTCGACATCGAGCGAGGCGAGGCCGGTCACCAGCGAGGTCCAGCCGCCGGCATGTTCGACGATCACGATCTGGCCATAACCGCGATAGGCCCCGGCAAAGACGACCCGGCCAGCAGCCGGCGCCACGATCTGTGCAGCCGGACGGGCCAGCAGGGTAACCCCGCGTGAGCGTGGCAGGCCAGGACGTTCGGTCCCGAACCCGGCCACGACCTGTCCGGCCAGCGGCAAGGC